>NZ_CP025546.1:611847-917770 GCF_003614435.1 Mycobacterium paragordonae
TTCAGTTCCTGGGCGGCCTCGGCGCTCATCAACGACACGACAGTGTGAGGTCCGCATTGCATTTCCACCTGAGCCATCACTTTGTCGCTGATTACTTTTGTGACCAGGCCGACGAAGCGGTTGCGGGCGGAACTGCTGCTGTTCAGCGGGTTCGATGGTGGTGGCGGCGCGTTGATACGCCAGAATTCAGCCAGAACGTCACCGGCGATCACCTTGCGTCCCGACTCGTCCTGCTCGACCGCCAACGTGCCCTGCTGGATCCATCGGCGCACGGTGTCGTCACTGACTCCAAGCAACTCCGCGGCTTGCTTGATCCTTAGTGTCGACACGGACGAATCCTACCGAGGTTGACGCTCAATGTTGTTTGACGACCGCCCGCGGTGCCGTCCTCCAGACCTGCCGGCCGTCGCGGCACTCGCGGGGCCGGTCTAAAAGTAGGACCGAACGGCCCTCCAGCAGCACCGGATGGACCCAGTCGCCGAGTTCGACCAGATCGCCGGTAGCGGGTCGGCGATGGCAGTCGTCACGAGCATCGTCGAGGGGGATGCGTGCGTAAAGATCGTCAATCGTCGCCTCGCCGGGCAGTTCATAAAGACCGGGCAGCGTGATGAACAATCCGTCATTGCCAGACAAGAACAGCCCGACCGCGGCCAGCGCACCCAACACGCCGTCCTGGGTTCCTCCGTGTCCGGAAAGGTGAATACCCAGCCGGGCAGCGAGTTCTCGAGCGTCTCGAGTGCACAGCACTTCACGTTTTGCCCGCTGACCGAATTCCACCAGCGCCGCGACATCGTCGACGCGACTTGGGACAGCCACGACGAGCCCTGGGTCGGCGGCGGGCGGGCAGACTCGTTCCAGAAAACGCCCGGCCAGCTCGATGACGTCGTTCAGCACCGACGCCGGGTCGTACGAGGCGCTTCGCCACATCAGGCAGGCACTGGAATTGTGGCTGGTGTAGGGAATTCGATCGTCCACCAGCAACTGGTGGCGGGTGGCACCGGCCGCGGTGCCCAGCAAGGCCGCGGTGAGCTCTTGCAGCAGTGCCCGCGCCCGGCGGCCGGTGCCCGGGCTGCGCAGATCGTCAGTGTCGTCTATGCCGATCAACAAATCGACGCCGGCCAGCGCGCGACTCATGAAATGGCCACCAGGACAACGACATCCCGGACCCACCGATCGCGAGGCAATCTAGGTCCGACGAGCTTGAGCGTGTTTCGCTTGGTGCGATTGAGGATGACATCGTCGGCGAGCTCCTGGGCACTCAATATCTGGGCGGGGTCGCGTCCTTCTACCCGGAGCCGGTCCACGTGCGCTACACCCGCGGCGCCGAGAATCGAGCGCACGCTGGGGCCTCGTTGAACCTGTGCGCCGTGCGACTGAGGTGTCTGGACGTCGACCTGGGGAAGGTCCCGCAACTGCTGCATGTTGAAACGCCGCAGCACCCGATCGTCTTGCTTGACCACCAGCGGTCCCGCTGTGTCCGGCATTGCGACGCACCCAGAGCCGCCGGCGGCGACCAGCATCATCGCCGAGATCGCCGCCAGGTGCTGACGCCCACACCGTGCGGTGTATGAATATCGCATATGCGGAGAATATGACTCATCCGATCCGCAAATCAGGACTACTGGGGCGTATTGTTCCGCATATGGTCCTGCCGCACAGCGCGCCCTCCGGCGCTGCGATGTCGGATGCCGAGACGTTTCTGCGGTTTACGTCTGCTCGGGAACTGGCATTTCCGCTGCTCGCGGTGGTTGGCATCGTCGGTTATGCGGACGTCCGGATCCCCATGGGGTTACCGGGACACCGCGGCCTGATCTGGCTGACCCTGTTGGTGGCGGTCTGCTTGACCAGCCGGCGGCGTTCGGCTGTGCTGGCGGTGGGTGCCACGGCGACGATCGCGACGATGTTTGCGGCCAGTCCGGCCGGTGCAGGAAGCGTGCGTTACGTGGCTGCCGCGGCCCTGCTGTACACGATTTGTGCTGTACCGATGGCGCGGCGACATCGATGGGTGGTCGCGCTGGCTGCGGCGCCGGTGCACCTTGTGTCGCTTGCCAATTCGATGCCGGCCTTGATCGGCACCGAGTCATGGGGTGAGAAGGTGTTGTTCCACTTGGGTTTTGGCCTGGCGGCGGGCGTCCTCGCGTGGGTGATCGCTGCCGTGGTGAGAGGCGTGGACAAGGGGAAGTGCTCATGACCTTGAGAATTGTTCCCGAAGGTCTCGCGATGACCAGTGCGGCCGTCGAGGCGATCGCTGCCCGGCTGGCTGCCGCACATGCGGCTGCCGCCCCAGTGATCTCGGTGGTGTTGCCTCCTGCAGTAGATCCGGTCTCGGTACAGGCCGCGCTGAACTTCAGCGAGGAAGGCACCCAGCACGAAGCGGCGGTCGCCGCAGGTCTCGAGGTGTTGGGTCGAGCCGCTGCCGGGGTGACCGCCGCAGCAACGAGTTATGTCCTGGGAGATACAACGGCGGCAGCGACGTACCTGGGCGCGGGCGGCTGACCAATGACCTCGCCGCTCTGGATGGCCTCTCCGCCGGAGGTTCATTCAGCGCTACTCAGTACCGGTCCCGGTCTTGGCCCGCTACAGGCCGCCGCGCGGACCTGGGCTCAGTTGAGTACCGAGTATCAGTCGGCAGCCACGGAACTGGCAGCGGTGCTAGCCGGGTCTACCCAAGTGTGGCAGGGGCCAACGGCGGCGCGGTATGCCACTGCACATGAACCCTACCTGCAGTGGCTGACACTGGCCGGCGCCGTCAGCGCCGCACGGTCGGCCCGGCAGGAAGCGGCGGCAGCGGCGTACGCCACCGCAGTAGCGGCGATGCCGACGCTGGCCGAACTGGCCGCCAACCATGCCGTGCACGGAGCGTTGGTTGCGACGAATTTCTTCGGCCTCAACACAATCCCGATCGCAGTGAACGAAGCCGACTACGCGCGGATGTGGATCCAAGCCGCTACCACGATGAGCACCTACCAAGCGACGACGGAAGCGGTCAATGCGGCTGCCGCGACCGGCGGTGGCGGCGGTGGCGGCGGCGGCGGCGGGGGAGGCGGGGGCGCTGGCAACGGATTTCAGTTGCCGACACCGGCGGAGATCTGGGCGATGATCTTCGGCGCCGACGGTGCTCGCATCGCCGGTCAGGGGCAACCCAACTGGACGCCGATGCAGTTCATACAGAACCTGCCCAACTTCATTGGCGGCAATCAGCAGGCTCTGGCTTACCTGCAGACGAATATCCCGCAATTACTGACGAATCCGGCCAATCTTCCGGCCCTCGTCAGCTACTTCCTTGCGTGGCAGACCTACCGCGTCGTCAATTGGACGTTACGGACGTTGCGCTTCCTCGTGCAGATGGCGCCTCTCCTGTTGCCCGCCTTCCTCGACCTGGCTTCGGTGAATCTGGGTGGCTTGTCCGGTTTGGCCGCCTTGGCGGCGCAGCCGATGGTGCCGCTCGCGCCGTCCCCGCCCGTCGTGGTCGCTACCCCGGCTGAACTGCCTTCGCCGGCGATGCTGTTGGCGGCGCCTGCCTTCGGGCCTACCACCAGCGCCATCTCCGTGTCCGCCGCGCCGCAGGCTGCACCGGTTTCCGCCGCTCCCGCGAATCCGCCTGCGCCGGCCGCCGGTGCTGAAGGCTTTTCGTACCTGATCGGCGGACCCGGTCCGGGTACCGGCTGGGGGATGCGGGCCCGCATTGCCGCCCCGGACACCACCCCCGATGCCGCGGTTGCTCCCGCGGCTGCGACCGTGGGAAAACTCAACCGCGGGCGCGCCGCTCGACGCCTGCGCAACAGCCTCGGCCGAGGTTACCGCTACGAATTTCTCGACCCGAGCGAAGATGTCGACTCGGGCACTGCGAGTGAGACTGAATGCGCGCCGTCTGAAAAGGGCGCCGGTCCAATTGGATTCGTCGGGACGGCACTCAGCGCCCCCCGGCAACCGGCCGGGCTTGTCGCCTTGGCCGGTGATGAATTCGGCGGCGGCCCAGGCGCGCCAATGCTGCCAAAAACGTGGTCGTTCGACGAGTGAATACGTGAGGGGTGTAGGTGAACTTTTCGGTGTTCGCGCCGGAGATCAACTCGGCGCTGATGTACTCCGGAGCCGGTTCCGGACCGATGGCGTCAGCTGCTTCGGCTTGGGATGGCCTCGCCGGCGAGCTGGATCGTGCGGCGACCGCATTCCGGTCGATCACCGGGGCATTGGTCGGCCAGGCCTGGCAGGGTGCGGCAGCGACGGCGATGGCAGGTGCGGCGGCACCGTACGCCGCCTGGTTGAGTGCCGCAGCGGCTCGCGCCGATGGCGCGGCCACTCAGGCTCGCGGGGTGGTCGCGGCATTCGAGACCGCTTACGCGGCGACGATTCATCCGGTGGAGATCGCGGCCAACCGGAATGCCTTCGTGCAGTTGGTCCGATCCAATTGGCTGGGTCTCAACGCCCCGGCCATCGCCGCCGCCGAGAGTGTGTACGAACAAATGTGGGCCCAGGATGTCGCCGCGATGGTCGGCTATCACAGCGGAGTGTCTGCGGTGGCTGCGCAGCTTTCGGCTTGGCAGCGTCTGCCTGTGGCGGCGGCTCAGGCGATCGCCGCAGATGCCGGCGTGAGCCTGAACGTCGGCGGCGGCAATCGCGGCAACCTGAACCTGGGTGGCGGGAACCGCGGTGACGGCAACACGGGAATAGGCAACACGGGGAATGGGAATCTTGGATCCGGAAATCACGGCGACGCCAATCTGGGGAGCGGCAACACCGGCAGCAACAACGTCGGCTCGGGCAACACCGGTAGCGCGAATATCGGTATGGGCAATACCGGCAACGGCAGCGTCGGCTCGGGAAACACCGGCAGCGGCAACGCCGGATCGGGCAACGTCGGCAGCGGCAATTTCGGAAGCGGGAACCGTGGCGACTCCAACATCGGCTCGGGGAATACCGGCAACGGGAACTTCGGCAATGGCAATCACGGCAGTGGCAACATCGGCAGTGGCAACTCGGGCATTGGCGGCGCCGCAGGCAACGGCAACATCGGCTTCGGAAACACAGGAAGCTTCAACTTCGGATTCGGCAACACCGGCAACAACAACATCGGCATCGGGCTCACCGGTGACAATCAGGTCGGTATCGGCAGCCTGAACTCCGGCACCGGCAATATCGGGTTGTTCAACTCCGGCAGCAACAACATCGGCTTCTTCAACTCGGGCAGCGGAAACATCGGGTTCAGCAACTCCGGCAGCAACAATTTCGGCTTCGCCAACTCCGGTGACATCAACACCGGCTTCTGCAACGCCGGCGATGCCAACACCGGCTTTGCGAACTCCAGCCCGCTGAATTTCGGCATGTTCAACTCTGGCGGAGGTAGCAACGCCGGGAGTTTCAACTCGGGCGTCGGGCGTAACGTCGGCGACTTCAATTCCGGGGGCGGCCAGAATGTGGGTCAATTCAACTCCGGCACCGGACTGAACTTCGGCAGCTTCAATTCAGGAGCCGGCTTCGGTGGCAACTCCGGCTTCTTTAATTCCGGCAACGTCAACACCGGCTTCGGAAATGCGGGCGACACCAACACCGGCGGGTTCAATTCCGGCAACGTCAACACCGGCTTCGCCAGCGCGGCCAACGTCAACGCGCCCAACTCGGGCTACGGCAACAGCGGCACTGGGGCGTCAGGCTTCTTCAACGCCAGCAACGGCGGTCACACATCCGGCGCTTACAACAACGTCAGCGCCGGCGGTGGCGGCGGTGGCGGTGGTGGCGGTGGCGGCGGTGGCGGCGGTGGCGGCGGGACCACCGCCGGTCTCTACAACACCAGCGGCAAGGCCGGCAACGTGGGCATCGCCAACACCGGCCTGCAAAATGTCGGCTTCCTGAATTACGGCTTCCAGAACACCGGCTTCGGGAACTCCGGTGGCAACTCAACAGGTGACGGCAGCAGCGTGGGTATCAACAACACCGGGCTAAAGAGTTCAGGCATCGCTAACCAGGGCGACTTCAGTTCGGGAGGCTTCAAGAACACCAGCGGCCGGCCGGGCTTCTTCCTCTGATCGTCTGAACCAGCTCATCGCACTCGCGGTGGCTCGCCACTGCGGCGTCACACCTGATCAACGCATGATATTTAGGCCGTACGCCCGGCGACGCGCTCTTCAGTGTCGGTATGCCCGGGACGCCGGCTGAAATGTCGAGCGACAACATATTCAGCATTGGCCTCTGTTCACCAGGGTGAATGACCACACTTCTGCCGCCTTCGGCATTTACCGTCGCGACGATCTTGGCCATCAGACTTTCGATTTCTGGCTCGAGGGCAACGCGTTTTTGAATTCTCTGAATATTCAGTGGTCGCCTTGGACGACGGGTAACCTCGCAGCTGCTCGGTCCATGATCGCGCCTGTCAGGAGGAGATTGTGGCGTATGTCGTTGCGACGCCCGACTTCCTGACTGCTGCCGCCGGGGATCTGGCCGCTCTGGGTTCCACAGTCACCGCGGCGGGGGCTGTGGCCGCGCACTCCACCACGTCGCTGCTGGCCGCCGCCGAAGACGAGGTGTCCACAGCCGTGGCGACGTTGTTCAGCGCGTTCGGCCGCGAATATCAGGCGGTGGCCAGGCAGACATCGCAGTACCAGGAGGGGCTGGCGCTCCGCCTGGCGACAACCGCGAATGCCTACCAGGCAACCGAACTCGCCAACGCCGAACAAGCTATGCCCAACCCTGCGGCGGCAACCAGAATTTCCGTCCCCGGAGCCGGGCCGCTGTACCTCCCCAATTTCCTCACTCGACTTCCGTACCTGGGGCAGTTGTTCTACGCGGACAGCATCCCCGGCTCGAGCTCGGTGTCGATCCTGCAGGGATATGACCTGATCAACCACGCCATCGGTCAGAACTGGTTTCCTGGCAGCCTCGCACAGGTCGTCAACTACCCGGCGAGCATGGGCATCCTGAGTGGCAGTCTGGCGGCTCCCGACGTCAACGACGCCGTCGCCTTCGGGGTGCGTGCACTCAACGACCAGATCGTCAACGCGGTCGTCAACGGCAACGGCTCCCCGGTGCACATCGCCGCTCTATCGGAGGGAACCCTCGTCGTCAACCGTGAGTTGGCCTACCTGGCGACCAATCCGGCTGCCGCGCCGCCGCCCGGCGCCCTGCAGTTCGCGCTGTTCGGCAGCCCGGAGCTGGGTGTGATGCGGACGTATCTGCCCGACGGGTTCACGTTGCCGATAGTGAACTACACGGTGCAGGGACTGCCCAACACCCAATACGACGTCAGCGTGGTTTTCGCCCAGTACGACGGCTGGGCCAACCCGCCGGATCGACCCTGGAACATTCCCGCAGTCGTGAACTCGCTGTTCGCGACTGCCTATCTCCACAACACGTCGTCATTGGCATCGATGTCGAAGGTGGTCGAGTTGTCCAGCGTCGGCACCTCGCTGGGCGGGACGATCACCACGTACATGATCCCGTCGCCGACCCTGCCGATGCTGATGCCGCTGCAGCAATTAGGTGTGCCGCAGCCAATCGTCAACAATCTCAATACTTTTCTGCAACCGCTGGTGAACAGCGGCTATTCGTCTCTGGCGCCCAACGCCGGCCCGTACTTCGCGCACGGATCACTGGTCCTGGGCTGGTAGCCGCCCGGGTAGCGACATCGCCGGCACGTAACTCCCGATCAATGTCCGATGCCACCAGGCGTGGTCGCGTCGCAGTTCGGCCGGTGTGGTGTACCGATACTTGTAGAGCTGTGCGCGCACGTAGCGCGGTGGCGAATCCGGGAAAGGATTCCGGCGCAACAACTTCAGAGTCGCAGGATCATTGCGCAGCAGTCGGTGCAGGAACGGCGTCATCCAGGCCAGCGCGTAGCCCGGCGAGATGGCGGCGAACCACATCAACCAGTCAAGCCGCAGATGGTAAGGCGCGAACTGGCGCGGCAGCCGCCGCAACGCGGTGGGCTTGCCCTTGAATTCGTATTCCTGCCACACCGTCTCGTCACCGATCGTCGCATCGGCCGTGCCCTCGATCACCACCTCCTGTCGAATGCGGCTTATGCTGCCGAACGCACCGTAGGTGTTGCACAGGTGAAAGGCGTTGAAGGAAGCGTTCATTCGTTGTCCGGGCGAGAGCATGTTGCGCGCCGGCCAATAGCTCAGCCCCAGCATCAGCGCCCCGACGACGATCACCGAGACGGCGAACCACAACGGGGGATCCGGCACGGCCGGCCTGTGCACACGCACCAACACGGCCACCGAAGCCTCGTCGACCGCGCCGAATGCCAGAAAGATCGTCAGCCAGTTCAGCCAGGCGAAGTTTCCCGAAGCCACCAGCCACAACTGGGTGACGACGATCACGGCGGCCGCGATACTGGCGACGGGTTGTGGAGCGAACAACCCGAACGGCACCACCAACTGCGCAAAGTGGTTGCCCGCCACTTCAATTCGGTGTAATGGCCGAGGCAGGTGGTGAAAGAACCAGCTCAACGGACCGGGCATCGGCTGGGTTTCATGGTGATAGTCCAGACAACTCAGATCGCGCCAGCAGGAATCGCCGCGCATCTTTATCAGCCCCGCGCCGAACTCGACGCGAAACAACAGCCAGCGCACCAACCACAACGTCAGCACGGGCGGCGCCACCTGCCCGTTGCCCAGGAAGATCATCAGGAATCCGGTCTCCAGCAGCAGGGACTCCCAGCCGAAGCCGTACCACGTCTGCCCAACGTTGACGATCGACAGGTACAGCACCCAGAGCGTCGCCCACATCAACACAGAAGCCCACAACGGCACCAGATCCAGGCCGCCGACCATCGCGGCCGACAAGGCCGCGCCGAACCACGCCACCGCGGCGAACAACCGGTCGGAATAGCGCAGCTGAAAGATGCTCGGAGCCCGCCAGAATGACCGCTTCGCCAGATATCCCGGCACTGGCAGCATCCCGCGCTCCCCGATCAGCGGCCGGAACTGCCGCGCCGCCGCCACGAACGCAACGAGGTAGATCGCCGCGACGCCGCGCTCCAGCACCCGTGCGCCCAACCAATATTCAGGTGCCGAAAACCAATTCATGGCCCACAACTCCTCTGGGTATCCAGTCAACCAGGCCGAAAACCCGCGGCCAACTACGAGTTGGCGCCCTTCGCCCGTCCCACCACCGATGTAGCCACCGCGGCCAGCGAAATCAACGCCAGCAGTTGCACACTCGCGGAATGTCCGGCGTAGCCGTCGACCGAGCGCCACGGATGACGTGACAACGCCGCCCCGGCCAACACGATGCCGCCCGCGCTGAGCCCCACGGTCAGCCCGTCGCGCCACCGAGGGGGCGCCAGGTATCGCACGCCCAGCAGAGCCCCGACCACCAGAACGCCGACGACGCCGGCGATCAGACCGCCCGCTCCCAGCACCGCCACCCCGGCCCAAACCCCGGTCGGCCACGGAACCGCGGCCGCGTCATCATCAGAACCGTTGCGGCGCCGCCAAAATGCCAGCAGCGCCAGCAGCGGCAACAGGCTCAGGCCCAGTCCCAGACCGGCCCGGTACACCGTGTTGGCGGCGAAGGTCAGCGTGATGGTGCCGGCGTCACCCGCGGGCACCAACCACGCCTGCTGCCAACCGTTGACCGCCACCGGTGTCAGGCGTGCGCCTCTACTGTCACGGGCCACCCACCCCGGGTTGATGCTCTCCGGTATCACCAGCACCCGTGAGTTCGCCGACGCGGGCGCTCGCACCTCCCGACGTGCTGGTCCCCAGGCACCGGTATCGGCGGAAACCACAGGTGCACAAGGTGATTCGGGTGTGGCCGACAGCTGCGCGCCGTCCACCACGAATGCCGCACCCGGACTGATCAACAGCTCCTGCCGGCCGGCCGGCAGCTCGATCGGACCGGGTTCGCACGGTTGCGCCGCGACGGGCTCGTCGTCCAGCAAGGCGCCGGCGGTGGTCCGGATCGAGGTATGCAGGAACCGGCCGGCCACGGCGATGACCGGCCCGTGCTCACAGTCGACGAAAACTTCCCGGGTGCGCGCGGCCTCAGCGCCGCCACCGGCCGCGATCGGGTTGCCGTCGGCGCCGAGCGCTGCCACCTCGGCCAGCCCCGGCGGCTTGAGCTGGTCGAATCCGAGCGCGTTACGGTCGATGATGTCCTGCCAATCGAGCAGGCTCACCGTGACGGTGTCGGTCACCCTCGGGTGCAGCGTGAGCGTCTGCGCATCGCGGCTCGGGTCCACGGCCTGCACCTGCGGTCCGTCGCCCAGGTCGACAGCCAGCATGGTCGGATGGGCTGGGAGTGTGGTCCGGCTGGGCGCCACCCGCAACCCGGTCACCTCGGTGGCCCGCGGCAGCTTCAGCGTCAGCGTCGGCGGGGTCTTGAACTGCACCACCCGCTGCGGCGCGGTCCACGCCGTGGCCGGATCGCCGTCGGTGGCCGCATACGCCGAGCCGAGCACCTCGACCAGGTCGGAATCACCATAAGCCCGAGTGGTATTCGGCTCAGCGACCAGATCCGCCAGTTTAGGTCCCTGACGCGGGCGCACCCACACGGTCGGAGTCACCGACACCGGGCTGGGCACCGTCAGGGTACGGCTCAGGTTGACGGGCTCCTCGGGAGCCAGGGCCATCGACGCGGCGCACCGCACGCTGACCGGCCCCGGCGCGCATCCCGGGCGGCCCAGCAATTCAGCGCCCAGGTCCCAGCCCGCGATCGTGGCGCCGGATGGCGGGCCCGGCACCAGGACGGTGTGCCGCAACTGCACCGGATGGGCGAAGCCCGACGCGTCGTACTGGGTGACCGTCAGATCGGTGATCCCGAACTGCACCCCGGCCGATCCGTCGTCGGTGCCGGCCGCCGTGACCCGCACCCACGGCGTCTCGCCGACGGGCAGCGCGGCGCTCAACGGCTTTCCGGACTCGTCGAACCGCAAGGTGGTGCTGCCGTTGGCGGTTTCGACCAGGATGCGGCGCACCTGCGCGCCGACGGCCGACGCGCTCGGTGTCAGGGTGAGGACCGCGTTGGTCACCGGATGGTCGAAATCCACCTGCAGCCACTGCCCGACGGCGGCCTGCAGGGCGTTGGACACCCAGGACGTCGCCGGATCGCCGTCCACGGCGGCGGCGGGCGAGGTCGCCGCGGCGACATCGGGTAGGGCGGTGGCATCCGACGACGAACTCGACACCGTGATGCGGCCACCGGTCCAGCTTCCGTAGACGGTGTCGGCGCCGGGTACGGGGTAATCGGGCACCCGGTTGTAGGTGTGCCGGGCGTCCCCGGGCGCCCGAATCGCCGACGAATGCAGGTCGACGCGGCCGTAGTCGGTTTCGCGGGCGAGCGGGGTATCGGTGACGGTGACTTCCGGCGTCGCTAGCCCGGCGGCCCGGGCGTCTGCGGTAAGCAACACCGGGCCCAGCGGCGGCTGACCCAGCAACCGTCGCCGTTCGTCCAGTCGCAGCAACACTTCGGGTCCACCGTCGACGCGGGGCAGCCGCGCAACGTCGGCGAAGTACGGCGCGCCCGGATGGCCCCCCGCACCGACCCGATAGATCTGAACGGCCGGGTACCGCGGCCGCAACCCGCTGTCACTGACGAAGCCGGCCAGCACTCCGGGGCCGACCGGCGCACCGAACTCGGCCACTTTCGTCAACCCCGGCGACCCCGAGATGGCGCGGTGCACCAGTATCGGCCGGGCCGACCGCGACGACTCGGGGTCCAGGTCGTTGCGCACCGCCACGTACGAAATACCTTGTCGGGCAAGGGTATCGGCCAAGCCGGCGGATGGCCGTCCGGCCGCGAACAGACGTTGCACCGAATCGATAGCCCGAATGGTCTGCGGCGGTGTCAGCGGGATCGAGTCGCGCACCCCCCACGCGCTGCTGCCGAGCACCTGCAGCGGCTCGTCGTGACTCGTTCCCCACACCTGGGTGGCAAAGGGCGCGCCCGGCACCACCAGCACCCGCCCGTCCTGGTGAGCGGTGAGCCAGTCGGCCGCTTCATGCCAGTAGTCCGGCAGCGCGCTGAACGTGCCCGGCGGGGCCAGGCGTGCGGACCACGCCAGTGACGTGCTCACCAGCAGTCCTACGAGCGCGACGATCCCGACCGCCACCCGGCGGTCCCGCTCCGGGTGGGCGAACGCGGCCAGCCACGCCGCTTTCGGAGCGCTGCCCGGCAACGGGATGCGGCCCAGCAGGTGCGCGAACCCGAGGACCAGCGGGATGCGGACGACGGGCCCGAGCTTGTGCACATTGCGCAGCGGAGTGCCGCCGGCATCCAGGAAGGCCTGCACCTGGTGGGCGACCGGCGATCCCAGCCCGCCGCTGTAACCGACGGCCAGCAGCACCACGCCGACCAGCAGCATGGTCACCAGCCGGCCCCGGGCCGGCATCGCGGCAGCGGCCAGCCCGGCCAACCCGGCCCCGGCGACCAAACAGGTGCCCAGGATGGCGACCGGCCCGGTGACCAGGGGAGCGCCCGCCGTGGCCGTGGGCGCCACGAACGGAGTCCAGCTGTCGGTACCGCGCAACAGCTCCACCAGCGACGACCACTGCGTAGTCACCCCGGAGGATTCGATGAAGTCCAGAAACGGCGGGCTGACGTTGCGCAACTGGCTCAGTGCCACCACCCACCACAACACCGCCGGAACCAGCGCCACGACCAGCCACCCGGCGTAGCGCCACCAGCGCCGATTCGGCCGGTGCGCGGCCAGCCAGATCGCCGCCGGAAGGCAACCGGCCAGCGTCGCGATCGCATTGACCGCGCCCATCAGCGCAACCGCGATCCCCGCCTGGCCGGCCAGCACCCGCGCCGAGCGCCCCGGGCCACCGCGCTCGGCCTTGTTTCCCAGAGCGAGAATCGTCGGCAGCAGCACCCAGGGCGCGAGCATCATCGGCAGCGTTTCCGAGGAGATCGATCCCAGCGTGGTCAGCACCCGCGGTGACAGTGCGAACGCGACGGCGCCGAGCATCCGGGACGCCGGGCTGCCGATGCCCAGCGCCTCGGCGACCCGCAGCATCCCCCAGAACCCCACCGTCAGCAGCAGCGCCCACCACAGCCGCTGGGTGACCCAGCCGGGCACGCCCAGCGCATGTCCGAT
Source organism: Mycobacterium paragordonae (assembly GCF_003614435.1). NCBI lineage: Bacteria > Bacillati > Actinomycetota > Actinomycetes > Mycobacteriales > Mycobacteriaceae > Mycobacterium > Mycobacterium paragordonae. The sequence continues at coordinate 624,884 of NZ_CP025546.1, forward strand.
CAGGAAGAAGGTGCCGTGCGGAAACAGGTAGCCGTAGGCCTGGTTCTGCGACTGGCCGAACGGCAGCTCGCTGTTCCACAGGTTGGTGGCGCGGGTCAGGAAGCGCAGCGGGTTGGCGGTGAGGTCGAGTTTGGTGTCGGGGGAGACCTGGCCGGGTGACTGGAGGAAGGACAGCAGCAGCGATACGGCTCCGACCAACAGCAGCCAGCGACGCGAAAGGGCCGGAAACTCGACCTTCGGCTGGCTAGCTACGGTTTCCGTACTCGACCCGGTTGAGCACCGACGACCCCGGATCGCCCCCGGGCAGTGGCGGCTTGGTGTCCTGCTGGACCATCAAGGTGACGCCGAAGATCGCCGCCGCGCCGAGCAACAGGCCGACTACCACACTGGCGGCGGCGGGCGCGACGATCCGGTTCATGTCACCGAACCTAGCAGACTGACGCAGGGCAGCAGTGCTTACCCGCCACGCGTGCACCCGCCCCAGAACCGGGCCTCAAAGTGCTCGTGACAGCATGTCCGGATGGCTTTTCCGCGCACCCTGGCCGTCCTTGCCGCCGCATCGATGCTGGTCGTCGCCTGCCACGGCGGGACCAAGCCCGGGAAGTCGTCAGCCCCGAGCAGCCCGAGCTCGTCGAGCACCAGTTCCACCCCGGCCGCGGCACCGGGCCCGCGGGTGTGCGCCGACCCGCCCGACGTCCCCGGCAAGATGCCCAACCTGCGTGACAAGCTGGCCCAGCTGCTGATGGTCGGGGTGCGCGACGCCGCCGACGCCAGGGCCGTGGTCACCGAGTCCCATGTCGGGGGCATCCTGATCGGCAGCGACACCGACCTGTCCATGCTCCCGGGACCGCTGGGCGAGATCGCCAACGCGGCCGGTCCGCTGCCGCTCGCCGTCGGCGTCGACGAGGAGGGCGGCCGGGTGTCGCGGTTGCGGACCCTGCTGGACGGCAGGGGCCCGACAGCCAAGGAGATGGGGCAGACGATGACGCCCGCCCAGGTTCACGATCTGGTGCTGACCCGCGGCCGCAAGATGAAAGAACTGGGCATCACCGTCGACTTCGCCCCGGTGGTCGACGTGACCGACGAGCCCGACGACAGCGTGATCGGCGACCGCTCGTTCGGTGCGGATCCCGCGAAAGTCACCGAGTACGCCGGCGCCTACGCGCAGGGCCTGCGCGACGCGAAGCTGCTGCCGGTGCTCAAGCACTTCCCCGGGCACGGCCACGGCTCCGGCGATTCGCACACCGGCGGCGTCACCACGCCACCGCTGTCCGAGCTCATCGCCAACGACCTGGTGCCGTATCGGACCCTGCTCAATGCCATCCCGGTTGCGGTGATGGTCGGGCACATGCAGGTCCCCGGGTTGACCGGCAGTGATCCGGCCAGCCTCAGCAAAGCCGCCCTCGATCTGCTGCGGACCGGCACCGGCTACGGCGGGCCGCCGTTCAACGGTCCGGTCTTCAGCGACGACGTGTCCAGCATGGCCGCCATCTCCGACCGGTTCGGCGTGACCGAGGCCGTGCTGAAAACGTTGCAGGCCGGCACCGACATCGCACTGTGGGTCACCACCAAGGAAGTGCCCGCCGTGCTGGACCGGCTGGAACAGGCCGTCAACGCCGGCGATCTGCCGGTTCAGCAGGTGGACGCCTCACTGGTGCGGGTCGCGGCGATGAAGGGTGTCACCGCGACGTGTGGCCGCTAGCCGAATTGCTTACCCTTGATTCGGACAGATAGGGGTTAGCGATGGCAGGTGGTACCAAGCGGTTACCGCGTGCTGTCCGCGAGCAACAAATGCTCGACGCCGCAGTGCAGATGTTCTCGGTCAACGGCTATCACGAAACCTCGATGGACACCATCGCCGCCGCGGCCGAGATCTCCAAGCCGATGCTCTACCTGTATTACGGATCCAAGGAAGACCTGTTCGGCGCCTGCCTGAACCGGGAGATGAGCCGGTTCATCGACGGCGTGCGCGCCGACATCGACTTCACGCAGAGCCCAAAAGATCTGTTGCGCAACACCATTGTGGCGTTCCTGCGTTATATCGACGAGAACCGCGCGTCCTGGATCGTGATGTACACCCAGGCCACCAGCTCCCAGGCGTTCGCCCATACCGTGCGCGAGGGCCGGGAACAGATCATCGAACTGGTGGCCGGGCTGGTGCGGGCCGGCACCCGCAGCCCGCGGTCCGATGCCGAAATCGAGATCATGGCGGTGGCTTTGGTGGGCGCCGGCGAAGCGGTGGCCAGCCGGCTCAGCACCGGTGACATCGACGTCGACGCGGCCGCCGAGATGATGATCGACCTGTTCTGGGCGGGTCTGCGGGGGGCGCCGGCCGACCGGGATGTCGGCCCGAACACCGCGACCGGTTAATCGAACGACGAACGGTCGATGGGGAAGTCGAAGTAGGTATCCGGGTAGGGCTCCGGTTGAAAGGTGTAGTGCCACCATTCGTCGGCGTAGTTGACGAAGCCCTGGGCCTGCAGAACGTCCTTGAGCAGCAATCGATTCGACAGTTGCTCGCCCTGGACGTCCAGGGTGTGGGCGACCGGATCGAAACAGTCGAAGCCCGAGCCCATATCGATGGAATCGTCGGGAAACCGCTGCGGAGCCGGGGCCGTGCAATCCACCAGCGGCTGGTCCGGGATGTATCGCGGAGCGGGTGCGGCCGGCAGTCGCACCACCGTCAAATCGACCGTGCTGCCACGACTGTGCCCGGAGCGTGCGGCGATGTATCCGTCGCGGAACAACACCGACTTGTCCACGCGCGGATAGAACTCGGCCCTCATCCGCTGATCCGCCACATCGCTTGCCCAGCTGACGAATTCGTCGACGGCGCGCTGTGGGCGGTAGCAGTCGTACACCTTCAGCGTGTAGCCGCGGGGTTTGAGCTGCTGCTGGGCTCGCCGTAGCCCCTCGGCCGCCGCGCGGGTGAGGATGCACAGCGGAGCCTGGTATCCGTCGACCGGGTCGCCGGTGAAGTTGTGCGGCGTGTAGTAGCGGATGTCCGCCTCGATACTCGGGTCGAGGTCCTGCAGCACCACGAAGTCGGCGGGCGCGACGGGGTCGGCCCGGGCAACCGGCGCGCCGCAGCAGACCGCCACCAGCACGACTGCCGCCAGCACGATGCCGGCAACCGGCCTGGCAAACATGGGTCATCATTGACCGCCGGCAACTCGGTGCGCAACCGCGTCGGTGTCCGTATTGTCGGCAGGCGTGCCCCGAAAGCCCGGCGCCGACGAGTTCTATGCCTTCTTCTGTGCTGTCGTCATCGTCGGGCTTTTAGCCGGGCTCGCCGGGCTGGCCACCACGGTGGTGCTCCGGTCGGTCGAACACCTCACGTACCACTACACATTCGGCTCGCTGCTCGACGGGATCACCGGCAGCAGTCCGGTACGACGGGCCCTGGGCCCGATGGTGGGCGCGGCAGTGGCCGGCTCGGGCTGGTGGATCCTGCGGAGGCGTGCCGACGTCCCGCCGCTGGCCGGCACCATCGCCCGGCACGAACGGGTACCGCGGCTGACGTGGAGCATCGACGCCGTGCTCCAGGTGGTGCTGGTCGGCTCCGGCGCCTCGCTGGGCCGCGAAGGCGCGCCACGCCAATTCGCGTCAGTGCTGGGCGATTTCGGCACGGCGTGGCTGAAGCGGCTGTCCCCGGGCGACCGGGAGATCCTGCTGGCCTGCGCCGCCGGCGCCGGGCTCGGCGCGGTGTACGCGGTACCGATGGCGGGTGCGCTCTTCACGTTGCGCATCCTCCTGAATACCTGGCGGTTGCGCGCGGTGGGCGCGGCGCTGATCACGTCGAGCCTGGCCGTCGCGGTCGGCTCGGCGGTCACCCACGACCACAACGAATTGCATTGGCGCGGCGCGGAATCGGCCTATCTGTTGAGCGCGCACGGGCTGGCGCTGGCACCGGTGGCCTTCGCGGTGGGGTGGGTCTTCAACAAGATCATCGCCGCGGCCCGTCCGGCCACACTGATCCGGTCCTGGGTGCTGATTCCCGCGCTTGCCGGCGCGGGGCTGCTGACCGGCGTCTGTTCGCACTGGTGGCCCGAGCTGCCCGGCAACGGAAAGAGCGTGCTCACCGTCAGTCTGGCCTCCGGTATGACACTGACCTCGGCCGCCGTGATCTTGGCGTTGAAGCCGGTGCTGACGGCGCTGTTCCTGCGCGCCGGCGGAGCCGGTGGCCTGCTCACGCCGTCGTTGGCCACCGGCGCGGCCGCGGGCACACTGCTGGTGCTGACGCTCAATCAGTTCGCCGGAACGCACTTGCACGGGCCGGTCATCTCCCTGGGTGCTGCGGCCGGCGTGCTGGCGGTGACCCAGGGTTCACCGATCTGGGCAGCGATCTTCGTCTGGGAACTGGCGCGGCCACCGATCTGGATGCTGCTGGTGTTCGCCGTCACCGCGGTCGGGGCGCACACGCTCGACAGACTGGTGGTCCGCCGTCAGCGCCTGCGCCTGGAAGACCGAGCGGGTTAGAGGGGCTGCACCGTTCCCGTCAGGTGCGGGTAGCCCTTGGCGATGTGCCGCAGCGACAACTCCCAGCCGTCTTGCCCATCGACTTTGCGCTCGTCGATGTAGAGCCCCGCGGTCGCCGGCAACAGCACCGGCTTGCCGAACCGCACCGAGTACCGCACGGCATCCGGAAAACGTGCCTCGATGTTCGCTAAAACCGCTGCGGCACTGTACATTCCGTGCGCGATGACGGTGGGGAAACCGAACAGCTTGGCGGCCACCGAGTTGGTGTGGATCGGGTTGTGGTCGCCGCCCACCGCGGCGTAGCGGCGGATCTGCGACGGGGTGATCCGCAGCACCGCCGAGGGCGGCGGCAGCTTGGGCTGCTTCTGCGGCGGCGGCTTGGGCTCGTCGGACAGGCTGGTGCGTTGCTGGTGCAGGAAGGTGGTCACCTGGTGCCACGCCGGTTCGTTGCCGACGCTGACGTCGGTCACCAGGTCGACCAGCAGACCCTTGCGGTGCTCGCGCAGATTTTCGGCGTGCACCCGCACGCCGACCGTGTCGGTCACCGCGATCGGGCGGTACTGCATGATCTGGTTCTCGGTGTGCACCGAACCCATTGCGGAGAAAGGGAAGTCGAACCCGGTCACCAGCGACATCACCGACGGGAAGGTCAGTGCGAACGGATACGTCAGCGGCACGTTGTTGCCGAAGCGCAACCCGGTGACCGCCGCGTAGGCGGCCACATTCGCGGAGTCGATCGGCAGTTCCTCGACCGTCACCGTCCGGTCGGAGAGTTGATCGGACCGGGACACCACCGGCAGCGAACCGGCCACTGCCCGCAGCATGTTGCGCAGACCACTCGGTTGACTCACCATCAGGCCCCGATCATCGCCTGGCCGCAGACCCGGATCACATTGCCGGTCACGGCATTTGAGGCCGGGCTGGCGAAGTACGCGATGGCCTCGGCGACGTCGACGGGCTGGCCGCCCTGCAGCAGCGAGTTCATCCGGCGGGCCACCTCGCGGGTGGCCAGCGGGATCGCGGCGGTCATCTTGGTTTCGATGAAGCCCGGCGCCACCGCGTTGATCGTGATGTTCTTCTGGGCGAGTTCGGGGGCCAGCGCCTGGGTGATGCCGATCATGCCGGCCTTGGTGGTGCCGTAGTTCGTCTGCCCGCGGTTGCCCGCAATGCCGGCGATCGACGACAGCCCGATCACCCGGCCGCCCTCGCCGAGGGTGCCGTTGGCCACCAGCCCTTCGGTAAGACGCAGTGGGGCAAGCAGATTGACGGCGATGACGGCATCCCAACGGGCGTCATCCATGTTGGCCAGCAGCTTGTCGCGGGTGATGCCGGCGTTGTTCACCAGAATGTCGGCCTTGCCCCCGTGGTGGTCGCGCAGGTGCTCGGAGATCTTGTCCACCGCGTCGTCGCCGGTGACATCCAGCCACAGCGGTGTGCCGCCCACCTTGCTGGCGGTCTCGGCCAGGGCCTCGGCGGCGGACTCCACGTCGATCGCGACCACGCTGGCGCCGTCCCTGGCGAACACTTCGGCGATGGTGGCCCCGATGCCGCGGGCCGCGCCGGTCACGATGGCCACCTTGCCGTCCAGCGGGCGGTCCCAGTCGGCCGGCGGCGCCGAGTCTGCCGCGCCGACGTAGAACACCTGGCCGCCGACGTACGCCGACTTGGCCGACAGGATGAACCGCATCGTGGATTCCAGGCCGGTCGCGGCCGGCTTCGCATCGGGCGCCAGGTACACCAGCGCCGAGGTGCCGCCGCGGCGCAGTTCCTTGCCGACCGAGCGGGTGAAGCCCTCCAGGGCGCGCTGCGCGATCCGCTCGTGCGGGTTGTCGATCGCCTCCGGCGTGGTGCCCACCACGACGACCCGCGCCGAGGGGCCCAGGTTGCGCACGACGGGGGTGAAGAAGTCGTGCAGGGCCTTCAGCCCGGTGGGCTCGGTGATGCCGGTGGCGTCGAACACCAGGCCACCGAACGAGTCGGCCCAGCGCCCGCCCAGGTTGTTGCCCACCAGGTCGTAGTCCTTGTCCAGCGCCGCCCGCAGCGGCTCGACGACCCGGCCCTCTCCGCCGATCAGCAGCGAGCCGGCCAGGGGCGGGTCACCCGCCTTGTACCGGCGCAGCGGCTCGGGCTGGGGGACCCCGAGTTGCTTGGCCAGGAACGATCCCGGGCCGGAATTGACAACCTGGGAGAACAGATCGGGCGAGACCTTCGGTGCCACTGAGCTTGCCTTCCGTGTCAGGGGTGCGAACTTACTTGAGAGTAAGAACAGTGGGTAGTATTGCCTGCGAAGCGCTGATACCCCAAAACTAACCCCCGTACTACCGGAGATCGACGGAGAAAACAGTGGCCCCTGCCAATGATCAGACCAAGCGACGCGTCGCCGTACTCGGCGGCAACCGCATTCCCTTCGCCCGGTCGGACGGTGCCTACGCCGACGCGTCCAACCAGGACATGTTCACCGCGGCGCTGGGTGGGCTGGTGGACCGGTTCAACCTGCGGGGCGAGCGTCTGGGCGCGGTCATCGGCGGCGCGGTGCTCAAGCACAGCCGTGATTTCAATCTCATGCGCGAATGCGTGCTCGGGTCGGAACTGAACCCGCACACGCCCGCCTTCGACATCCAGCAGGCCTGCGGCACCGGTCTGCAGGCGGCCATCGCGGCCGCCGACGGCATCGCCGCCGGACGCTACGAGGTCGCGGCCGCCGGTGGTGTCGACACCACCTCCGACCCGCCGATCGGCCTCGGCGACGACCTGCGCCGCACCCTGCTCAAGCTGCGGCGAGCCAAGTCCAACGTGCAGCGGCTGAAGCTGGTGGGCACCCTGCCGGCGAACCTGGGCATCGAGATCCCGGCCAACAGCGAGCCACGCACTGGCAAGTCGATGGGCGAGCACGCCGCCGTCACCGCCAAGCAGTTGGGGATCAAGCGCGTCGACCAGGATGAACTGGCCGCCGCCAGCCACCGCAACATGGCCGATGCCTACGACCGCGGTTTCTTCGACGACCTGGTCTCGCCCTTCCTGGGCCTGTACCGCGACGACAACCTGCGGCCCAACTCCAGCCCGGAGAAGCTCGCCACCCTGCGCCCGGTCTTCGGGGTGAAAGCCGGCGACGCAACCATGACCGCGGGCAACTCGACCCCGCTGACCGACGGCGCGTCGGTGGCACTGCTGGCCACCGAGCAGTGGGCGGCAGACCACAACCTGCAGCCGCTGGCCTTCCTGGTTGATTCCGAGACCGCCGCCGTCGACTACGTCAACGGGTACGACGGTCTGTTGATGGCGCCCACCTATGCGGTGCCGCGACTGCTGGCGCGCAACGGGCTGAGCCTGCAGCATTTCGACTTCTACGAGATCCACGAGGCGTTCGCGTCGGTGGTGCTGGCGCACCTGCAGGCCTGGGAGTCCGAGGAGTACTGCAAGGAGCGGCTGGGGCTGGACGCCGCGCTGGGCTCTATCGACCGGTCCAAGCTCAACGTGAACGGATCCTCGCTCGCGGCGGGGCACCCGTTCGCCGCCACCGGCGGACGGATTCTGGCGCAGACCGCCAAGCAGCTGGCACAGAAGAAGGCCGAAACCAAGGGCCCCGTGCGCGCGCTGATCTCGATCTGCGCGGCCGGCGGCCAGGGCGTCGCCGCGATCCTCGAGGCCTGACCAGGCCTGACGGTGTGCGGAAAATCACCCGACTACTTTTTGGATTTAATGGGTTAACTTCGCGCACATATGGGTAACCGCTCGATCGGATAGCCCCGTGTTGTGGTCTGACCCCCCGACCCCGACGGCAACGCGGGGCAATCCCTGGATCGATTGCCGGTCAGCGCAGACGGGCGAACGAGAAGGGCCGCCGCTGGAGTGAGGGGATCCAGCGGCGGTCTTTTTGCTTTTGGCCGCGCGCCGCTCTCGCGCCCGCGCATCGCCGAAAATGAATCCAAGTAGACCCGACACGGCGTGTCGCGTGTGGCGTCAGTGTCGCGCCGACAGCCGCAACGCAAAAATCCCCGCGCCGCAGCGGGGGGATTTTGCGTGTTGTAACTCAGAAGGCGGCTTCGTCGAGCTCCATGATCTCGTTGTCCAGGGTCTCGATCACCTCGCGGGTGCTGGTCAACAGCGGCAGGAAGTTCTTCGCGAAGAACGACGCGACCGCGATCTTGCCCTCGTAGAAGGACCGCTCGGCGCCGGTGGCACCGGCGTCCAGGGCCTCGATCGCCACGGCGGCCTGACGCTGCAGCAACCAGCCGATGACCAGGTCGCCGACGCTCATCAGGAACCGCACCGAACCCAGGCCCACCTTGTACAGGCTGGTGACGTCCTCCTGCGCGGCCATCAGGTAGCCGGTCAGCGAGGCGGCCATCGCCTGGACGTCGGTGAGCGCCTTGGCGAGCAGAGCCCGCTCCGTCTTGAGCCGCCCGTTGCCGGACTCGCTGTCGACGAACTGCTGGATCTCACCCGACACGTGCGCCAGTGCCACACCCTTGTCGCGGACGATCTTGCGGAAGAAGAAGTCCTGCGCCTGGATGGCTGTGGTGCCCTCGTAGAGGGAGTCGATCTTGGCGTCCCGGATGTACTGCTCGACCGGGTAGTCCTGCAGGAAGCCGGACCCACCGAAGGTCTGCAGGCTCTCGGTGAGCTTGGCGTAGGCCTGCTCGGAGCCGACACCCTTGACGATCGGCAGCAGCAGGTCGTTGATCTTGGCGGCCAGCTCGGGGGTGACCCCGTGCAGCGCCTCGGCCACCGGCGCGTCCTGGTAGGTCGCGGTGTACAGGTACAGCGCCCGCAGGCCCTCGGCGTAGGCCTTCTGCGTCATCAGCGACCGGCGGACGTCGGGGTGGTGCGTGATGGTCACGCGCGGCGCCGTCTTGTCGGTCATCTGGGTCAGGTCGGCGCCCTGGACGCGGGACTTGGCGTATTCCAGCGCGTTCAGGTAACCCGTGGACAGGGTGGCGATGGCCTTGGTGCCGACCATCATCCGGGCCTGCTCGATGACCTCGAACATCTGCGCGATGCCGTCGTGCACCTCGCCGACCAGCCAGCCGATGGCGGGCTTGTCGTGCTGGCCGAGGGACAACTCACAGGTGGCCGAAACCTTCAGGCCCATCTTGTGCTCGACGTTGGTCACGTACACGCCGTTGCGCTCGCCCGGCTCGCCGGTTTCGGGGTCGAACAGGAACTTGGGCACGAAGAACAGCGACAGCCCCTTGGTGCCGGGACCGGCGCCCTCCGGGCGGGCCAGGACCAGGTGGAAGATGTTCTCGAACAGGTCACCGGAGTCACCCGAGGTGATGAAGCGCTTGACGCCGTCGATGTGCCAGGTGCCGTCCTCCTGCTGGACGGCCTTGGTGCGGCCGGCGCCCACGTCCGAACCGGCGTCCGGCTCGGTGAGCACCATGGTCGAGCCCCAGCGGCGCTCGGCGGCCAGCACGGCCCACTTCCGCTGCTCCTCGGTACCGAGGTGGTAGAGGATCTGAGCGAAACCGGCGCCACCGGCGTACATCCACACTGCCGGGTTGGAGCCGAGAATGTGCTCGTTGATGGCCCACATCAGCGCCTTGGGCATCGGCATGCCGCCGAGTGCCTCGTCGAGACCTGCCTTGTCCCAGCCGGCGTCGATCACCGCGTTGACGGACTTCTTGAACGACTCCGGCAGGGTCACCGAGAAAGTCTTGGGGTCGAAGGTCGGCGGGTTGCGGTCACCTTCGATGAACGAATCGGCGACGGGCCCTTCGGCCAGCCGGGCTACCTCCGCGAGAATCTCGCGGCCGGTGTCGGCGTCCAGATCGCTGAACTCGCCCTGGCCTAACGCCTTGTCGACACCCAGCACCTCGAACAGGTTGAATTCCTGGTCACGAACGTTGCTCTTGTAGTGGCTCACTACGGTCCTCCTCGTTGAGAATGCCACCTGTGGTTGGGTACTAGGTCTAAGTTACCCACCAGTAACACCGTTAAAATATCTCGGCTGTGTTGTTCAACGCAAGTCGATGTGAGGAACATTTCACGGTCTAACTAACCAACCGGTTGGGATACGGCTGATCCCAGTGCTGGCACACCTGCTCACCTGCGACGATGATGGAGCCGATGATAAATGTGGGGAGCGTCACGACCCTTCCGATAGTGGATCTGAACGCCGATTCCGACCGGCTGCGCGCCGGTCTGCGCCGGGCCGCACACGAAATGGGCTTCTTCTATCTGGTCGGCCACGACGTGCCCGCCGCCCTGGTGACCAGCGTGCTGGACGCGGCGCGGCGCCTGTTTGCGCTCCCGCAGGCGGACAAGGACGCGATCGCGATGGTGCGCAGCCCGCATTTCCGCGGCTACACCCGACTGGGTGGCGAGCTGACCCGCGGCGAAGTGGACTGGCGCGAGCAGATCGACATCGGCCCCGAGCGCCCACCCGGCGGCGGGCCCGGCCGGCCCGACTACCTGTGGCTGCAGGGCCCCAACCAGTGGCCGGCGGCGATGCCGGAGCTGCCGGGCATCGTCGCCGAGTGGGATGCCGCGTTGTCCCGGGTGTCCCGCACCCTGTTGCGGCACTGGGCGGCCTCCCTCGGCAGCCCGCCGGACGTCTTCGACGCCGCTTTCGCCGACCGGCCCGCGACCCTGATCAAGATCATCCGGTACCCGGCGGCAGCCGCCTCGCCGCAGGGTGTCGGCGCTCACAAGGACTCCGGAGTGCTCACCCTGCTGCTGCCCGAGCCGGGAAGCCGGGGCCTGCAGGTGCGAAGGTCTCCGGGACAGGGCTGGGTCGACGTCGCGCCGCTGGACGGTGCGTTCGTGGTCAACATCGGTGAGTTGCTCGAACTCACGACCGGCGGCTACCTGCGCGCCACCGAGCATCGGGTGGACCTGTCCGGAGCCACGGCCGACCGGATCTCGGTGCCGTACTTCTTCAACCCCGCGCTGGATGCCCAGCTACCGGTGCTTGAGCTGCCCGCCGCGCTGGCCCGCCAGGCCCGCCGGGTGCCGGACCCCGCCGACCCGATTCACTCCGTTTACGGCCGCAATGCCTGGAAGAGCAGGGTGCGTGCGCATCCGGATGTGGCTGCCGCCCACGGATACGCGCCCGGTAGGCTCGAAAGCGAGAATCCCGTTCTCGGCTCGAGGAGCGAATAGTTCGGTGAACTCCGACAACAAGAACTTGACGCCGCTGTCGCTGCGTGAGGCTTTCGGCCATTTCCCCACCGGCGTCGTCGCAATCGCGGCGCATGTGAACGGGAAACGCGAAGGCCTCGCCGCCAGTACCTTCGTTCCGGTGTCGCTGGAGCCCCCGCTGGTGTCCTTCTGCGTGCAGAACACGTCCACCACCTGGCCCAAGCTCAAGGACGCGCCGATGTTGGGGATCAGCGTGCTCGGCGAGGCGCACGACGCGGCCGCGCGCACCCTGGCCGCCAAAACGGGCGACCGGTTCGCCGGGCTGGAGACGGAATTGCGGGACTCCGGAGCCGTTTTCATCCGGGGCACCGCGCTATGGCTGGAAAGTGCGATCGAGCAACTGATTCCGGCGGGCGACCACACCATTGTCGTGCTGCGGGTCAGTGAAGTCACCGTCGACGCCGAGGTCGCCCCGATCGTGTTCCACCGCAGCGTCTTTCGCCGCCTGGGTGTCTGAAGGCGGCTGAGAGCCGAGCCAGGCTAGGGCCGCTCGCTCAACTCTTTCCGGTATGCGTCGATGCGCTGCTCGATGTCCGTAGCGTCGTCGTGCCGTCCCTCTTTGCGCGCCAGCTCGGCGCGGACGGACAACTCCCGAATCGCCGTTCGAATTTCGTTGGTGCTGGTCGTTCCTCGCATGCCAGCCGGATACCCGGTGTGGCGGGGATTAACGCCTGAACAGCTTGTTACCCAGCCACACGACCGGGTCGTACTTGCGGTCGGCGACCCGCTCTTTCATCGGGATCAGCGCATTGTCGGTGATCTTGATGTGCTCGGGGCAGACCTCGGTGCAGCACTTGGTGATGTTGCAGTACCCCAGCCCGTGCTCTTCCTGAGCCTGTTTCTGCCGGTCCACCGTGTCCAGCGGGTGCATGTCGAGCTCGGCGATCCGCATCAGGAAACGCGGACCGGCGAATGCCTCTTTGTTCTCGTCGTGGTCACGGATGACGTGACAGACGTTCTGGCACAGGAAGCATTCGATGCACTTGCGGAATTCCTGCGAACGCTGGACATCCACCTGGGCCATCCGGTACTCGCCCGGCTGCAACTCCTTCGGCGGGGTGAACGACGGGATCTCGCGCGCCTTTTCGTAGTTGAACGACACGTCGGTCACCAGGTCGCGGATCACCGGGAAGGTGCGGATCGGGGTGACGGTGACGACCTCGTTCTCCTCGAACGTCGACATCCGCGTCATGCACATCAGGCGCGGCTTGCCGTTGATCTCCGCCGAGCACGATCCGCACTTGCCCGCCTTGCAGTTCCAGCGCACCGCCAGATCGGGCGTCTGCGTCTGCTGCAGGCGGTGGATGACGTCGAGGACGACCTCACCCTCGTTGACCTCGACGGTGAATTCTTCGAGCCCGCCGCCACTTTCGTCGCCGCGCCAGACCCGCATGCTCGCGTTGTACGCCATTACGCTCTCCGTTCCGGGTGCTCGGCCAGCTCTTCGTTGGTGTAGTACTTCTCCAATTCGGAGACCTTGAAGAGCTCCAGCAAGTCGGGCCGCATCGGGACCTGCTCCTGACGGGTGATGGTGATGTGGTCCCCGGTGGTTTCGGCCTCATCCTGGGAGGCCTCTTTGCACACCAGCAACGTGTTGCGCCAGCTGGAATCCATGCTCGGGTGGTCATCGCGGGTGTGCCCGCCGCGGCTCTCGGTGCGGGTGAGCGCCGCCTTGGCCACGCATTCGCTGACCATCAGCATGTTGCGCAGGTCGATCGCCAGGTTCCAGCCCGGGTTGTACTGCCGTCCGCCTTCGACCTGCACGTGCTGGTACCGCGACCAGAGCTCCTTGAGCAGCTTCAGCGCCCGGGTGATCTCTTCCTCTTTGCGGATGATGCCGACCAGGTCGTTCATCACGTGCTGCAGATCCATCTGCAGCGCATAGGGATTCTCCGGGGCCGAGCCGTCGGTGGGACCCGTGAACGGCTTGAGGGCGAACTGCTCGGCGTCCCTGAGTGCGTCCTCGGAGACCGTCGGACGGCTACTCAGGGCGCGCACGTAGTCGGCGGCGCCCAGTCCGGCGCGCCGGCCGAAGACCAGCAGGTCGGACAGCGAGTTGCCGCCCAGCCGGTTCGAGCCGTGCATGCCGCCGGAGCATTCACCCGCGGCGAACAGGCCGGGCACCTTGGCCGCGCCGGTGTCGGCGTCGACCTCGACACCACCCATCACGTAGTGACAGGTGGGGCCGACCTCCATCGGCTCCTTGGTGATGTCGACCTCGGCCAGCTCCATGAACTGGTGGTACATCGACGGCAACCGGCGCTTGATCTCCGCCGGGGTCAGCCGGGACGCGATGTCCAGGTAGACCCCGCCGTGCGGGGTGCCACGGCCGGCCTTGACCTCCGAGTTGATGGCGCGCGCCACCTCGTCGCGGGGCAGCAGGTCCGGGGTACGACGGGCCGAGTCGTTGTCCTTGAGCCACTGGTCGGCCTCTTGCTCGTCTTCGGCGTACTGGCCTTTGAAGACCGGCGGGATGTAGCCGAACATGAACCGTGTGCCTTCGGAGTTCTTGAGCACTCCGCCGTCGCCCCGGACACCTTCGGTGACCAGAATCCCCTTCACACTCGGCGGCCACACCATGCCCGTCGGGTGGAACTGGACGAACTCCATGTTGATCAACGTCGCACCGGCGCGCAGGGCCAGCGCGTGGCCGTCGCCGGTGTACTCCCAGGAGTTGGAGGTGACCTTGAACGACTTGCCGATGCCGCCGGTGGCCAGCACCACCGCCGGCGCCTCGAACAGGACGAAGTTGCCGCTCTCCCGCCAGTAGCCGAACGCCCCGGCGATCGCGTCACCGTCCTTCAGCAGCTCGGTGACCGTGCACTCGGCGAACACCCGGATCCGGGCCTCGTAGTCACCGAACTCGGCGAAGTCCTCCTGCTGCAGCGAGACGATCTTCTGCTGCATGGTGCGGATCAGCTCCAGGCCGGTGCGGTCACCGACGTGCGCGAGTCGCGGATAGGTGTGTCCGCCGAAGTTGCGCTGGCTGATCCGGCCGTCTTTGGTGCGGTCGAACAGCGCGCCGTAGGTCTCCAGCTCCCAGACGCGGTCCGGTGCCTCCTTGGCGTGCAGCTCGGCCATCCGCCAGTTGTTGAGGAACTTGCCACCCCGCATGGTGTCGCCGAAGTGGGTCTGCCAGTTGTCCTTCGGGTTGGCGTTACCCATGGACGCCGCGCAGCCACCCTCGGCCATCACCGTATGGGCTTTGCCGAACAGGGATTTGGTTACCACGGCGACCTTCAGGCCGCGCTCGCGCGCTTCGATGACTGCGCGTAACCCTGCGCCGCCGGCACCGATGACGACTACGTCGTAGGCGTGCCGTTCGACCTCAACCATGAAACCTCGCTCAAATAATGGAATTTCGTTCGCACTGTGGCTGAAGGGCTGATCAGCCGATGAATCTCAGGTCGGAGATGGTGCCGCTGGACACCAGCAGGATGTAGAAGTCCGTGAACATCAACGTCCCGAGCGTGATCCACGCGTACATCTTGTGCCGCTCGTTGATCTTGCTGACCTGGGTCCAGATCCAGTACCGCACAGGGTGTTTGGAGAAGTGCTTGAGCCGGCCACCGGTGACGTGCCGGCAGGAGTGGCAGGACAGCGTGTAGGTCCACAGCATGATGACGTTGCCGAGCAGGACCAGGTTGCCCAGACCGAACCCGAATCCGCCCGGGCCGTCGTCGGAGTGGAAAGCGGCGATGGCGTCCCAGGTGTTGATCACCGAGATGATGCCGGCGATGTAGAAGAAGTACCGGTGGGTGTTCTGGATGATCAGCGGGAACTTGGTCTCGCCGGTGTAGTGGACGCGCGGCTCGGCCACCGCGCAGGCGGTGGGCGACTGCCACACCGTGCGGTAGTAGGCGCCGCGGTAGTAGTAGCAGGTCAACCGGAACAACAGCAGGAACGGCAGGGTCAACGCCGCGTACGGCAACCACCACACGTCCGGCAGGATCTGCGGCCAGAACTCGCTGGCCTCACCGCAGGCCTTGCTGACGCACGGCGAGTAGAACGGCGTCAGGTAGTGGTAGTTCGGGACGAAGAAATAGTCCTGCTGGAACGCGCGCGCTGTCGCGTAGATGACGAAAGCGGCGAAGCCCAGGTTGATCCTCAGGGGCTGCAGCCACCACCGATCGGTGCGGAGCGTTTTTTGCCCAATCCGGGCGCGGGTTGCTGAAAAGACGCCGGACTCAGAACGGCTCGCCGTTGGTGCGCTCATCTAATGTGTTGTTCCTCTTCGAACGGGCTGTAGCTCGAAGGGTACACAGAATGAACGCCCGCTCCTTAGTCGGGCGTCTCAAGCCGGTGGGCCGCTAATACCTGCTGTGACCTCCGACACCCTCGTCGTCGACATCGCGCCAGAAGTCGGTGTCGTACTGGGTGTCCGGGATGGCGATCTTCTCGCTGGATTGGTAGACGGTGGCCCGGGTCAGGTCCAATTCCGCGACATCGCTGTCGAGTAATTCGATGTCAGTGAGGATTCGCTCGGCGTCGATCACGATGCGGCGCGTGGCGGGATTGTCTCCGTAGCGTGACTTCAGCGAGGTCACACACCGCCGCAGGCCCCGCATCAGGTCGTGCAGTTCGGAGAGTTCAGTGGCGGTGGACAATCGATGCTCCCTGGGCCGAAGGTGTTACGGATCACAGTACGTCAGCCGATACTATCCGCTGTCGGAGCCGGACACCCGACAACTTGGGTCCGGCCGCCGAGAAAGTGACTCCGGCCGCCAAGAAAGTGACTTTGTGCCCATGCCGCTGGAACTGGCCGAACAAGCCCGGGTGTTGCTGCAACTTCACCGACCGGGGGATCCGGTCGTGTTGCCCACGGTGTGGGATGCCTGGTCGGCGAAGTTGGCCGCGGATGCCGGATTCGCGGCGCTCACGGTCGGTAGTCACCCGCTCGCGGACTCCGTAGGCAAACCCGACAGCGAGGGCATGTCGTTCGACGACGTGCAGGCGCGAGTCGCGCAGATAACCGCGGCGGTCGACCTGCCGGTCTCGGTCGACATCGAGTCGGGCTACGGACAGCCCGCACCCCGCCTCATCGAGGGCCTGCTGGGGGTCGGTGCTGTCGGACTCAACATCGAAGACACCGTGCACTCCGAAGGCGGGCGGCTGCGGTCCTCGGCCGAACATGCCGAACTGGTGAGCCAGTTGCGCTCGGCCGCCGACGCGGCCGGGGTTCACGTCGTGATCAACGCCCGCACCGATGTGTTCCTGCGCCAGGAAGGGGACGCCGCGAGCCGGGTCGACCTGGCGGTGGCGCGGCTCACCGAAGCGGCCCAGGCGGGGGCCGACGTGCTGTACCCGGTGGGTCGCCATGATTCGGAGACGTTGCGGCGCTTGGCAACTGAGTTGCCGTTGCCGGTCAACGCGATCGCGATGCCGGACCAGGACGACCCGGCGTCGTTCGCCCCGCTCGGGGTGGCGCGGATCAGCTTCGGCCCGTTCCTGCAATACGCGCTGTCGGCCCGGGCGAACGAACTGCTCGCCCGCTGGCGCTGATCCCGAGCAGTCACAAAGGCCCCCGGCACGCCGGGCGTGCGGGGGCCTCTGTGTCCGGTCGGGCTATTTGGTGATGGCGATGCGCTGCGGCTGCGCCCCGGCGTAGGCGCCGGTGACCCGCACGGTCAGCACGCCCGCGTCGTACGACGCCGCGATGGCCTCGCCGGTGACGTGCGCCGGAAGCTGGAACGACCGGCGGAACGACCCGTACCGGATCTCCCGCAGCGTGCGGCCGTGTTCCTCTTCCGCGTGTTCGTCGCGGTGTTCGCCATGGATGACCAGGCGGCCCTTGTCCACCTCGACGTTGACGTCCTTCTCGACATCGATGCCCGGCAGTTCCAACCGGACTACCGCGTCATCGCCTTCCTTCAAAATCTCGGCTGCCGGGTTAAATCCGCTGGTAGCAGACTTGACCCAGTCGGCGGATGCCGGACCGAAAAAGTCCCGCAACCATCGGTCGGTGTCCCACGCCGGACGCGACCACAAGGCGAGATTGCTCATGGGTGACTCCTTACTCTTCGTTGTGAGTTAGCTGTGCCCGACGCTGTGGTGGTCGGCTACCCGGTAAAACATGAGTGCCCTACGCTAAAGTTCCACCTGGCCGTTCGCCCAGAGCGAACGCCGTCACACAGGCGATTGCCAGCTGTGAGGACGGCGTGATGAATGCGTCACATTTCGCGTCATTCCCGGCAACATCGAGTTCGTAGTCTCGTGACATGTCCTCTGCCGGAAGTACTCCCGCGCGCGCTGCTGCCCGGCGCGTCGTCGTGGTCGGCCACGGCATGGTTGGCCATCGGTTCGTCGAGGCGCTACGCGCCCGAGACACCAACGGGGCGTGGCGAATCACTGTGCTGGCCGAAGAGGCCGATGCCGCTTACGACCGCGTCGGCCTGACCTCATACACCGAGACCTGGGACCGCAGCCTGCTGGCCCTGCCCGGCAACGACTATGCCGGCGACCCCCACGTGCAACTGCTGCTGAACACCCGCGTCACCGAAATCGACCGTGCGGCAAAGACAGCCGTCACCTCCGACGGCCGGGTCCACGATTACGACGCCCTGGTGCTGGCGACCGGGTCCTATGCCTTCGTCCCTCCGGTCACCGGCCACGACCTGCCTTCCTGCCACGTGTACCGGACCCTCGACGACCTCGACGCCATCCGCACCGGCGCGCAGCGCGCGGTCGAGTCCGGTAGCGGCCGGGCCGGCGTGGTCATCGGCGGCGGTCTGCTGGGCCTGGAGGCGGCGAACGCGTTGCGCCAGTTCGGTTTACCGACGCACGTGGTCGAGATGATGCCGCGGCTGATGGCTCAGCAGATCGACGAGGCCGGCGGCGCTCTGCTGGCCCGGATGATCGGCGATCTCGGGATCGACATCCACGTCGGAACCGGCACCGAATCGATTGATTCCGTTGCGCATTCGGACGGCTCCGAATCGCTGACGGTGCGGCTCTCCGATGGCCGGGTGATCGATGCCGGTGTGGTGATCTTCGCCGCCGGCATCCGGCCCCGCGACGAATTGGCCCGGGCCGCCGGGCTGGACATCGCTCCGCGCGGCGGCGTCCTCACCGACTTGGCCTGCCGCACCAGCGATTCCGACATCTACGCGGTGGGCGAGGTAGCCGCCATCGAGGGCCGGTGCTACGGCCTGGTGGGACCGGGCTACACCAGCGCCGAGGTGGTGGCCGACCGGCTGGTCGACGGCACCGCGGAATTTCCCGAGGCGGATCTGTCCACCAAGCTCAAGCTGCTCGGCGTCGACGTCGCCAGCTTCGGAGATGCGATGGGCAGCACGGAGAACTGCCTCGAAGTCGTCATCAACGACGCAGTGAACCGCACCTACGCCAAGCTGGTGCTCTCCGACGATGCCAGGACGTTGCTCGGCGGCGTGTTGGTGGGCGACGCGTCGGCGTACGGGGTGCTGCGTCCGATGGTCGGCAGCGAGCTGCCCGGTGACCCGTTGGCGCTCATCGCACCCGCCGGGTCGGCCGGTGCCGCCGGTGCTCTGGGCATTGGGGCACTGCCGGATTCGGCCCAGATCTGCTCCTGCAACAACGTCAGCAAGGGCGACCTGAAGTGCGCCATCGCCGACGGCTGCGCCGACGTCCCGGCGCTGAAGTCCCGCACCGCCGCCGGCACCTCGTGCGGCTCGTGCGTTCCGTTGCTCAAGCAACTGCTGGAAGCCGAGGGCGTGGCGCAGTCCAAGGCGCTGTGCGAGCACTTCGGGCAGTCGCGGGCGGAGTTGTTCCAGATCATCTCGGCCACCGAGATCCGCACCTTCTCCGGTCTGCTGGAGCGCTTCGGCCGTGGAAAGGGTTGCGACATCTGCAAACCCGTCGTCGCGTCCATCCTGGCCTCCACCGGATCCGACCACATCCTGGAAGGCGAGCAGGCCTCGCTGCAGGATTCCAACGACCACTTCCTGGCCAATATCCAGCGCAACGGCAGCTACTCGGTGGTGCCGCGGGTGCCCGGTGGCGACATCAAGCCCGAGCACCTGATCCTGATCGGCCAGATCGCACAGGATTTCGGGCTCTACACCAAGATCACCGGCGGCCAGCGGATCGACATGTTCGGTGCCCGGGTGGACCAGTTGCCGGCGATCTGGAAGCGGCTGGTCGACGCCGGTATGGAGTCGGGTCATGCCTACGGCAAGGCGCTGCGGACGGTGAAGAGCTGCGTCGGTAGCGACTGGTGCCGTTATGGCCAACAGGATTCGGTGCAGCTGGCCATCGACCTCGAACTGCGCTACCGCGGACTGCGGGCACCCCACAAGATCAAGCTCGGCGTTTCGGGCTGCGCACGGGAGTGCGCCGAGGCCCGCGGCAAGGACGTCGGGGTCATCGCCACCGAGCAGGGGTGGAATCTGTACGTCGGCGGCAACGGAGGGATGACCCCCAAGCACGCCCAGTTGCTGGCCGGCGACCTGGACACCGCCACGCTGGTCCGCTACATCGACCGATTCCTCATGTACTACATCCGCACGGCGGACCGGTTGCAGCGGACCGCGCCATGGGTGGAATCACTCGGACTGGACCACGTGCGCGAGGTGGTGTGTGACGACTCGCTGGGACTGGCCGGGGAATTCGAGGCCGCCATCGAACGCCACGTCGCGAACTACGAGTGTGAGTGGAAGGGCGTGCTGGAGGATCCGGACAAGCTCTCCAGGTTCGTCTCGTTCGTCAACGCCCCGGGCGCCGTCGACCCGACGGTGACGTTCACCGAACGTTCCGGGCGCAAAGTGCCGGTGCCCATTGGTATTCCGCGGGTTCGCGGATAGCTGTAGCTAGGGAGGGAATCAATCATGACTATCGTCAACGACATCCAGGCGTGGACCACCGCCTGCCGGTACGACCACCTCATTCCGGGACGCGGCGTCGGGGTGCTGCTCGACGACGGCGCGCAGGCCGCGCTGTTCCGGCTCGACGACGGATCGGTGTACGCGATCGGCAACATCGACCCGTTCTCGAATGCGGCGGTGTTGTCCCGCGGCATCGTCGGTGACCGCGCCGGCCGTGCCGTCGTTCAATCACCGATCCTCAAGCAGGCTTTCGCGCTGGACGACGGCTCCTGCCTGGACGACGAGCGGGTTTCGGTGCCGGTCTACCCGGTCCGGGTCACCGCCGACGGCAGTATTCAGGTCGGGCGGTTCGCGGCGCGGATGGCTGCCTAGTCGATCTTGCCGACGAGGTAGCGCTGCATCGTCGGGCCGATGGCGTCCACCAGTTGTTCCACCGTCATCGAGTGCAGCGGCTCGGAACGCACGCCGTAGCGCATGATTCCCAGCCCTACCAACTGCGAAGCGCACAGCGATGCGCGGACGGCGATCTTGTCAGCCCCCAGCATCTTGAGCAGCGGGTTGAACACCGGACCGATCAGCATTCCCTGAACGATCTCGGCGGTCTTGGACAGGCCCGTCGACGCGATTGCACTCGCGGCAAAAGGCCCGCCGCCGGCGGCATCCCACGTGGTGATCAGCATGTAGAGCGTGCGGCGGCCTACCTGGTTGACACTCCCGGTGAAGATGCGGTCGATGAACTCCGGTGTCCGGAAAGGTAACCGGAGCATCTTCGCCACATCGTCGAGGAGTCCTCGCGAGGGCTCTTCGTTGCGGGCCATGTTGCCAGGATTACCCGGGATACCCACAAACATCAAGTGTCGTTGATCACGCCGTCCGCTGGTAGAGCGTTCTGACCGCGGGGTCGGCGGCGTTCCGGAACCGATCGGCCACCAAACGGGCGACCCCGGGATGGGTGCCCAGCGGCCGCGTCACGAGGTCGGCGCCGCAGTGATCCAGCCGCTCCTGGAACAGGCCGTCGGCCAGCAGATAGGACGCGACCACCACGCGGCGCGCACCCCGGCGACGCGCGGCGGCGACGGCATCGCGGATGGTAGGAGTGCCGGTCGCTGCAAATCCCAGTTCGACCGGCGCCCCGGTCAGCGTTGACAGCAACGTCGCCGCGAGATCCAAGTCGGCGCGGGCGCGGCGATCGGACGTGCCCGCCGCGGCGAGAATCACCGAATCCCCGGGTTGCCAACCGGTTTCCACCAGGTTCTGGTGGATGATCCGGATGATGCCCGGCCCCGGCCCGAGTGCCGGGGTGACGACGACATTCGGGTGTCCGCTGGCCTCGATATGTGCGGGCAGGTCGGCGCGGACGTGATAGCCGCGAGAAAGGAACGCGGGCACCACGATTGCGGGCTCGCGCCTGGCGTGCACGGCCGAGAGTACTTCGCTGGGTGTGGGTCCCAGCACGTCGACGAACGCCACCGCGATACTGCGGTCGAGCAGTTCAGCCACCCGGGCCGCGAGGTCGCCGATCATGGCGACGCCGGCCGGCCGGCGGGTGCCGTGGGCGGTCAGTATGAGGCTCATGCCGCGTCGTGCTCTCCGTCGAGGGCCAGCCGGTAACCCCGCTTGACCACGGTGGCGACGATGTTCTTGTCGCCCAGCGCCGTTCGCAACCGAAGCACGGCGGTGTCCACCGCATGCGTGTCACCGCCGTTGCCGGGCAGCAGCCGCAGCAGTTCCGCGCGACCGACCACATCTCCGGGACGATGTGCCAGGGCGTGCAGTATCGCCATGCCCGAGCCGGACACCGTCTTGACCGACCCGTCGACCAGCACGCAGGTACCCCGGATGTCGACCAGATGGCCGGCGGCCCGGACGCTGCACGAACCGAGCAACGGCAGTTCCTCGGCGATATGACGTGCCAAGGCGCCCAACCGCATTCGCTCCGGTGACGATGTCGGGACACCGTGCCGGATCAGGGGCCGCGATGTCACCGGGCCCACACACATCGCGTGCACGCTGCTGCGGAAGGCGGCCAGCACCTGGTCCTCGATGCCCAGGTCGCGGCTGCGCTCCAGCACCGCCACGGCCGCCGGGGCCGACGTAAAGCTCACCGCGTCGAACTGCCGCCGGGCGATGCCGGCGACCAGCTGATCGAACTCGCCGTCCAATGGAACTGGCTTCCAACGGTATACCCGGATCGGGACAACCTCGGCACCCGCGTCGCGCAGACCTCCCAGGAACTCCGGAAACGGATCCCAGCCGTCCGCCGCGCCGTGCAACTGTACGGCGATGCGCTTGCCGTCGACCCCCGTCTCGAGCAGGTATTCCAGGACCTCGTGCGACGATTCGGATTCGGGTGACCATTCCTCACGCAGTCCGGCAGCGCGCAGTGCGCCGGTTGCCTTCGGTCCCCGCGAGATGACCCGCGCTGACGACAACGAGTCGACGAGTTCGGTCGCCAGACCCCATCCTTCGGCCGCGGCCACCCAGCCGCGAAAGCCGATGCCGGTGTGGGCCACCATGATGTCCGGCGGTGCGGCGATCAATGCTTCGGTGTTGCAGTGCAATTCATCGTCATCGGGCAGCGCGATCATGCTGATCGCGGGGGCGGCGAAGACCTCCGCCCCATGACGATTCAGCAGCGCACACAACTCTTCTGAGCGACGCGCTGAGGTGACTGCGACGCGGTAGCCAGTGAGTGGCGCAGACGGTGACTGGGCCATATGTCCTTTGTATGCCAGGCTCATTTCCGAAGCGTTACCTGGCAATTGCTGCAGCATTGCCCTCGTCTGCGTTCTGCGTCACAGGTGTGCCGGGACGGCGCACGTACATCACCCAGGTGAGCCACGCGGCGAAGACGTAGGACACCAGGAACGTCCAGTAGGCCGAGGTCTCGGTGCCACTGTGCAGGTATGACTCGCGCAGCGCCAGGTTGATCCCCACCCCGCCCAGTGCGCCTACCGCTGAACAGAATCCGATCAACGAACCGGACATGGCACGCGCCCAGTGGCGACGCTCGGCTTCGCCGGTATCCAGCGAGCGGCTGCGTGCCTCGAAGATGGACGGGATCAGCTT
Source organism: Mycobacterium paragordonae (assembly GCF_003614435.1). Taxonomy (NCBI): domain Bacteria; kingdom Bacillati; phylum Actinomycetota; class Actinomycetes; order Mycobacteriales; family Mycobacteriaceae; genus Mycobacterium; species Mycobacterium paragordonae. The sequence goes on from NZ_CP025546.1 coordinate 648,376, forward strand.
GAACACCGACCCGTTGCCCATCCCGGCCAGAATGAACAGCGCCATGAAGCACGCCACGTAACCGATCAGCGTGAAACTGCCGGTGCCCGGTGCGACGTCGTCGTGGGTGCTGATGGCTACCAGCACGCCGGCCGCCAGAATCATGCCGGCGAGAACGCCCAGGGTGACCCGACTTCCGCCGATGCGGTCGGACAGGCGGCCCCCGTAAATCCGCGCCAGCGAGCCCAATAGCGGCCCCACAAAGGCGATCTGAGCGGCGTGCAGCGACGCGTGCTTGACGGTTTCGCCGTGTTCCTCGAAGTTGACCTGCAACACCTGGCCGAACGCGAACGCGAACCCGATCCACGAGCCGAAGGTGCAGATGTAAAGCAGGGAGATCACCCAGGTGTGCCGCACGAACAGCACCGAGCGCAACGTGTTCAGCTGAATGCCGTGCTCGAGATTGTCCATGAACAGTGCCGCGGCGATACCCGCGATCGCCAGCAGCACAAGGTAAATCGCGCACACCCAGTACGGCGCCCGATGCCCGGCCGTGGCGAAGGCCAACAGGCCGACGAGCTGGATCACCGCGACTCCGAGATTGCCCACCCCCGCGTTGACGGCCAGCGCTGCACCTTTCAGCCGCTCCGGATAGAACGCGTTGACGTTGGCCAACGATGCCGCGTAATTGCCGCCACCCAGGCCGGTCATGGCCGCGCACAACACATATGGCCACAGCGGCAGGCCGGGGTGGGCCAGCAGCGCGATGGTCATGGCGGTGGGAACAAGAAGCACGAACGCCGAGAACGTGGTCCAGTTGCGGCCACCGAACCTGGCGATGCCGAGGGTGTAGGGAATGCGTGCGCAGCCGCCGATCAGGGTGGCGACGGCTCCCAGCAGCAGCTTGTCGCCGGCCGAGAATCCGTACACTGATGCGGGCATGAACAGCGTCATTACCGACCACAGGGACCAGATCGAGAAGGCAATGTGATCGCCGGCCATCGTGCAGAGCAGGTTGCGCCTGGCGATCTTGTCGTTTCCGGCGTTCCAGGCCGCCGTGTCCTCGGGATTCCAGTTCTCGATGCGATGGTTGCGGCCCATGAGGTTGTGCACCTTTCCGGGCACCTCGACGGCGCCGCTGAATGAAGAGGCTTGCGCCAAGGTCGGTTTCGATGCTCACATCGGGCGCTGAAGGCAGTCAACTCAGAAGGGTCCAGATCGACTGAAAGTTGCGTCCCAGTTGTCTGGCAGGTCCCTGTAAACCTCGAAAACCGGCGTATTCGAGTGACATTCGCTACACGCGTCCCGGGTCGATCCCTGGCGCCGCGCGGGAATCTGGCGACGCTTCGGCGGCGCGTCGAGCCGTGAAATTCACAGTCGGCACCGCCGCCCTGCTGCTCCCCCAATAGGGGGAGGAAATTTCATCCCCAGATTCCCCCAGCCGCCGTAGAGACGTGTGGCCGGCGCCACACCAGAGTGGTCAGCGAGCCCCGGCATCGGCCACCACAGGTAAGGGAACGGATCACAATGTCGTATCTACTCGTTGCCCCAGAAGCGCTTTCGTCGTCAGCGGCGGACCTGGCGAATATCGGTTCGGCATTGCGCTGCGCGAACGCAACGGCAGCCGCGTCGACAACGGAAGTGCTAGCAGCGGGCGCCGACGAGGTGTCGGCGGCGTTAGCGGCGCTGTTCTCCGGGCATGGTCAGGCCTATCAGAGCCTGTCCGCTCAAGTTTCGGCCTTCCACGACCAGTTCGTGCAGACCCTCAGTTTGAACGCCACCACCTACGCGCGGGCCGAGGCCGCCAATGTGTCGCCGCTGCAGCAAGTCCTCAACGTCATCAACGCGCCGACCCAGGCGCTGGTGGGCCGCCCCTTGATCGGCAACGGCGCGGACGGCGCCGCGGGCTCGGGCGCCAACGGTGCGGCGGGCGGGATTCTGTTGGGCAACGGCGGCAACGGGGGATCGGGCGGGACCGGCCAGGCCGGCGGCGCGGGCGGCGCGGCAGGGCTGATCGGCAACGGCGGCACCGGCGGCACGGGCGGTGCCGGTGCCACCGGAGGAACCGGCGGCCGCGGTGGGTGGTGGTACGGCGACGGAGGAAGCGGCGGCGGCGGAGGCGCCGCGACGTCGGTCAGCATGGCCGGTGGCCACGGGGGCGCCGGTGGCAGCGCCGGGCTGTGGGGCGCGGGTGGCAGCGGCGGGCACGGCGGGGCCGGAATGTCCGGTGCGGACGCCGTCAACCCGGCGTCGACCACCGATTCGAGCCTCAACGGCGCAGCGGGCCGCAGCAACCAGGTGGACAAGGCGGGTCACGTCACCGGCAGCAACGGCGGATCGGGACAACCCGGGCCGTCGGGGGTCAACGGGGGTAGCGGCGGTAGCGGCGGCAACGCCGACGTCACGAAGGCCGGGGCCTTCACCACCAGTCCCGTGGCCGGCAATGGCGGTAATGGCGGGGCCGGCGGCGCAGGCGGGGCCGATGGCGGAGACGGCGGTGCGGGCGGTTACGCCCGGGCGACCGGTACCGGTGCGGCCGTGGCCGGCCTGGGCGGTAACGGCGGCGCCGGTGGCGCAGGCCTGGACGGACAGGGCAGCGGTAGCGTCGGCGGCGCCGGTGGTGACGGGGGCCGCGGCGGCTTCCTGGTCGGCAACGGCGGTGACGGCGGCATCGGCGGCACCGGCGGCGCCGGGGGTAGCGGTTCGGGCGGCGGCGCCGGGGGCGCCGGCGGCGGCCACGCGACCATCGATTCGAACTCCACCAACGCGGCGTACAACTCCAACGGCAACGCATCCGGCGGAAACGGCGGAGCGGGCGGCGACGGAGGCGATGGCGGGCGAGGCGGTAGCGGTGCGGCCGGTGGTGCCGGCGGAAATGCCGGTGCCGGCGGGTGGCTGGCCGGCAACGGCGGGGCGGGCGGCCACGGTGGCGCGGGGGGCGCCGGTGGTGGCGGCGGACTGGGCGGCAACGGCGGGGACGGCGCCGCGGGCGGCAATGCGGGTGCGGTCTCGGGCCTTGCGTCCGGCGGTAACGGCGGCCAGGGCGGCGACGCCGGCCACGGTGGCGACGGTGGCAGCGGCGGCGAAGCCGGCCAGGGCGGCGCAGGTGCCCGCGGCGGTCTGCTCGGCAGGTCCGGTGCGGCCGGAAGCGTCGGGGACGGCGGCGTCGGCGGCCTCGGTGGCTCGCACGGCGGTGCGGGTACCGGCGGTGCCGCCGGGCTGGGACTGGGCACGACCGGGCGCGACGGCACCGCGGGGGCGAACGGTGCCGGCGGGCCGGCCTACGACGGGGCCAATGGCACGACCGGGCTCAAGCGCGCCTGAGCCAGACTCTCAAAATCAAACGTAAGCCAGACCGGTGCGGCTGTGACCGGGCGCCGCAAGGGGCCTGCGCACGTAGATGAGCCAGGTCAGCGCCGACGCGGCGAGGTAGAACCCGACGAAGGCCCAGAAGGCTCCCGTGGCGGTGCCGCTGCTCGAATAAGACTGGCGCAAGGCGAGATTCACGCCGACACCGCCCAGCGCGCCGACGGCCCCGGCGAATCCGATCAGGGCGCCGGACATCGAACGTGACCACTGCCGTCGCTCGGCTTCGCTCACCGGCAGTGAGTGGCTGCGGGCCTCGAAGATCGACGGAATCATCTTGTATACAGAGCCATTGCCGATTCCGGACAGGATGAACAGCGCCACGAAGCCCACCACGTAACCGATCATCGTCGACGTCGGCGCGGGCCCGGTGCGGTGATCCCCGAAAGTGCTGACGCTGACCAGTATTCCGGCGGCGAGGATCATTGCACAGAATGCGCCCAGGGTGACCCGCCCGCCCCCGACGCGGTCGGCCAACCGGCCCCCATACACCCGTGACAGCGAGCCCAGAAGTGGCCCCAGGAAAGCGATCTGGGCGGCGTGCAGGGCGGCCTGCCCGGTGCTCCGGCCGCCGGCGATGAAGTTGATCTGCAGCACCTGACCGAATGCGAAGGAGAACCCGATGAACGAGCCGAAGGTGCCGATGTAAAGCGTTGAGATCACCCAGGTGTGCGGCTCGGCCAGCACCTTGCGCATGGTGTCCATCTCAATGCGGTACTGCTTCAGGTTGTCCATGTACAACGCCGCGCCGATACCGGCCACTGCCAGTAGCACCAGGTATACCGCGCAGACCCAGTACGGCCGGCGGTCGCCGGCCGTGGCGATCACCAGCAGACCGATCAGCTGAATCATCGGCACTCCGAGGTTTCCGCCACCGGCGTTGAGCGCCAGCGCCGCGCCTTTGAGCCGTTGCGGATAGAACGCATTGATGTTCGTCATCGAGGAGGCGAAGTTGCCCCCGCCGAGCCCGGCGAGCGCGGCGCACACCAGATAAGGCCACAGCGGTAGACCCGGATTGGCCAGCAGGACAATCGTTCCGACGGTCGGAATGAGCAGGACCACCGCCGAGAAGATGGTCCAGTTGCGGCCACCGAACTTCGCGGTGGCGAAGGTGTACGGGAACCGCAGGCAGCCGCCGACCAGCGTTGCCGTGGCACCCAACAGGAACTTGTCCCCGGCGGAGAATCCGTACACCGACGCCGGCATGAACAGCACCATGACCGACCAGATCGACCAGACGGAGAATCCGACGTGTTCGGCGACCACCGACCAGATCAGGTTGCGCCGGGCGATGTCCTTGTTGCCTGCCTCCCACGCGACTACATCTTCGGGATCCCAGTCGGAGATAACGTGCGAACGACGGGCGAACATGAAGACTCCTAACGTCATCGACCTTGCCGATCACGCTAGAAATCCATTGTTGCCCGAGCGCTTCCGTCAGGGACCCGGGTGTGTGAACTTCCCATCACCCCACCACCTAAGGCGGTGTGAGACTTACCAGACGTCTCCATCGCGCCAGTCGCACATCAACTCAACGGAGGTGTCCAGGGTCACGCTCACCGGCAGGACGAAGATCGAACCGTCGTCGTCGGAAGTGCGGGCCGGGCCGGTGGGAGCCAGCACCGACGTCGGGCCGAGCCAGGGCAGCCACCCCCGGCCCGCGTACAGCCCGCGGGCGTCCACCGTTGAGCTCAGCGCACCGAGTTGATAGGCGCCCCGCATCACCTGCTCGACCCCGTCCAACAGCGCGCGGACCAGCCCCTGGCCGCGCCAATCTTCGCGTACCGCAACACCTTCCACGTAACCGCAGCGCAGTGCACGATCCTGGTAGATCAGTCGTCGCTGCACCACCGCGGCGTGCGCGATGATCGCGCCGTGGTACCAGACCAGTGCGTGCATCCCGCCCAGCGTGTGTTCCCAGTCGGAGTCGGTGAAGTCGCCGGCGAACGCCGTGGTGACCATCTGGTAGATGCTCTGGCGGGTGTGAGTGTCCAGGTCGGCCGTGTGGACCAGACGTGCGGTGTGCACGTGCTTGTTCTACCAGGTCGGGTCTATCCCGCCCGCCGTGGCCGCGCCCAATGCAGCCGCACGTGCTGCCCCGGCCGCACCTGGGCGGCCTTGTCGATGTCCTCGTCGGTCAGCACGCCGATCACCGGGTAACCGCCGGTGACGGGGTGATCGGGCCCCAGGATCACCGGCAGCCCGTTGGGTGGCACCTGGATGGCGCCGCGCGTGGCGCCCTCGCTGGGTAGCTGCCGGTCCGGTTCGCGATGCCGCAGCGGGCGGCCGACGAGGCGCATGCCCACCCGGTCGCTGCGGTCGGAGGCCACCCAGTCGGTGTGGACCAGGATGTCGGGGTCGACGAACCAGTCGTCGCGCGGTCCGGGTATCGCCAGCAGTTCGACCGCTTCGGTGGTGATGGCGGCCACCGGGGCCTGGTCCAGTTCGGGGTAGTCGTGGGTGTGATCGCCGATCGGCAACACGTCGCCGGCCTGCAGCGGCAACGGGCCGATCGCCGACATCACGTCGTAGCTGCGCGAGCCCAGCACCGGCGTCACGCAGATGCCGCCGCGCACCGCCAGATACGTCCGCAGCCCGGCCCGCGGCGTGCCGAGCGATATCACCTGCCCATCGCGAACGTGGTGAATACTGTTGGTGCCGAACATGATTCCGTTGACTGTCGGATCGGTGTCGGCGCCCGTCACCGCGATGTCGAGATTGCCGCCCCGAACCCGGGCGGTCAAGCCCCCGAAGGTCACTTCCACGGTGGCCCGGTCGTCGGGGTTGGCGACCAGCCGGTTGGCCAACGTGTGCGAGCGGCGGTCGGCGGCCCCGGACGGGCCGACACCGAGGTGCGCGAGTCCGGAGCGGCCGAGGTCCTGAACGACCGCCAGCGGCCCGGTACGCAGGATTTCCAGGGTGGGTGTCATGGCGCGCCCCCTCAGTGAGCCCGGAACCGGACCCACCGGCCCTGCGTGAGCAGCGCCGGATCGGGTCGATCGATGTCCCACAACACCGCGTCGGTGTGACCGATGATCTGCCAGCCGCCCGGTGACTGCCGCGGATACACCGCGCTGAATTCACCGGCCAAACCGACCGCGCCGGCCGGCACCGAGGTCCGCGGCTCGGACCGCCGTGGCACGCGGAGCCGCTCGTCGCCGCCGATCAGGTAGGCGAAGCCCGGGGCGAACCCGCCGAAGCCCACCCGCCACCGGGTGCCGGTGTGGGCGTTGATGACCTGCGCGGGGCTCAACCCGGTGTGGCCGGCGACGTGGGCCAGATCAGGGCCGTCGTACACGACGTCGATCACGATGTCGTCGGCCGGATCGCTGAGGCCGGGATCGGTCGCGTCGGCGGCCACCCGCAACCTTCTGATGCGCTGCCGGGTCACGCCCTGGAACCGCGGTCCGTCGAGTTTCACCAGGACGGTGACCGAGGCCGGGACGATGTCCACCACGCCGGGTAACCGCGCTGCCCGCAGCGTCTCCGTCCACGCCAAAACCTCGGCGGTGCTGTCGCACTGCAGAATCAGCGCTTGATCGCCGTAGTCGATGACGGTGGTTGCCACGTCGAGGCCCCTCGAGAAATCGGTGATCTCCGTCACACTCATCTTTCGACGGTAGCTCCGGAATCCAGCCGTTCGCGAGCGAATTCCAGCACTGCCAGAGGTGCCTTAGCAAACGCTCAGAGCGTCATCAGCCCAGGACCTTGGCCAGCTGTGGCGGCAGCTGATCGGCGACCACCGGATAGCTCAGCGGCGACGCGAAGGCGATCGCGCCGGCCAGGTCTTTGCCGGTGAAGATATGGCGTTTCTGCGCGGTCACCTGCGCGGCGGCCACCTCGGGATCAGCCAGCAGCGCCTGCTCTTCCTCGGGGCTCTCCGTCGACCAGATCACCACGTCGGCGGCATCCAGCACGTCTTTGATGTGATCGCGGGGTATCACCGCCCGGTGATCCCTGACGTAGGGCTTGATGCTGTCGGCCACGACCAGGCCCATCTGGTTCAGAAAGTCGGTGCGCCAACCCGCCGCGGTCGCCACGATCGTGCCCTGCCAGATGCGCCCCTGCATCAACAGCGCCTTTTTGCCTTTCCAGGACGGGTTCTTCTGCCCGACGTCGGTGAATTTGCTGTCGACGGCGTTGACCAGGGTTTTCATCTGGTCGGCCTGGAATACTGCCTGGCCGATGGCGGTGGCCTGGTCCTTCCACGGTTCGAAGAACGCGTCGCCGTCGGACTGGGCGATGGTCGGCGCGATCGCGGACAGCTTCTGGTAGGTGTCGGCGTCCAGGCCGGCGTTCGTCGCCACGATCAGGTCCGGCTTGAGCCCGGCGATCTGGTCCACCGGTATCCCGTTGTCCAGGTTCAGCAGAACGGGTTGTGCCGCACCGAGTTTCGGTTGCGCCCACGGCCACACGCCGAACGGCTGGTCGCCGAACCAGTTGGTCACCGCGATCGGCACCACCCCGACGGCCAGCAGGTCGTCCTGTTCGGTGTAGCCGGCGCTCACCACCCGCTTCGGCGGTTCCTTGACGACGGTCTGACCGAACAGGTGGGTGACCGTCACCGACCCGCCGCCGGCCGATCCGGGCGCCGGCTTGTTTTCGGAGCACGCAGCAACCAGTCCGGCGAGCCCAGTAACCCCGGCGGCCTGCAAAAATCCCCGCCGACTCCATCCCTGCAGCACAGCGAGAGAGTATCGCGTGTCTTACCGGACCGTCAGTTACGTGGCCTGTTTTCCCGTGCCGCGCTTTGGTTTATAGCCGTCCCAGGGCGAATAGTCGGCGATCAGTTCCTCCTGCGCGGGCCGCTGGTCAGCGGGTACGTGCTGCAGGTTGATCCGGATCCGGTACCAGATCGAACTGGGCCCGCGCATGCCGTCGACCAGCACGTCGACCGGCTCCAGCAGCGCGGCCGCGGTGGGATGACGCTCCCGCCACGTGTCCAGCGCGGCCATCGCCTCGTCTTTGGTCTTGGTGCGGGCGACCTCGATCAACGGCATCACCGATTGCCGCCGGCCATCGGCAGACTTCTTGGCGCCGCGCGGCGCCTTCTCCGGCGGGCCCAGCTCTTCGGCCAGTGCCAACAGCTGGTCCAGGCTGCCTGCCGCTGAACCGACCAGGTCGTCCATGCCCGCCCACGGGTCGCCCTGTTCGGCGAACCGGTCGGGCACCGTCGCGATGGTGAATTCCTCCGGACGGCACCCGGCCACCTCGTCCCAGCGCAGCGGTGTGGACACCCGGGCATCGGGGGTGGCGCGCACCGAGTAAGCGGAGGCGACGGTGCGGTCCTTCGCGTTCTGGTTGAAGTCGACGAACACGCCCTCGCGCTCCTCCTTCCACCACCGGCTGGTGGCCAGATCGGGCACCCGCCTTTCCACCTCGCGTGCGATGGTCTGGGCGGCGAGCCGCACCTGGGTGAACGGCCAGTGCGGGGCGATGCGGGCGTAGACGTGGAAGCCGCGTGACCCCGACGTCTTGGGCCAGGCGGTCAGGCCGTAGTCCTCGAGAACCTCCCGGGCCACCAGGGCGACGTCGACGATGCGCCGCCAGTCCACACCGGGCATCGGGTCCAGGTCGACCCGCAGCTCGTCGGGGTGCTCGAGGTCGTTGGCGCGCACCGGATGTGGGTTGAGGTCGACGCAACCCGTGTTGATCACCCAGGCCAGGCCGGCGGCGTCGTGGATGACGGCCTCGTCGGCCGAGGTGCCGGACGCGTAACGCAACGTGGCGACATCGACCCAGTCCGGGCGGTTGGCCGGCGCGCGCTTCTGGAACACCGCCTCTTCGGTGATGCCCTTGACGAAGCGCTTGAGGATCATCGGGCGGTCGGCCACCCCGCGCAGCGCGCCGTCGGCCACGCTCAGGTAGTAGCGCACCAGGTCAAGCTTGGTGATGCCCTGATCAGGAAAAACAACCTTGTCCGGATGCGTGACGGTGACCTCGCGGCCGGTCACCTCCAGCGACACGGGTTTGGTCATAGAACTCGATGGTAATTCGGGAGAAACCTACCGATCGCTTTGCGACCTCCGTCACATATGGTGAGGAACATGCCTAACCTCAGCGACCTGCCCGGGCAGATCCCTGCCAAGATTCAGCAGTACGTCGAACGCGGCGCTGCCGAACTGCACTACGTGCGCAAGATCTTCGAAGCGGGCGCGTTCAAGATCGAGTCGCCCCTCAAGACCGCGGCCATGGCAGCCGATATCGCCAAGTGGGGCGAATTCGGCATGCTGCCCTCGCTGAACGCGCGGCGCCACCCCGACGCCCGGGCTGTCATCGACGAAGAGGGCTCGATGACGTACCAGGAGCTCGACGAGGCCGCCCACGCAGTGGCCAACGGCCTGATCGAAATGGGCGTCAAGGGCGGGGACGGGGTGGCCATCCTGGCCCGCAACACCCGGTGGTTCGTCATCGCCAACTACGGCGCGGCCCGGGCCGGCGCCCGCATCATCCTGCTCAACAGCGAATTCTCCGGACCGCAGGTCAAAGAGGTCTCCGAGCGCGAAGGCGCCAAGGTGATCATCTACGACGACGAGTACACCAAGGTCGTCAGCAAGGCCGAGCCAGAGCTGGGCAAGCTGAGGGCGTTGGGCACCAACCCGGACAGTGACGAGGACTCAGGCAGCAGCGACGAGACGCTGGCCGACCTGATCAAGCGCAGCAGCAAAGACCCCGCGCCCAAGGCCAGCAAGCACGCGTCGATCATCATCCTGACCAGCGGAACCACCGGGACCCCCAAGGGCGCCAACCGCAGCACCCCGCCGACGCTGGCGCCGGTCGGCGGCATCCTGTCGCACGTGCCGTTCAAGGCCAACGAGATCACCTCGCTGCCCGCGCCGATGTTCCACGCGCTGGGCTACCTGCACGCCACCATCGCGATGTTCCTGGGCTCGACGCTGGTGCTGCGCCGCAAGTTCAAGCCGCCGATGGTGCTCGAGGACCTGGAGAAGCACAAGGCGACGGCCATGGTCGTGGTGCCGGTGATGCTGTCGCGCCTGTTGGACGCGATCGAGAAGATGGACAAGAAGCCAGACCTGTCGCACCTGAAGATCATCTTCGTGTCCGGCTCACAGCTGGGTGCAGAGCTGGCCCAGCGCGCGCTCAAGGACTTCGGCCCGGTCATCTACAACATGTACGGCTCCACGGAGATCGCGTTCGCCACCATCGCCGGTCCCAAGGACCTGGAGAAGAACCCGGCGACCGTCGGGCCCGTCGTCAAGGGCGTCAAGGTCAAGATCCTCGACGACAACGGCAAGGAGAAGCCGCAGGGCGAGGTGGGGCGGATCTTCGTCGGCAACGCCTTCCCGTTCGAGGGGTACACCGGCGGCGGACACAAGCAGATCATCGACGGCCTGATGTCCTCCGGCGACGTCGGCTATTTCGACGAGGACAACCTGCTGTACGTCAGCGGGCGTGACGACGAGATGATCGTCTCCGGCGGCGAGAACGTGTTCCCGGCCGAGGTCGAGGACTGCCTCAGCGGGCATCCGGAGGTGGTGGAGGCCACCGCGATCGGCGTCGAGGACAAGGACTGGGGACACCGGCTGCGTGCCTTCGTGGTCAAGAAGGACGGCTCGGATGTCGACGAGGACACCCTCAAGAAGCACGTGAAGGAAGAGCTGGCCCGGTACAAGGTGCCGCGCGAGGTCATCTTTCTCGACGAGCTGCCGCGCAACCCCACCGGCAAGATCCTCAAGCGCGAGCTGCGCGAGCTGGATGTCGACGATAAGGAAAAGGCGGCGGACAAGGCCAAGGACCTCGCCAAGGATTCGGGCAAGGGTAAATCGGACGACGCCAAATCTGACGACGCTAAATCGGACGACGCCAAATCTGACGACGCCAAATCTGAGTAGCCGCAGCGAGATTGCCGTCAGGGTCGCGATTCGCGCGTGATCGCGACCGCGGCTGCAATCTCGACGCGACGGGTCTAGAGGTCTAGGGGTCTAGGGGTCTACGGGTCGCGCGGTAGTCCCAGCAGGCGCTCGGCGATGATATTGAGCTGCACCTCCGAGGTGCCGCCGTAAATGGTCGTGGCCCGGCTGGACAGCAGATAGTCGCCCCACTTGCCCTGCGGGGTGTCGGGATCGGCGATCACCGCGTCCGTGCCGAAGGACGACACCGCGAACTCGGCGTAGCCCTGGCCGGTGCGCATCGACAGCAGTTTGGAGATCGCGGCCGACGGCATCGCGTCGCCACCGGCCAGCGTCAGCAGCGTGGAACGCAGGTTGAGCACCTTGGCGGCGTGACCCTCGGCGATCAACTGGCCGGCGCGGTGGCGGGCGACCTGATCGAAGTGGCCGTCCCGCACGAACTCGACGAACTGCGGCAGGCTGGCCAGGAAGTTCAAATCGCTACCGCCGATCGAAACCCGTTCAGCGGTAAGGGTATTGCGACTGACCTCCCACCCCCGGTTCACCTCTCCCAGCACATATTCGTCCGGCACGAAAACGTCGTCGATATAGACGGTGTTGAAGAACTCCTGCCCGGTGAGTTCGCGCAGCGGCTTGACCGTCACCCCCTCGCTCTTCATGTCGAGCAGGAAGTAGGTGATGCCGTTGTGTTTCGGAGCGTTCGGATCCGTCCTGGCCAGCAGGGCACCCCACTGGGAGAACTGGGCAGCCGTGGTCCAGATCTTCTGCCCGGTGATGCGCCAGCCGCCGTCCACCTTGGTCGCCTTGGTGGACAGGCCGGCCAGGTCGGACCCGGCTCCGGGCTCGGAAAACAGTTGGCACCAGATCATTTCGCCCCGGAAGGTCGGTGGCAGGAAGCGCTGCTGCTGCTCCTCGGTGCCGAACGCGACGATGGACGGGATGATCCAGGCGGCGATGCCGACCTGCGGCCGCTTGACCCGGCCGGACGTGAATTCCTGGGCGATGATCACCTGCTCGATCGGGCTCGAGGCCCGGCCCCACGGCTTGGGTAGGTACGGCAGCACCCAGCCGGCCTCGGCGATCGCGACGGTGCGCTCGGCGCGATCCATGTCCTTGAACGCCGCGACCTCGGCGCGGATCTCGGCCCGCAATTGCTCGGTGGCGGGATCCAGATCGATGTCCACCGCGCGCATCCCGGTGGTGGTGGCGGTGTCGACCACGCGTTGCGGGTATTCCGAGGCGCGGCCGAAACAGGCGGCCAGCAAGAGGGCCCGGCGGTAGTAGACGTTGGTGTCGTGCTCCCAGGTGAAGCCGATGCCGCCGTGCACCTGAATGCAGTCCTGCGTGCCCCGCTGGGCCGCGGCCGGCGCCAGCGTCGCCGCCACCGCCGCGGCAAACCCCAGATGCTCACTGTCCTCGTCCAGGGCGCGAGCGGCGTCCCACACCGCGGCGGTGGCCCGCTCGGTGTCTGCCATCATCTCGGCGCATTTGTGCTTGATGGCCTGGAACTGGCCGATCGGCCGGCCGAACTGCTCGCGGATCTTCGCGTAGGCCGACGCCGTGTCGGTCGCCCAGCGCGCCACTCCTACCGCCTCAGCCGACAGCAACGTCGTCATCAGCGCGTGGGCCTTCGTCATGCTCAGGTTGGCCAGCACCACGTCGTCGCCCACTTCGACGGCGTTGGCACAGATGTCGGCGATAGGCCGCAGCGGGTCAATGCTGCGCACCGGCCTGATCTCCAGTTGCTCGGAGCGCAGCACCACCCACTCCTCGCCGCTGTCGATGGCCACCGGCAGCACCAGGACCGAGGCCTGCGCGGCGGCGGGCACCGCGCGCACCTCGCCGCGGATCACCAGCACGTCACCTTGCCGGGTGGCCGTCAGTCCCGAATCCAGCGCGTAGGCGCCGATGGCCGCCCCGGACGCCAGTTCGGCCAGCACCTTGGCGTCCGGGTCGTGCGCCGCGATCAGCGCGCTGGCGATCGCCGACGGCACGAACGGCCCGGGCACCGCTCCGTGACCGAATTCGGCCAGCACGACGGCCAGTTCGAGCAGGCCGAATCCCTGCCCGCCGACCGATTCGGCCAGGTGCACGCCCTGCAGGCCCTGCTCGGCCGCGGCCTGCCAGTACGGCGGTGGATTCTGCACCGGGGTCTCCAGCGCAGCGTGCAGCACTTCCGACGGCGCTACCCGCGCCACGAAAGACCGCACTGAGTCGGCCAGGTCTTGATGTTCAGGGGTGATCGCGATCGGCATTGGTCGCCTTCCCATCGATTCGCGGGTTCGCTTTCCAAGCTAACAACCAGTGGGTTGATCGACGACAGCTAGCCCCACCGTTTCCCGATCCACGCCGCGATGGCGTCGGCCTGCGCGTCACGAGCACCCGGGGTGGTGAAGTAGTGATCGGTGTCGATGGATGCCTGCGATTTGTCGGTGCCGGCCAGCGCCTCGTAGATGCGGCGGGCATCTGACGGGAAGACTCCGGTGTCGGCTTCGGCGTTGATCACCAGCGCGGGGCAGGTGATGCGGCGCAGGTGCGGCTCGGCCCGGGTCTGTGCCACCCGCAGGCTCCACATGCCCAGCCAGTTGCGCAGCGTGCAGGCCGCGGCAATGCCGTGCGGGGAGCGGTTGGCCTTCACCGGCGGGCCGGCGTAACACGAATTGGGCTGGCGTTTGGTGGGTTCGAGTGTCGGGTCGACCATGCGTGGGTCGGCCCAGGTGCGCATCACCGTGAATGGGCGATCGGAGAAGCCGGCGGCCCGAACACGTTTGAGTTCGGCTTCCGCCCAATCAGTGATGGCGTGGTTGCGCGCATCCTGGGCGGCCCGGTAGCGCTGAACGAACTCCGGTGAATAGGGCGGGCCGTTGTTCTCGTTGAACAGGTCCAGCTCGGGATCGGTTGCGACGGGGTCATTCTCGTCGACGACGGCCCCGTCCATCCACGCGGTGAGCACGTCGGGCCGTCCGGGATGGGCGGCGGTGGCGACGTATCCGTCGGCGGCGGCCAAGTCGGTGAGGCCGGTGGCGGGCCGCATGCCTTCCAGCGGGGTCACGTTGGGATCCACCGCCTGGGACTGGTAGGCCGACATCAACGAGCCGCCACCGGAATTACCCAGCAGCACAACCGTTTCGACGCCGGCAGTCTCGCGGAGCCAGCGCACGCCGACACCGATGTCGACCAGGGCGTGATCGAGCAGAAAGCTGCTTTCGAAGCCACGGAAGCGGGTGTTCCAGCCCAGGAACCCGATGCCGCGGGCGGCGAGATATTCGGCGATGTAGTGCTCGGAGAAATCGATCTGGTAGTGCGTGGCGATCATCGCCACTTTGGGCCGTTGCCCGGCCGCGCGGTGGTAGAGGCCCTGGCACGGATGCCCGCCGGCCCCGGCGCGTCCGGCGGTCGGCGACGGCAGCCCGATGAATTCGCGAATGATCTCGGTCAAGAGCGATGCTCCTCGCTGTAGATGGCCCGGTAGTAGATGTTGGCCAGCGTCCGGATGCACGCTTCGTCATCCGGGTCACGGGGACCGGTGAGCTGGATATAGCAGAACTGGTTGAACATGGCGACGATCGCCTCGGCCAGTAGCTGGGGGTCGTCGTCGGGGCAGTAGCCCTGCCGCTGGGCGCGTCGGACCGACTCGGTGATGAAAGATATTGGTATCGAGCACATCTCAGCCCAATATTCGGCGAAATCCGGGTTGATCATGGCCAGCTGCGATACGCTGATCATCTCCGCGAGCCGATGCCGGTAGGTCTGCCAGTGCGCGGCGGCGGCCTGATGGGCACGCTCGCGTTCGGACAGGCCGTGCTCGGTCACCGCTGCGGCGCGCTCGCCGGCCTCGTCGCGGAAACGCAGCGCCCACTGGCGCACCATCGCCTCTTTCGAGTCGTAGTAGTTGTAGAACGACGCGGCCGAGCGGCCGGCCTCGGCCGCGATGTCGGCGATGGTTGTCGCGAGGATGCCCTTGCGCGCGATCACCTTTCGGGCAGCGGCGTCGATCGCGGCCTGGGTGCGCCGGCCGCGGTGCGTGGGGAACTGGGGCCCCGCCCGTTCTGCCGCGGTCACCGGCACCTCCAAAATCTGAATCTGATGTTAGATTCAGGTACGGATCATAACCAGGGGAGCCGCACCATGATCAAGCCGCACAACACCAACAGCGAGTTCGAACTCGGCGGAATCAACCACGTCGCGCTGGTGTGCTCGGATATGGAGCGCACGGTGGACTTCTACAGCAACATCCTGGGCATGCCGTTGATCAAGTCACTCGACCTGCCCGGCGGCGCGGGGCAGCACTTCTTCTTCGACGCCGGCAACGGAGACTGCGTGGCGTTCTTCTGGTTCGCCGAGGCGGCCGACCGGGTGCCGGGCATCTCGTCACCGGGTGCGCTACCGGGCCTCGGAGACATCACCAGCGCGGTGAGCACCATGAATCACCTGGCCTTTCACGTGCCGGCCGAGAAGTTCGACGCCTACCGGCAGCGCTTGAAGGACAAGGGCGTGCGGGTCGGCCCGGTGCTCAACCACGACGAGAGCCCGATGCAGGTGTCCGCCACGGTGCACCCCGGGGTGTACGTGCGCTCGTTCTATTTTCAGGACCCGGACGGCATCATGTTGGAATTTGCCTGCTGGGTAAGGGAATTCACCGAAGCGGACACTCCGGCGGTGCCCAGGACCGCCGCCGACCGCCGCCCGCCGGTGGCGGCGGCCCGCTAGCCGCCGATACTTTGAGGGTGACCGAGGGCATTCTCTCCGACGAACAGATCGAAGCGTTGAGCGGCGAACAGCGGCGTGAGCTGATCACCCGGCTGGAAAAGCCGCTGAGCGAACTGGAAGATCCTGAGGTGCTGGCGCGGATGCGGCGCATCCGGCTCGGCCTGATCGTCGGCGGCCTGATCGTGATGATCCCGTGGATCGGCTATCTGTCCGTCACGCTGCCGCAGAAATACGTGGCCCACAACTGGCCGGCTACCTGGATCGGCTTCGACATTCTGTTGCTGGGATTCATGGCGGCCACCGCGGTGCTGGGTTTCCTGCGCCGGCAGTTGATCGTGCTGACCGGGTTCACCACCGGTGTGCTGCTGATCTGCGACGGGTGGTTCGACCTGATGACGGCGAAGCCCGAGGACGCCGCCGTGTCGGTGGTCACCGCGATGCTGATTCAGGCGCCGATGGCTTTTCTGCTGATTTCCGGCGCACTGCGGATCATGCGCCTGACGTGGCTGCGTCTGTGGCTGCATCCGGAAATGCGGGTGTGGCAGGTGCCGCTGATGCCCTAGCCGGCTGGTACAGGCTGGGCTCGGTCAGCTCGACCAGCAGCGAGGCCAGGTGATCGGCGAGTTCTTCAGGCTCCATCTTCACGTCGCCGTCCAGCCAGGCGCTCAGCGTCTGCCCTACTCCGCCCACCGAGAAGTGAGTTGCCGCCTTGACGCGCTCATTCTCCGGCGCCCGCAACATGTCGATCACGTGCCGACCGGTCACCAGGGCAAACAGCGCGCTGGACTCGGCCCGTTTACGGATCACCACCGCATTGCCGAGTTTGGTGCTGAACACCAACCGGCCGATCCGGGCGTCTTCGGCGACCGTGCGCACAATGACGCCCATTCCGGCGCGGGCTTGCTTCTCAGGTGGTCCCGTCGCCGCGGCGGACTGGATGTTGACCGCGAGCTTGGCGATCACCCAGTCGTAGACGCGCTCGATGAACTCGTCCTTATCGCCGAAGCTTTCGTAGAAGTAGCGTGCGGACAGCCCGGCGCGTTGACAGACGCTGCGGACCGTCAGCTCCGGGTCATCGGGCGAGCCGAGCAGGTCCAGGCCGGCTTCCAGCAGTTGCCGGCGGCGCGCCGAGAGCCGCTCGGTCGCGTCGATACCCCGATAGGGGCGCGCGCTCGGCGGCGTCATGGTGTCCATCTTGACATCGGCATGCTGTACCAGACAATATCAGGAAACACGCGTTGTCAAATTATGGCGCTAATTGCCGGGAGCCGACAGTGACAATTGACCAGACGGTGCACCAGCGCATTCCGCATGTGGAGCGCCCGATCTCCGACCCACCACGCCCGGGCGGTAAGACCCGCCGGCGGCTCGCCGACGATTACAGCCTGATGGGTGTGGCGCTGCTGGCCGGCCCAGCCAACGTGATCATGGAGTTGGCGCGTCCCGGCGTCGGGCACGGGGTGGCCGAGAGTCGGGTCGAGAGCGGGCGCATCGACCGCCATCCCATCAAGCGGGCCCGCACCACGTTCACCTATATCGCGGTCGCCAACGCCGGCACGGACACCCAGAAGGCGGCCTTCCGGCGCGCCGTGAACCGGGCCCATGCGCAGGTCTATTCCACGCCCGAAAGCCCGGTGTCCTACAACGCATTCGATCCGGAACTGCAGTTGTGGGTCGCCGCCTGCATCTTCAAGGGCGGCATCGACATCTATCGCACCTTCGTCGGCGAGTTGACCGACGAAGTAGCCGACCGGTTGTACCAAGAGGGCATGTCGATCGGCACCACCTTGCAGGTGCCGATCGAAATGTGGCCGGCGGATGTGGCGGCTTTTGACAAGTACTGGCAGGAGTCGCTGGACAAGGTGCACATCGACGACACCGTCCGGGAATTCCTGTACCCGATTGCGGTAGCCCGGATCAAGGGCGTGCCGCTGCCGGACTGGTTGCGCGCCCCGTTGGAAAGCTTCAATCTGCTGATCACCGCCGGATTCCTACCGCAACGCTTTCGCGACGAGATGCGGCTGCCGTGGGACGACGCCAAGCAGCGGCAGTTCGACGCGCTGATGTCAGTGATCGGGACCGTGAACGGCCTGCTGCCGAAGGTGGTTCGGCAGTTCCCGTTCAACCTGATGCTGTGGGACCTCGATCGGCGGATCAAGACGGGTCGCCCGTTGGTCTGACGCGTGGGCCGTCCAGGCCTATTGAAAACGATTGTCAAAGTCAGTAACCTCCAAAGTCGGATTTCGGCGGCGGAGGGGTGTTCGGCATGGCCACGGTATGGATGGCAGCGCCTCCCGAAGTGCACTCGACGCTGCTGAGCAGTGGGCCCGGGCCGGGTGCATGGTTGGCGGCGGCCGGGGCCTGGTCGGCGCTCAGCGCCGAATACACCGATGTCGCCGACGAATTGCTGGCCTTGCTGGGGGCGGTTCAGGGCGGGGCCTGGGAAGGCCCGACCGCTGCGCAGTATGTCGCCGCGCACCAGCCCTATCTGGCATGGCTCACGCAGGCGGGCGTCACCAGCGCAGACGCCGCCGCGCAACACGAGACCGCGGCCGCCGCCTACACCGCCGCCGTGGCGGCCATGCCGACGATGGTCGAGTTGGCGGCCAACCACGCGATACACGGCGTCCTCATCGCCACCAACTTCTTCGGCATCAACACCATCCCGATCGCGCTCAACGAGGCCGACTACGCGCGGATGTGGATTCAGGCGGCCACCACCATGGCGACCTACGACGCGGTGTCGAGCGCCGCCGCTGCGTCGGTTCCGGCGACGGCACCCGCCCCGGAGATCGTGGCGGCCGAAGACGACCACGGGGACGACCACGATCACGGCGAAGACGGCCACGTGGACCACGACCACGGTGACCCGACCCCGCTGGATTACCTGATCGCGGATCTGTTGCGCGCGGTGACCGGCGGGCAGATCGACTGGGATCCTCTCGAAGGCACCCTGAATGGCGTCCACATGCATGACATCAGCGACGCCACCCAGCCCATCTGGTGGGTCGCGCGCTCCCTGGAGTTCGGCCAGCAGTTCGAGACGTTTGTCCAGCAGCTGTTCACCAATCCCGCAGGGGCGATCGAGTACCTCGTTCAACTGGCCGAATTCGACTGGCCCACCCACCTGGCCCAGCTCGTCCCGCTGCTGCAATCCCCGCAGTTGCTGTCCTTTGCGGTGGGTGGCGCCGTCGCCAACCTGGGCGCGGTGAGCGGCCTGGCCGGGCTGGCAGGACTCGGCGGGATATCGCCGGCGACGGTCGCCGCGGTCGTGCCACCGGCCGCTGCCGCGGCACCCGCCCTCGCCGTCGCCGGACCCGCTCCCAGCGTGGTGGCCTCCGCCGCACCCGCTGCGCCGGCGCCGACGACCGCGACCGTGTCGAGCCCGGTCAGCAGCGTCGGGACGGTGCCGCCGGGAGGTGGGCCCGCCGCCGGTTTCGGCTTTCCGTTCCTCGTTGGCGGTGGCCCCGGCATCGGGTTCGGTTCGGGCATGAGTGCCCGTGCCAGCGCCAGCAGGAAGGCCCCGGAACCCGACCTGGCCGCCGTGGGGGCTGCGGCGGCGGCCCGCGACCAGGCCCGTGCGCGCCGGCGCCGGCGTACGACGGTGCGTGAGCACGGGGATGAGTTCGCCGACATGAACGTCGGCGTCGACCCGGACTGGGCAGCGCCGAACGACCCGGGATCGACGGCGTCAGAGGCCGGTGGCGGGAGTTTCGGGTTCACCGGCACCGTGCGGAAAGGGTCCGCCGCCGACGCGGCGGGATTGACCACGCTGGCTGACGACGAATTCGGCGGCGGCCCCACGGCGCCGATGCTGCCGAGCACCTGGGACGCCGACCGGAATTGATGGTGGCGACCCGCAGCGCCCGGTTTCACCGGGCTCGCGAATCGCCTGGGCTTGATGGTGGCGACCCGCAGCGCCCGGTTTCACCGGGCTCGCCGATCGCCACGCGTAGGGTCGGTTGAGTGCGAAGTGAACGCGACAGCTGGGACATCACAACGAGTGTCGGATCGACGGCGCTGTTCGTCGCCACCGCGCGGGCGTTGGAGGCCAAGAAGCCCGAGCCGCTGGTCGTGGACCCGTACGCGGAACTGTTCTGCCGGGCCGTCGGCGGATCCTGGGCCGACGTGCTCGACGGCAATGCGCCCGACCACGAACTGCTCAGCGACGACTTCGGTCAGCACTTCGTCAACTTCCAGGCCGCCCGCACCAAATACTTCGATGCTTACTTCCACCGTGTCGCGGCTGCGGGGGCGCGCCAGGTGGTGATCCTGGCGGCCGGTCTGGATTCGCGGGCCTACCGGTTGCCGTGGCCGGACGGAACCACCGTCTACGAGCTGGATCAACCGCAGGTCCTCGACTTCAAGCGGGAGGTGCTCGCCGAGCACGGCGTGCAACCGCGCGCCCAGCGACGTGAGGTCGCCGTAGACCTCCGTGACGACTGGTCAACAGCGTTGCAGGACAACGGCTTTGATCCCACCCAGTTCTCCGCCTGGATCGCCGAGGGACTGCTGATCTACCTGCCGGCCGCCGCGCAGGAGCAGCTGTTCACCGGCATCGACGCACTGGCGAGCCTTGGCAGCCACGTCGCCGTCGAAGACGGGGCCCCGATGCCGGCCGACGAATTCCAGGCCAAGGTCGAAGAAGAACGCGCCGCCGCGGACGAGCGCCCGTTCTTCCAGCTGGTCTACAACGAGCGTTGCGCCCCAGCCGCCGAGTGGTTCGGTGACCACGGATGGACCGCCATTCCTACGCCGTTGAACGACTATCTGCGCGAGGTCGGCCGGCCGATACCCGGAACCGACTCCGAGGCGGCACCGATGTTCGCGCGAAACACCCTGGTGAGCGCTGCTAAGCCGTAGCCGGCCGGTGCGATTTCTATGAGTCGCAAAAGAAGTTCGTATACGCCGGGAACTATTCTCGGCATCCGTCCGACTAAATCTCTGTGCCGGTTGTGCCGTGGGGGGCCTTCCCGCCCGAGGTCCATTCGGCCCAGCTAAGCAGTGGGCCGGGGCCTGCGGGCTGGCTGGCGGCGGCCCAGGCCTGGCAGTCGCTGAGTGTTGACTATGCCTCGGCCGCCGACGAGCTCGTCACTGTCCTGGGCGCGGTGCAGGCCGGCGCGTGGGAGGGGCCGACCGCCGGGCGATACGTGGCGGCTCATCTGCCGTATCTGCAATGGCTGATGCGCGCCAGCGCCTACAGCGCCGACGCCGCCGCACAGCAGGAGTCCGCCGCGGGCGCGTATGCCGTCGCACTCGCCACCATGCCGACGCTGGCCGAACTCGCCGCCAACCACGTGGTCCACTCCGCGCTGGTCGCGACAAACTTCTTCGGGATCAATACCATTCCCATCGCGCTCAACGAGGCCGACTATGTCCGGATGTGGATCCAGGCCGCCGACACGATGACCGCGTATCAGGCGGTCACCGACGCAGCGGTGGCGTCGGCCCCACCCGCGGAGGCGGCGCCCCCGATCATGGTGGCCAACCACGCCGACCATGCCGATGATGGCAGCGACGGCGCCGAAGAAGGCGACAATGCGGGCGGGATCATCGACAACGACGGCGGCGACCCGACCCAGTTGAGCTGGTGGGTGAACCGGGTCACCCAGGTCACCGAGACGGTCGGCCGGGACCTGGAGGAATTTCCCGAGAATCCTTCCGCGGCCATCTCGCAGCTGGAGAATGACCTGCCGCTGCTCGTGGCCGACGAAATCGATCACCTCGGCGAGGTGATCAGCACCTTTCCGCAGTTGCAGGTGCTGGTCCCGCTCGCGCTCGCCGCGCCGCTGGGCAGCGTCGGCTTCGCCGGCACGGCCGGGCTGGCCGGGCTCGCCGCGATCCAGCCCGCCCCGGTGACGCCCCTGGCGCCGGCGGCACCCGCTGCGCCGGCGGCCGGTCTGCCCGCCGTCGCGGGCTCGCCGGTCGTGACCAGCACCGCCCCCGCTCCGAGTCCGGCGCCGGCGCCGTCGTCACCCGTGTCCGTCCCCACGACTCCGGCACCCGCGGCGGCGCCACCGCCGCCGCCCGGCGCCGGACCTGCGGGCTTTCCCTACCTGGTCGGCGGGCCCGGCGCCGGGTTCGGATCGACGATGAGTTCCAGCGCGCGGCGCAAGGCGGTGGAGCCGGAGCAGGCCGCGGCACCGGCAGCCGCCGCGGCATCGCAGCGCACCCAGGAGCGGGCCCGCCGGCGGCGCCAGGCGACCCTGCCGGACCGGGGCTACCGGCACGAATTTCTGGGCTCGGAATCCGGACCGTCGGCCTCGGGTGTGGGAACGCTCGGCTTCGCCGGGACGCTGCCCAGGGGCTCTGTCGCCGACGCGGCGGGCCTGGCGCAGCTCGCCGACGGCGAGTCGGGTGGTGCACCGGTGGTGCCGATGCTGCCCCACACCTGGGCGCCGGACCGGAAACCACCCGACCCCCGGTGTTGTTAATGAAAATCATATTCAGTAAGCTTCAATACCTTGGCCCCCGCCTTTCACGAGATCGGAAAATGCGCAGGTCAAAGGCTTTGAGACGGGAGTTCGAGTGGTGAGTCGTGCGGAATGGGCCGCCTCGACAGTTAGCTTAGGGAATGCTAACTTCGTGAGGCTAACCTCAGGCGGAATTTGCCAATGGCGACCTTGACTTCAGGAGACGGCGCGGGCGTGGAACGCGGTGAAATCGGCATGCTGGCGGCTGCGCCCCGAGCATCCCGGACAGACGGCAGAGTAGATGGTGACGTCGTCAGCAGGTTTGCCACCTGCTGCCGCGCGCTCGGCATCGCGGTCTACGAGCGGCAGCGGCCGGCCGACCTGAGTGCGGCGCGCTCGGGATTCAGCGCGCTCACCCGCATCGCTCACGAGCAGTGCGACGCATGGACCGGCCTGGCCGCTGCCGGCGACACCTCCAGGCAGGTGCTCGAGCAGGTGTCGCGGACCGCCGCCACGGCCGGGGTACTCCAGCGCCAGGTCGAACTGGTGCCGGGGGCACTCGGGTTCCGTTACGACACCGGGCTGTATCTGCAATTGCGGGCCACCACGCCCGACGACTTCCACCTCGCCTACGCGGCGGCACTGGCCGCCGAGCGTCAGTTCGCGGTGGCCGACGAGATCGTCAGCCGCATCAGTGAGCGCCGCCCCAAGTTGCGCGAGGCCCGGTGGATCTCTGTCGTCATCAACTATCGCGCCGAGCGCTGGTCGGACGTGGTCAAGCTGCTGACCCCGATCGTCAACGACCCGGGCCTGGACGAGGCCTTCGCGCATGCGGTGAAGATCACCCTGGGCACCGCGCTGGCCCGGCTGGGCATGTTCGCCCCGGCGTTGTCGTACCTGGAAGAGCCCGAGGGCCCCATCGCCGTGGCCGCGGTCGATGGTGCGCTGGCTAAGGCTCTGGCACTGCGTGCGCACGTCGACGAGGAGGCGGCCAGCGAGGTACTGCACGAGCTGTACGCGGCCAATCCGGAGAACGAGGAGATCGAGCAGGCGCTGTCCGACCCGAGCTTTGGGATCGTCACCACCACCGCGGCGCGCATCGAGGCCCGCATCGACCCGTGGGACCCCGACACCGAGCCCAGCGACGCAGATTTCGTCGACCCGGGCGCGCGCGAACGTAAGGCCACCCTGCTGGCCGAGGCCGAAGTCCAGCTCAATGACTTCATCGGCCTGGACGAGGTCAAGAACCAGGTGTCGCGGCTCAAGAGTTCCGTCGCGATGGCCGTACTGCGCCAGCAGCGTGGCCTCACCGTTGCGCAGCGCACCCACCACCTGGTGTTCGCCGGCCCACCCGGGACGGGCAAGACCACCATCGCGCGTGTCGTGGCGAAGATCTACTGCGGGTTGGGCCTGCTGAAGCGGGAGAACATCCGCGAGGTGCATCGTGCGGACCTGATCGGCCAGCACATCGGCGAGACCGAAGCCAAGACGAACGCGATCATCGACAGCGCCCTGGACGGCGTGCTGTTCCTCGACGAGGCTTACGCGCTGGTGGCCACCGGAGCCAAGAACGACTTCGGATTGGTGGCCATCGACACGTTGCTGGCCCGCATGGAGAACGACCGCGACCGGCTGGTGGTCATCATTGCCGGGTACCGCGCAGACCTGGACAAGTTCCTCGACACCAATGAGGGCCTGCGGTCCCGGTTCACCCGCAGTATCGACTTCCCGTCCTACCAGCCATCCGAACTGACCGAGATCGCGAATCTGATGGCGCAGCAACGGGATAGCGTGTTCGAGCAGGCCGCTCTCGATGACATGCAGCGACTGTTCACCCACCTGGCCGAGACGTCGTCGCCCGACAGCAACGGCATCGCGCGGCGCAACCTCGACATCGCCGGCAACGGCCGGTTCGTCCGGAACGTGGTCGAGCGCTCGGAGGAGGAACGCGAATTCCGCCTCGACCATTCAGAGCAGGCCGGTACGGGTGAATTCACCGATGAGGAATTGATGACGATCACCGCACAAGATGTCGGCAACACCGTCGCCCCGCTGCTGCGCGGGCTGGGACTGTCGGTGCCGGCATGAGTAAGAGCGAGTATGACGACGAGCGCGACGAGCGGCGTTCCTTCGCTTCCCGCACGCCGGTCAATGAGAACCCGGAGCAGGTGCACTACCGGCGCGGTTTCGTCACCCGCCATCAGGTGACCGGCTGGCGGTTCGTGATGCGCCGCATCGCTTCGGGAATCGCATTGCACGACACCAGGATGCTGGTCGACCCGTTGCGGACCCAGTCGCGCGCGGTGCTGATGGGTGTGCTGCTGCTGGTCACCGGACTGCTTGGCTGCTTTGTGTTTTCGTTGATCCGCCCGAACGGGCAGGTGGGCAACAACACGGTGCTGGCCGACCGCTCCACCGCGGCGCTGTACGTGCGCGTCGGAGACCAGCTGCACCCGGTCCTCAACCTCACCTCGGCCCGGCTGATCGCCGGCCAGCCGGTCAACCCCACCACCGTGAAAAGTGCTGAGCTGGACCGGTTTCCGCGAGGCAACCTGATCGGCATTCCGGGCGCCCCGGAACGCATGGTGCAGAACACCTCTCGCGATGCCGCCTGGACGGTGTGCGACGGGGTCAGCGGCCAGCCCGGGCGCGGCGCGCGCAGCACGGGCGTGACCGTCATCGCCGGGCAGCCCGTCAGTGAGGGCGCCCGCGCGGCCGCGATCAGTGCCGGCCAGGTGATCCTGGTGGACGCCGCCTCTTCCGGAGGGAACGGGACGTGGCTGCTGTGGGACGGCAAGCGCAGCCGGATCGATCTGGCCGACCACGCGGTCACCAACGCCCTGGGCCTGGGTACCGACGTGCCCGCGCCGCGACCCGTCGCCGCCGGTCTGTTCAACGCGATCCCCGAGTCGCCGCCGCTGGCCGCCCCGCTGATCCCGAATGCCGGTGTTCCTGCGGGGTTCGCCGTGCCCGCCCCGATCGGCGGAGTGGTGGTGTCGTACGCGGTGGACCGCAGTGCGGCGGACACCGTCACCTACTACGCGGTGCTGCCCGACGGTCTGCAACCGATCTCACCGGTGCTGGCGGCCATCCTGCGCAACACGAATTCCTATGGGCTGCAGCAACCTCCGCGGCTGGGTGCCGACGACATCGCCAAGCTGCCGGTGTCGCGGATGTTGGACTCCGCTCGCTATCCGGGTCAGCCGGTGACGCTGGTCAACGCGGACAGCAGTCCGATCACCTGCGCGTTCTGGAGCAAGCCCGCCGGGGCCGCCACCAGCTCGCTGAGCCTGTTGGCGGGATCGGCACTGCCGGTGCGCGACGGGTTGCGCACCGTCGAATTGGTCGGCGGTGGAGCCAAAGTCGCGCTCGCTCCCGGCACTGGATACTTCACCCAGACCGTGGGTGGCGGCGCCGCGGCACCGGCCACCGGGTCGTTGTTCTGGGTTTCCGACACCGGGGTCCGGTACGGCATCGACAACGAGTCCGACGGCCGCTCCGGAGCTACCGGTCGCAGCAAAACGGTTGAGGCCCTTGGTCTTGCGGCGCCGCCGCTGGGCATCCCGTGGTCCATCCTGTCCTTGTTCGCACCCGGTCCGACACTGTCGCGCGCCGATGCGCTGTTAGCGCATGACGGCCTGCCGCCCGACAGCCGGCCCGGCCACCCGGTATCCGCCGAAGGGGAGCCCCGATGAGCAGACTGATCTTCGAGGCGCGTCGGCGGCTGACGCCGCCCAGCGCCCGCAAAGGCACCATCACCATCGAGGCCCCGCCGGAACTGCCCCGGGCGATTCCGCCGTCGCTGTTCCGCCGCGCAATGCCGTACCTGATCGGCATCCTGATCGTGGGCATGATTGTGGCGTTGTTCGCCACCGGCATGAAGGTGATCTCTCCGCAGACGCTGTTCTTCCCGTTCGTGCTGTTGCTGGCCGCTACTGCGCTCTACCGGGGCAACGACAACAAGATGCGCACCGAGGAGGTCGACGCCGAACGCGCCGATTATCTGCGCTACCTCTCGGTGGTGCGAGACAACATCCGGGCCCAGGCGGCCGAGCAGCGCGCGGCCGCGCAGTGGTCGCACCCGGAGCCGCACACGTTGGCCGCGGTGCCCGGGTCCCGCCGCCAGTGGGAGCGCGACCCGCACGACCCGGACTTCCTGGTGCTGCGCGCCGGCCGCCACTCGGCGCCACTGGCCACCGCGCTGCGGGTCAACGACACCGCCGACGAGATCGACCTGGAACCGGTGTCGCACAGCGCATTACGCAGTCTGCTGGACACCCAGCGCACGGTTCGCGACATACCGACGGGAATCGACCTGGCCAAGGTCTCCCGCATCACCGTGCTCGGGGACACCGGGCAGGTGCGCGCGGCGGTGCGCGCCTGGATAGCTCAGGCGGTCACCTGGCACGACCCGACGGTGCTCGGCGTGGCGCTGGCCACCCACGACCTGGAGGGCGAGGACTGGTCGTGGCTGAAATGGTTGCCGCACGCCGACATCCCGGGTCGCCTCGACGGCGTCGGGCCCGCCCGCTATCTGACCGACGACGCCGACGAACTGGCGGACCTGCTCGCTCCGGCGCTGGACGACCGACCGGCGTTCACCGGCCGGCCGGTAGATGCGTTGCGGCACTTGCTGATCGTGGTGGACGACCCCGACTATGACCTGAACGTCTCGGCGTTGGGCGCGGGCCGCGCCGGCGTCACCGTCGTGCATCTCTCCGACAAGGAGCCGCACCGGGAGCAGTACTCCGACCCGGAGAAGCCGATCGTGCGGGTCGCAGGCGGCGCCATCGAACGATGGCAGACCGGTGGCTGGCAACCGTACATCGACGACGCCGACGAATTCAGCGCGCACGAGGCCGCCCACCTGGCCCGCCGGTTGTCGCGCTGGGATTCCAACCCGACGCACACCGGGCTGCGGTCGGCGGCCACCCGCGGCGCCAACTTCACGACGCTGCTGGGTATTTCGGATGCGTCGCAGCTGGACGTGCCCGCCCTGTGGGCGCCACGAAACCGCGACGACGAGTTGCGCGTCCCGATCGGCGTCACCGCCACGGGTGAGCCGCTGATGTTCGACCTGAAGGACGAGGCCGAGGGCGGTATGGGTCCGCACGGCCTGATGATCGGTATGACGGGTTCCGGCAAGTCGCAGACCCTGATGTCGATTCTGTTGGCGCTGTTGACCACTCACTCCGCGGACCGGCTGATCGTCATCTACGCCGATTTCAAGGGTGAGGCCGGCGCCGACAGCTTCCGCAACTTCCCGCAGGTCGTTGCGGTGATCTCGAACATGGCCGAGAAGAAGTCGCTGGCCGACCGGTTCGCCGACACCCTGCGGGGCGAGGTGGCCCGGCGCGAGATGCTGCTGCGCGAGGCCGGCCGCAAGGTGCAGGGCAGCGCGTTCAACTCGGTCACCGAGTACGAAGCCGCTCGCGACTCGGGAGCCAACGGCGCATTCGACTTGGCGCCCATCCCAACACTTTTCGTGGTGGCCGACGAGTTCACCCTGATGCTCGCCGACCATCCGGAATATGCCGAGCTGTTCGACTACGTGGCGCGCAAGGGCCGTTCGTTCCGCATCCACATCCTGTTCGCCTCCCAGACGCTGGATGTCGGGAAGATCAAGGACATCGACAAGAACACCTCATACCGGATAGGTCTGAAGGTGGCCAGCCCCAGCGTGTCTCGCCAGATCATCGGCGTGGAAGATGCCTACCACATCGAATCGGGCAAGGAGCACAAGGGCATCGGGTTCCTGGTGCCGGCGCCCGGCGCCGCCCCGATCAAGTTCCGGTCGACCTACGTCGACGGCATCTACGAACCGCCCCAGGCGGCGAAAACCATGGTGGTGCAGTCCATCCCGGAGCCGAAACTGTTCCCGGCCGGAGCGGTGGAGCCGGATCCCGGCACGGTGATCTCCGGTATCGACGAGGACGAGCCGATCGGGCCGCCGCGCAAGCTGATCGCGACTATCGGCGAACAGTTGGCCGGCTACGGGCCGCACGCGCCGCAGCTGTGGCTGCCGCCGCTGGACGAGCCGATCCCGCTGACGGCGGCGCTGGCGCGGTCCGGTGTGCCGCCCCGGCAATGGCGCTGGCCGCTCGGTGAGGTCGACAAGCCGTTCGAGATGCGCCGCGACCCGCTGGTCTTCGATGCCACGTCCTCGGCCGGCAACATGGTGATCCACGGTGGTCCCAAGTCCGGGAAAACGACTGCGCTGCAGACATTCATCATGTCCGCCGCCAGCCTGCACTCGCCGCGCGACGTCACCTTCTACTGCTTGGACTACGGCGGCGGTCAGCTCCGCGCGCTGGAGGGGCTGGCGCATGTCGGCGGCGTCGCGACGGCGCTCGAGCCCGAACGCATCCGCCGCACCTTCGGCGAGCTGGAGCAGCTGCTGCTGGCCCGTCAGCGCCGGGAGGCGTTCCGGGACCGGCAGGGCAACGGCAACGGATCGGTGACCAACGACGGCTTCGGCGAGGTGTTCCTGGTCATCGACAACCTGTACGGCTTCGGTCGCGACAACGTCGACCAGTTCAACACCCGGAACCCGTTGCTGGCGAGGGTGACCGAGCTCGTGAACGGCGGTCTCGCTTACGGCATCCACGTGGTCGTCACCACGCCGAGTTGGCTGGAGGTGCCGCTGGCGATGCGCGACGGCCTGGGGCTGCGACTGGAGCTCAAGTTGCATGACGCCCGCGACAGCAATGTGCGGGTGACGGGAGCCCTGCACCGGCCGGCCGAGGCGATCCCGCACGACCAGCCGGGGCGCGGGCTGACCATGGCCGCCCAGCATTTCCTGTTCGCCGAACCGGAATTGGACCAGATCCCCGTGATCAACGCTCGCTACCCGGGCCAGACGGCGCCGCCGGTGCGGTTGCTGCCCACCAACCTGGCTCCGGAAGCGGTCGGCGCGCTGTATCGGGGCCCGGAGCAGATCGTGCTCGGCCAGCGCGAAGAGGATCTGGCGGCGGTGGTGCACGACTTCGCCGAGCACCCGCTGTTGATGGTGTTCGGGGACAGCAAGTCCGGCAAGACCACCCTGCTGCGCCACATCATCCGCACCGTCCGGGAGAATTCGACCGCCGACTCGGTGGCCTTCACGGTGCTCGACCGTCGTCTGCACCTGGTCGACGAGCCGCTTTTCCCGGACAACGAGTACACCGCCAACATCGACCGGATCACCCCTGCGATGATCGGGCTGGCCAACCTCATCGAGTCACGCCGGCCGCCGGCCGGCCTGTCGCCGGCCGAGTTGTCGCGATGGAGCTATCAGGGCCACACCCACTACCTGATCATCGATGACGTCGACCAGGTCCCCGATTCGGCGGCTGTCAGCGGACCGTTCGTCGGGCAGCGGCCCTGGACGCCGCTGATCGGATTGCTGGGCCAGGCAAGCGATCTGGGTCTTCGGGTGATCGTCACCGGACGTGCGTCCGGCTCGGCGCACGCGTTGATGACCAACCCGCTGTTGCGCAGATTCAACGACCTGCAGGCGACCACGCTGATGCTGGCCGGCAATCCGCAGGACAGCGGCAAGATCCGCGGCCAGCGGTTCAGCCGCCTGCCGGCGGGCCGCGGAATTCTGTTGTCCGACAGCGACACCCCGACATTTCTGCAGCTGGTCAATCCGATGGTCGGTGCGGCCGCGTTATTTGGTGATACGCAACAGGAGGGAAGTCAGTCATGACGTTGCGAGTGGTTCCGGAGGGACTGGCCAGTGCCAGCGCCGCGGTCGAGGCGCTGACGGCGAGGCTGGCTGCCGCGCATGCGAGTGCGGCGCCGTTGATCACCGCGGTGGTTCCGCCTGCGGCCGACCCGGTGTCGCTGCAGACTGCCGCGGGTTTCAGCGCGCAGGGCCAGGAGCACACGGCCGTTGCCGCCCAGGGTGTGGAGGAGTTGGGGCGTGCCGGCGTCGGCGTTGGCACGGCCGGCGCCAGCTACCTCGCCGGAGACGCGGCGGCCGCGGCGACCTACGGGATGGCCGGCGGCTGATGAGCTCTCTCCTGGGAGTGCGGCCGAGAGGAAGGGGGAGCCGGAAGTCGGCGAGATGACTTACCGAGCAAGCAATTCTGATTCAAAACAAGGGAAGGAAGATCTATGAGTTTGTTGGACGCTCATATTCCGCAGCTGGTGTCGTCGCAGTCGGCGTTCAGCGCCAAGGCGGGGCTGATGCGGCACACGATCGGTCAGGCCGAGCAGGCGGCGATGTCGGCGCAGGCTTTCCACCAGGGTGAGTCCTCGGCGGCGTTTCAGGCTGCCCACGCCCGTTTCGTGGAGGTCGCGGCCCGGGTCAACACCCTGCTTGACATCGCGCAGGCCAACCTCGGTGAGGCTGCCGGCACCTACGTGGCCGCCGATGCCGCCGCCGCGTCGTCTTACACCGGTTTCTGAGCCCGGCTTAGAAAGAGAGGATTGAACATGTCGCAGATCATGTACAACTACCCGGCCATGCTCGCGCACGCTGGGGACATGTCGGGCTACGCGGGCACGTTGCAGGGCCTGGGTGCCGACATCTCGGCCGAGCAAGCCGCGCTGCACAACGCCTGGCAGGGTGACACCGGCGTGACGTATCAGGCGTGGCAGGTGCAGTGGAACCAGGCCATGGAGGACCTGGTGCGCGCCTACCAGGCGATGGCCAGCACCCACGAAGCCAACACCATGTCGATGATGGCCCGGGACGCCGCCGAAGCCGCCAAGTGGGGCGGTTAGTCGCATTTAGATGGACGCTTCGCCCAATGCCGTTGAGCTGACGGTCGATCAGGCGTGGTTCATTGCGGAAACCGTTGGGGCGGGCAGCTTTCCCTGGGTGCTCGCCATCACCACGCCGTATCGCGATGCCGCGCAACGAACCGCGTTCTTCGAACGTCAGGCCGAAGAGCTGACCCGGATGGGTGTGATGACACCGGGCCAGCCTTGCGGCGTCGTCAATCCGGTGATCGCCGACTGGATCAAAGTGGTCTGCTTTCCGGACCGGTGGCTCGACCTGCGTTACCTGGGACCCGGTTCGGCGACCGACGCCGGCGACATGCTGCGCGGCATCGTCGCTCAGCGCGCCGGCGTCACCGTGGTCGCGTTGCGCAGCGCGCAGTTGGTCACGTTCACCGTGATGGACATCGACGACCCGAGGGCGCTGGTTCCGGTGCTGGGCGTCGGACTGATGCAACGGCCGCCCGCCCGATTCGAGGAGTTCAGCATGCCGACCCGGGTGGGCGCCCGGGCCGACGAGCGACTGCGGGCCGGCGAACCGCTCGCGGAAGTCCTTGACTACCTGGGCATCCCGGTCTCGGCGCGCGCCGTGGTGGAGTCGGTGTTCACCGGTCCCCGCAGCTACGTCGAAGTCGTGGCCGGCTGCAACCGCGATGGCAGGCACGCCACCACCGAAGTCGGGCTCAGCATCATCGACACCGCCGCCGGGCGGGTACTGGTCAGTCCGTCCCGGGCCTTTGACGGCGAATGGGTTTCCACGTTCAGTCCCGGCACACCGTTCGCGACCGCCGTCGCGATCGAACAACTCACGTCCTTCCTGCCGGGCGGGGAATGGTTCCCCGGCCACCGGTTATCGCGAGACTTCTCCACCCAAAGTTCATAGCAAGCAGAAAGAGAGCACGATGTTCCAGCAACGGCCCCAGCAGCTTTGGTGGGTTCAGTGACGTCCGGCACCGTTATGCCGATCGTCCGCGTCGCCATTCTCGCGGACAGCCGGTTGACGGAGATGGCATTGCCCACCGAGTTGCCGCTGCGCGAAATCCTGCCGGCGGTACAGCGTCTGGTGGTTCCCACGGCCGGCAACGGTGACAGCGCCGACGGCGCCGCAGCCGCCCCCTACCTGAGCCTGGCCCCGATCGGTGGAGCACCGTTCAGTCTGGATGCGAGCCTGGACACCGTCGGAGTCGTCGACGGGGATCTGCTTGCCCTGCAGCCGGTGCCGACGGGCCCCGCCGCCCCGGGAATCGTCGAAGACATCGCCGACGCCGCCATGATCTTCTCGGCCTCGCGGCGTAACCCCTGGGGCGTCAAGCAGATTCAGCGCGGCGCGCTGGTCGCGGTGATCGCTGTGACGCTGCTGGCCACCGGCTTGTCGGTGGCTCACCGGGTCGCCACCGGCGCGCTCGCCGGTTTGGTCGCGGTCAGCGCGCTCGCGGCTGTCGTCGCGATCACCGGCTTGCTGAGCACCGGCCGTTCCCCGCGCACGGGCGTCGCGTTGTCGATTACGGCGCTGGTGCCGATCGCGGCGGCGCTGGCGCTGGCGGTGCCCGGCAGGTTCGGAGCGGCGCAGGTGTTGTTGGCCGCTGCCGGTGTCGCCGCATGGTCGCTGATCGCCCTGATCGTCCCCAGCACCGAACGAGAGCGCGCGGTCGGCTTTTTCACCGCCTCGGCGGTGGTCGGCCTTGCCGTCGCATTGGCGGCCGGGGCCGAAATGCTCTGGCGGCTGCCGATACTGACTCTTGGTTGCGGTCTGATCGTCGCGGCGCTGTTGATCACGATCCAGGCGGCTCAGCTTTCCGCGCTGTGGGCGCGGTTCCCGCTGCCGGTGATTCCGGCGCCCGGGGATCCCACGCCGTCGGCGCCGTCGTTGCGTGTGCTGGAGGACCTGCCACGCCGGGTGCGGATCAGCGACGCCCACCAGAACGGTTTCATCGCCGCCGCCGTCCTGCTCGGCGTCCTGGGCTCGGTGGCGATCGCGCTGCGGCCCGAAACGCTGAGCATCGCGGGCTGGTATGTGGTGGCGGCGGCTTCGGCGGCGGCCGCGCTGCGGGCGCGGGTATGGGATTCGGCCGCGTGCAAGGCGTGGCTGTTGGCCCAGCCGTTCCTGGTGGCCGGCGCGTTGTTGGTGTTCTATGCCGCGACCGGACGTTTCGTCGGCGCCTTCGCCGCGGTGCTGGTGCTGACGGTGCTCGTGCTGGCCTGGGTCGTGGTGGCACTGAACCCGTCGATCGCCTCGCCGGACAGCTACTCACTGCCGCTGCGCCGGTTGGTGGGTTTCGTCGCGGCCGGCCTCGACGCGTCCCTGATCCCGGTCATGGCGTTTCTGGTCGGTCTGTTCGCCTGGGTGCTCAATCGATGAGACGTGCCGCTGGATTGGGTTGCTGCACGGCACTTCTGGTGCTGATGCAGGGCCCGGTGATCGCGGTGGCGCCGCCGGCGCTGGCCGTCAGCCCGCCGGTGGTGGACGCTGCGGCGCAACCGCCGAGCGGGTCGCCGGGGCCGGTGCAGACAATGGAGCAGCGCGGCCCGTGCAGCGTCTCCGGCGTCATCCCGGGCAGCGACCCGGGCACGCCGACACCCAGCCAGACCCTGCTGAATCTCCCTGCGGCATGGCAGTTCTCCCGTGGTGAGGGCCAGCTGGTGGCCATCATCGACACCGGCGTGCGCCCGGGCCCGCGGCTGAACAATGTGGATGCCGGCGGCGACTTCGTGGAGTCCACCGACGGCCTGACCGATTGCGACGGGCACGGCACGCTCGTCGCCGGCATCGTCGCAGGCCAGCCCGGAGACGACGGGTTCTCCGGTGTGGCGCCGGCGGCACGGCTGCTGTCGCTGCGGGTGACGTCGGCCAAGTTCTCCCCGCGCACCCCGGGCGGTGACCCGACGCTGGCGCGGGCGGCCATCGACATCGAGGCGCTGGCCCGCGCCATTGTGCACGCGGCCGATCGCGGCGCCCGGGTCATCAACATCTCCGCGATCACCTGCCTGCCGGCCGACCGCACCGTGGACCAGGCCGCGCTGGGAGCGGCGATCAAGTATGCGGCGGTGGACAAGGACGTCGTGATCGTGGCCGCCGCGGGCAACAGCGGCCCGACCGGATCGGTCGCCGGCGGCACATCGTGCGACTCCAACCCGCTCACCGACCTGAGCCGCCCCAGCGATCCGCGCAACTGGGCCGGCGTCACGTCGGTCTCCGTCCCGTCGTGGTGGCAGCCCTACGTGCTGTCGGCGGCCTCCGTCTCATCTGACGGCCGCCCCTCGAAGTTCACTATGGCCGGTCCGTGGGTCGGCATCGCCGCGCCGGGGGAGAACATCGCCTCGGTGAGCAACGCCGATGGCGGCGGTCTGGCCAACGGCCTGCCCGACGACCACCAGCAACTGATCCCACTCAGCGGCACCAGCTACGCGGCCGGTTATGTGTCCGGCGTCGCGGCGCTGGTCCGCGCCAAGTACCCGGACCTGCCGGCCGCCGAGGTGGTGCGCCGCCTCACCGCGACCGCGCAGAACGGTCCGCGGGATCCGTCCAACGTCGTCGGGGCCGGCACCCTGGATGCGGTAGCGGCGCTGACCTGGCAACTGTCACCGGCTGCCGGCGGGGCACCGGCCCCGGCATCGGTCAAGCCGGTCGCCGTGCCGCCGTCCGCGGCGCCCGAGGACACCACACCGCGCAACGTCGCACTCGCCGGAGCCGGCGTGCTGACGTTGCTCGTCATCATCACCGCAGCGACGGTGGCGGTAGTGCGCCGCCGGAAGGAGTCCACTCCGTGAGCCATTCGATTCCCGCGCCGGGGGCCGCCAGGATCAGTCTGGCGCTGCTGGCCGTGGTGCCGGCCGCGTTAGCTTTTTCTGGAGCCTTTTCCGGGGCCTACCCGTGGCAGTCCACCCGGGCCTACTGGTTGATCGGCATCGCCGTGGCGGCGCTGATCCTGCTCTTCGGGTGGTGGCGCGGGCTGCACTTCACCACCATCCTGCGCCGTCGGCTGGCCATCGTCAGCCGCGGTGGCCGGCCGGTGCCCGAGCCCGATGCGAACACGCGAACCACCGCGTTGCTGCGGTTGGGCCCGGCGTCGTCGGCGACCGGCGCGTTGCCGCTGCCGCTGGTCGAGCGCTACTTGAACTGCTACGGCATCCGTGCGGACGGCATCCGAATCACCAGTCGCCACAACGGATCAGGTGCCACGGAAACCTGGATCGGCCTGACGCTGTCGGCTGTCGACAACCTGGCCGCGCTGCAGGCCCGGTCGGCCCGTATTCCGTTGCACGAGACCGCCGAGGTCGCTGCCCGCCGGCTCGCCGACCATCTGCGGGAGATCGGCTTCGACGCCAACACCGTTGCCGCCGAGGATGTTCCGGAGGTGTTGTCGTTCGAGTCCGGCAGCACCGCCCGCGAAACATGGCGTTCGGTGCAGCAGGGCAGCTCGGATTATGTTGCGGCATACCGGATCAGAGTCGATGACGGGTTGCCTGAGACGCTCGCCGACGTGCGGGCGCAGCAGGCGCGAGAGATCTGGACGGCGCTGGAGATCGCGGACTCGGGAACCCATCACACGGTGGCCGCGGCCTGCGCGCTGCGCACCGACGCCGCTCCGGGCGGCACCGCCCCGGTGACCGGCCTGACCTTGGAGCGGGGAAACCAGCGACCGGCGCTGCAGGCGCTGGACCCGTTGTCCACCCGCCGGCTCGACGGTCACGCGCAGTTGCCCGCGGACCTGCTGCAGCGGTTGGACTGGCCGGCTGCGCAAGGCCAGTCAGAGACGCTCAGTCGTACATGAACTGATGCAGGAACGGCGTCATCCGGCGTAGGTAGTCCAGCTGGCTCACGTGCAGCACGTGGCTGCCGGGGAACCAGTGCAGCGCGCAGCGGTCCCAGTGCTTCCACAGGGCGACCGCGTGCTCCGGCGGAGCCATCCGGTCGCCCAGGCCGGTGATGATCATCCGGCGGTCCTTGGACAGCAGCGGCTGATAGTTCAGCGGGCCGTGATAGGCCAGCCCGGCCTGTAATTCGTCGTTGCTGATGCTGGTCAGCCACCGACCGAACTTGATGAACGTGCTGGCCGGGAACCACTCGTCGAACAGGTCGCCGGGCGTGATGACGGGACAGTTGGGGATGACCGCCTCGAGCCGGTCGTCGACGGAAGCTATCAGCGCCGAGGTGTACCCGCCGAGTGAAAGTCCAGTCAGCGCAATCCGTTCCACGCCGGTGCCCTGCAGATAGTCCACCACGGACCGGAAGTCGTGCACGGCCTGGGCCATCGCCTCGGCGAAACCGCTCAACCCACTGGCGAAGTAGCCGAAACCGCTGAACGGCGAATACTTCTCGGCTCGTTTGCCATGAAACGGCAACGTGTACAACAACACGTCGTAGCCCGAGCGGAAATACCAGGGCAGTGAGAAGAACAGACCGTTGAAGAGATACGAAGACCCCATGAACCCGTGAATCACGCACAACGTGGGGCGGGGCCCGTCGTCGTGACGCCAATGTTGGGCCCGCACCATGTTGTTGGCGGACAGCGCGCTCCACCGCTTGCGCATGGCGGGGTTGATCGCCCGGAAGCTGCTGGGGAACAAGATGTTGTCGATGGTGGCCAGGGCGACTCGCTGCGCGAGCGGACTGGCATGCCGGGTCACGTTTTTCGGCGGTTCCAGCGGAGCCGGGAAGGACAGGCGCGGGTCGCGCTCGGCGCCGAGTTCGGCGTAGAACTTCAGCTTGTCGCGCTCGCTGCCGGAATCGCCACGCCGCAGATTGCTGCTGACGACCACCGGCGCCACGGTGGCAGCCAGTAGCGCCGATGCGGTGGTACGCAGCGCGACATCGCTGATCGCCGAGGCCTCCACCACCACACGCTGACGGGGTGACAGGGTCGAGCGGGCAGGCAGTCCCTCGACTCCGACGTCGCCGCCGGGTACGTCGGGTATGGGCAGGGGAGGGCTGATCGGATCAGCGTCACCGACCAGGTCCGAAATCTCAGACATCCTCTCGATCGTAACGCGCTGAATGCGGCGGATGCCGGGACTTTCGACAGGCTCGTCAATAATTGACACCCCGATGGACGCGCATTGTGGGGCCGTCCGGTAATACGGTTTGTTGGTGACACCCTTAATTTGTTGTTGACACCTCTGGGTGTAGGTGTCGATCAGGAGGACCGACATGTGGGATCCCGACGTCTACCTGGCTTTTGCGGATCATCGCAGCCGGCCGTTCTACGACTTGTTGTCGCGGGTGGGCGCGGACCGGGCGCGGCGGGTGGTCGACCTCGGTTGTGGCCCCGGCCACCTGACCCGGCACCTCGCCAAGCGCTGGCCGGAAGCGGTGATCGAGGCCATCGACAGCTCTCCGGAGATGGTGGCGGCGGCCCGTGAACGTGGGATCGAAGCCGTCGCCGGAGACCTGCGCAACTGGAAGCCGCAGCCGGACACCGACGTCGTGGTCAGCAACGCGGCGCTGCACTGGGTGCCCGAGCACTCCGACCTGCTGCTCAAATGGGTCGGCCAGCTTCCAGGCGGGTCCTGGATCGCCGTTCAGATCCCCGGTAACTTCGACACTCCCTCCCACGCCGCCGTGCGCGCGCTGGCGCGTCGGGAGCCCTACGCAAAGATCATGCGCGACATACCGTTTCGGGTAGGTGCCGTGGTACATCCGCCCACCCATTACGCGGACCTGCTGATGGACGCCGGCTGCCGGGTCGACGCGTGGGAGACCACCTATCTACACCAGCTGACCGGCGAGCACCCGGTGCTGGAGTGGATCACCGGCACCGCGCTGGTGCCGGTGCGCGAGCGCCTCGACGACGACGGCTTCGACCAATTCCGAAGTGAGCTGATCCCGTTGCTGGACGACGCCTATCCGCCCCGCGCCGACGGCACGACGATCTTCCCGTTCCGACGGCTGTTCATCGTGGCGCAGGTCGACGGGCGCCGCTCAGCTGGTTAACCCGGGCTCGATCTCTTCCTCGATGCCGCGGTCCACGGCGATCGCCGAGCGGCTGGTCGGCGTCGCGCGATGGATCTGCAGATATGTTTCGGTGTAGCGCACCGAGATCCGGGTGCCGGCGAACTCCGAAGGGATCACATCGCCGGTGCGCTGGCGCCAATCGTGCAGCCGCACGGCAAGATCGGCGGCAATGGCGTCGGAGTCCCCGGTCGCGTCATCGAGAAGATTCGTCGTCTCGGTGGGATCCGCGCGCAGATCGTAGAGTTCGCGCTCCGGCCGGGGTGTCTTGACGAAGGGAGCCACCGCAATTCCGGACGGGCTCTCCTCGATGTCCCACGGCAGGTCCAGCAGCGGGCGGGGTACGTAGTTCTCGATGTAGCTGAAGTCCTTGGTGCGGATCGCCCGGATCGGGTCGAACGAGTCGTGGTAGGTCTTCGTGGTGTACACGTGGTCGCGGACCGGGGTGATCTCCTCGGGTGCGAACAACGCATCCGCGTGCGACACGCCGTCGACGTCGGCAGGTACCTCCATGCCCAGCAGTCCGAGCAGTGTGGGCAGCAGGTCGACGCCGCTGAACAACTCGTCGTACACCCGTGGCGCCACGCCGAGGCCGGTGGGTGGCCGGATGATCAGAGCGATGCCGGTCCCCGCGTCGTACAAGGTGGACTTCGCGCGTGGGAACGCCGGGCCGTGGTCGGTGAAGAACACCACCCAGGTGCTGGCATCCAGACCGGTCTGCGCCAGCGTGTCCAGGATTCGGCCGACCGCGGCATCTGCGGTGGTGATGGAGCCGTAGAAGTCGGCGAGATCGCCGCGGACCTCGGGCGTGTCGGGCAGGTAGTCCGGTAGCTCGACGGTCGCGCTGTCGGCCGGTTGGTATCGGTCGTGCGGATACGGTCGGTGGGTCTCGAAGAACCCGGCCGTCAGCAGGAACGGTTGGCCGGACAGGTCTGCGGGGCTGTCCTGCAGCCATTCCTGAACTCTCTCCACCACGTATTCGCAGTAGGAGTTCGACACGTCGAACTCGTCGAACCCCAGCCGCTTGGGATAGGACGTCTCGTGCTGCATGCCGAAAAGGGCCGAGTAATAGCCTGATTCGGAAAGCAGCTGGGGCAGGGTGCGCACATCGGTGCGGTATTCCCAGCCGTGGTGGGCCAATCCGAGCAGGCCGTTGGTCTGCGGGTAGCGCCCGGTGAACAGGGAGCCGCGCGAGGGCGAGCACAGTGGCGCGGTGGCGTGGGCGCGGGTGAACAGGATGCTCTCGGCGGCGAGGCGGTCCAGACGCGGGCTCGACACATCCGGGTGGCCGTAGACACCGAGATACCGCCCGAGGTCGTGCCAGTGCACGAGCAGAACGTTCTGCGCAGCCGCTCCTGAGTCACCCATTCACACCGTCCCTTCGTCTTGAGGAGTCTGCCATCGATTCTCCGAGACGAACTCCCGCAGCGGTCTTGCCGAGGTCCAGCCGTCCAACTCCAGTGCGGGCCGGTCCGGGAACTCAGGCACCGGTCCCACGCAGAGAATGGCCACCGGCTCGGCGCCGGCCGGCATCCCCAGCAAAGCGGCCAACCGGTCGGGATCGAACAGCGACACCCAGCCCACTCCCAGGCCCTCGCACCGGGCCGCCAGCCAGAGGTTCTGGATCGCACACGACACCGACGCGAGATCCATCTGGGGCAGCGTGCGCCGGCCGAAGATGTGGGCCTCTCGGTCGTCGCACAGCGCCACCACCAGCAGCTCTGCGCACTCGAGAACGCCTTCGACCTTCAGTGCCAGGAATTCGGCCTCGCGTGCCCCAAGGGCCGCCGCGGTCAGCGCGCGCTCGGCGTCGACAAGCGCGTGAATGCGCCGCCGGAGATCCTGGTCGGTGACCCGGATGAAGCGCCACGGCTGCATCAGACCCACGCTGGGCGCAGCGTGCGCGGCCTGCAGCAGACGTGCCAGCACCTCCTCGGACACCTGCTCGCCGCGCACGAAGCGACGCATGTCGCGCCGCTCGGAGATCACCCGGTACACGGCGCGACGCTCGGCGGCGGTGTACGAGTGATCGGTCACCCGGTCATCGTAGAAACGTCACCGTAGAAACAAGGTCACGGGCTGTAGGTGACGCCCACTGCCCGGAAGACGTACTCCGGCGGCACATCGAACGACATCGATCGCCGCGGCAGGCGGGCCAGCACATCCTCGTCGATGGTGTCCTTGAAGTGCAGGGAGAGATGGCCGTGGAAGCGCTCGTCGACCGCCGCGGTATCCACATCGACTTGCAATCCCGTCGCGGAAATCTCCGCCTTCGCCGCACCCTCCTGCGCTTCGTCCCAGCGGACATCCACGACCCGGCCGGCCAGCTTGGGCACCACCGACATCGTTGCGAGTACCCGTTGTTGGGTCAGCGCCAGGGACCCCACGTAGCTGGCGATGGTGCCCTGCGAGCGCAGGCCCGGGATGGAGCCGCTGAATCGCCGGGTGACCGCAACGAATTCGGCGAGGTGGATCAGGCCCTCGGATTCCACCTGCGCGTGCAGGTCCGCGGGCAACTTACCGACGCCGAACAACCTACGGAGAATCACGGGCATAACGCCAGTATGGGTCCGATTGGCGTTCGTTGCACCGAGCCTGTATCGATGTAGCCGATGACCAGCCCACGAAGTGTCCGACGCCTTTCGTGGTCTGCCTGGCTGGTGTTCGCCGCGGTGGCGCTCTACGCCGCGCTGTGGGTGGGGCACCGGCAGCACTGGGGCTGGCTGCACGAGTTCGACTGGGCGCTGCTGAACCCGGCGCACGACATCGGGATCAAGCACGCGGGCTGGGTGCGGTTCTGGGTCATCGTGTCCTTCGTGCTGGGCCCGATTCCATTGCGGCTGGTGACCCTCGCGGCCATGGTGTTCGCCCTGGTGCGACGACGGGTACGGATGGGGCTGCTGCTGATGCTGTGCGGGCCGCTGAACGGGTTCGTCACGCTGGTGGCCAAGAACCTGGCCGGGCGGCCGCGACCGACCACCGCCCTGGTGTACGCGACCGAGACGTCGTTTCCGTCCGGGCACGCGCTCGAGGCGATGTGCAGTCTGCTGGCGCTGCTGGCACTGGGGTTGCCGATGATGAAAAGCGGGCCGGCGCGGGCTGTCGCGATGGTGCTGGCCGGCCTTGGTGTCTTCATCGTCGGCGTGGCCCGGGTGGCGCTGAACGTGCACCATCCCTCGGACGTGATCGCCGGCTGGGCGCTGGGCTATGTGTATTTCATGCTGTGTCTCTGGGGTTTTCGGCCCGGGTCACAACCCCGTGACCCAACCGGGTCTTAACCTTTACTTGACCCTTCGCCACGGCGGGTCTGACCATTGATCCATGCGCCGACTGCTCGCTCAGCTTTGTGCTGTCGTGTGCGCGTTCGTGATGGCAGGCCTGTCCGCACCGGTCGCCGGGGCCGCCGGCAATCCGTGGTTCGCGAACTCGGTCGGCAATGCGACACAAGTGGTTTCGGTGGTTTCGACCGGCGGGTCGAACGCGAAGATGGACATCTATCAACGCACCGCGGCCGGCTGGCAGCCGCTGAAGACGGGGATCCCCACCCACGTCGGCTCGGCGGGCATGGCCCCGCAGGCCAAGAGTGGTTACCCGGCCACTCCGATGGGTGTGTACAGCCTCGACTCGGCTTTCGGCACCGCACCCAATCCCGGTGGGGGACTGCCCTACACGCAGGTCGGACCGAACCACTGGTGGAGCGGGGACGACCACAGCCCCACTTTCAACAGCATGCAGGTGTGCCAGAAAGCCCAGTGTCCCTTCAACACCGGCGAAAGCGAGAACCTGCAGATCCCGCAGTACAAGCACGCCGTGGTGATGGGCGTCAACAAGAACAAGACGCCGGGAGGTGGCGCGGCGTTCTTCTTTCACACCACCGACGGCGGCCCCACCGAGGGCTGCGTGGCCATCGACGACGCCACGCTGGTGTCGATCATCAAATGGCTGCGGCCCGGCGCGGTTATCGCGATCGCCAAGTAGGCGAACGCTATTCGCTCACATCGGCACGGGCGCGGCCGGGTTTGACGTTGAACTTCAGGTCTGCCACCGACATCGTCGCCTCGTAGGTGCGGTCGTAGCCGGTCGCGCTGATCCGCCACCCGTCGGGGGTGCGCCGGTACTGGTCGCGGTAGAACGCCGCGCCGATCAACATGAAGTTGAACTCGGCGACGATCACCCGGTCCTGCAGATACCAGATTGCCGAGGCGGTATCGCCGTCGACGGTGATCTCCGGATGAGTGACGCGGTGCTCGGTGACGACACCAGGCCCCATGGCTGAGCTCAGGTACTCCACCAGGTCCTTGCGATTGTCGAAGTGCAGTTCCTTGCCCAGCGACGAGCCGTAGGCGCCGACGATGTCCTCGGTCATCGTCTCGGCGAACTCGTCCCAGTGCTTGGTATCCATCGCGCGCAGGTAGCGGTACTTGACTTGCTTGATCGCTTCGACATCTGCCACGGGGTATTCGGAGAGGCTCACCGGCTCATTGCAGCACATCGGGCCGGCCGCGGCGCGGGAGGGCCGGTAGCCAACCAGGCGGAACGCCGGCGAACCCGTTTTGTCAATGGTGCCGAATATACCTTTTCGGTGACGACACGGCATCGACCGTATACCAATGACATTGCCGCCGAACCACATTCACTGAGGTGGCGGCTAAGGTTAACGCTGGCTACCGACCCCCTATCGACGAAGGCATGGCTATATGTACGACCCGCTGGGGTTGTCGATCGGGACCATGAACCTGGTTGCGGCGGCGAACGGAAATTCTCCGGTCATCCGTCGCGCTGTGCTCACCCTGTATCCGCACTGCGCCCCGAAACTTGGTGTGTTCGGCGAGAATTCGGCCGAGCCCGGCACTCTGATGAGTGCCTTTGTGGAACGGATCGGCGACTCCGTGGCGCTGATCTCCCCGGACGGTTCCGCGCACGACCCGGACCTGCTCACGGTCGAGGCGCTGGACGCGATGGTGGTTGCCGCGGGCGCCGACGCGAGCTCCGCGGATATCACGATTGCCGTTCCCGCACATTGGAAACCGGGCGCCGTGCAGGCGTTGCGCAACGCACTGCGTACCCACGTCGGGTTTGTGCGCAGCGGCTTGCCGCCGCGCCTGGTGCCCGACGCGATCGCGGCGGTGACTGCGGTGAACGCCGAAGTGGGTGTTCCCACCGGAGGCGTGGTCGGGTTGCTCGATTTCGGTGGTTCCGGTACCTACATCACCCTGCTCGAGACCAAGGACGAATTCGAACCCGTCAGCGCCACAATGCGTTACGACGATTTTTCGGGAAATCAGATTGACCAGGCGTTGCTGCTGCACGTGATGGAAGAACTCGGTCTCACGGACATCGATGCGACCGGCACCGCCATGCTGGGTCAGCTCGGCACGCTCCGGGAGCAGTGCCGGGAGGCCAAGGAGCGGCTGTCCACCGACGCCGTCACCGAACTCGCCGCAGAACTCTCCGGCACCAGCCTCGAGCTGGAGCTCACCCGGGAGAAGTTCGACGACCTGATCGCCGACCGGCTGACCGGCCTCATCTACGCCTTCGACGACATGCTGGCGCGCAACAATTCAAGCTTCGCCGATCTGGCCGCGCTGGTGACGGTCGGTGGGGGCGCCCGCATTCCGCTTGTCAGTCAACGTCTTTCGTTCCACACCAGGCTGCCGGTGTTGACCGCGTCGGATCCGGTCAGCGCCGCCGCCAAGGGTGCCCTGCTACTGGCGACGCGCAATGAACTGATGGACCTGCGGACCCGCACCTCCGTCGGGCTGCTGGCGGGCGGGGCTCAAGCGGCCGGAGGGTCCGGCATCGGCGTGATCGACCTGCCGGCCGGTGACGTGCTGGTGATCGACCAGGACGCGTTGACCGATCGCGAGCTGGCCTGGTCGCAGACCGAGTTC
This sequence comes from Mycobacterium paragordonae, assembly GCF_003614435.1. Classification (NCBI taxonomy): domain Bacteria; kingdom Bacillati; phylum Actinomycetota; class Actinomycetes; order Mycobacteriales; family Mycobacteriaceae; genus Mycobacterium; species Mycobacterium paragordonae. The sequence goes on from NZ_CP025546.1 coordinate 692,264, forward strand.
CCCGAGGTGCCGACCCGCTTCCAGGGCGACTCCTACAACGAAGACGGCCCGTGCTTCTCGATGCGGCTCAACATCATCGACCCGCCGAAAGCACCGAAGCGCCGCATCCGGGTGTCGCAGCTGCTGATCGGCCTGTGCGCGGCGGTCGCCATGACCGCGGTCGGCGGGGTGGCGATCACGCTGACCGCCGTCGAGCAGCGTCACACCCACCGTCCGGCCCCCGTCGTGCCCAGCGTCGCGCCGCCGCCGGTGTCACCCAGCGCCAAGTTGCCCAACCCGATTCCGACCAGCCCGGCGGCGCCCAGCCCGCTGCCGCCGCCACCCAGCGAGGCGATGGCCCCCAGCCCGGCCGCACCCACCAGCGTCGAGACACCGCCGCCACCCCCGCCCCCGCCACCCTCGCCCCCGCCGTCCCCCGCGCTGACGACGACCAGGCCCGCCCCGGTCACCACCACACACCCCCCGGCTGCCACCACGACGCCGCCCACCTCGGAGCCGGCCCCTACCTCCGAGCCACCCAGCGCGGCCGAGGCCCCCAGCGCGGCGGAGACGCCGGCCACCTCGGAACCTCCGCCGGTGAAGATGACGACCCAGTGGCTGCACGTGCCGCTGCTCCCGCTGCCGATACCGATCCAGGTGCCGGCCAACCAGGTGCCGGCCAACCCCGCCCCGGCCAACCAGGTGCCGCAGAATGCCAACCCCCAGAACCCCTTCTCCTCGCCCGGAGGTCCCTGACCGGCGATTCTCATTTGAGCTTCATAGGAATTGCTCCCTACCTCGATGTGCGCGAGTAGGGTTTGAGCTGGCAAACTGCATACAGGCCAGCTGAATCGGTCGCTCCAGCAGTGGGGCGGATATTTGTCGCGGCGGCTCGGGCGGTGGGCCGATCCGCCTAGACCCCGTGGCTAGCTCGCACATGGCTTGGAGGGGTTATGGACATCGTGCTTGGGGTTTCGATGGAGCCCTCAGCAGTCCGGATGGTGCTGATCGAGGGGACGAATGCCGACGGCGCGACCGTCGAGGAAGAAAGCATCGACGTAGCTGCCTCGAAAGGCGCAGCAAGCGCAGCAGGCGCAGAAGGCGCAGAAGGCACAGACGACGGTGACGCAGCGACCGACCAGGTGATCGCCGCCCTGGTCGGCACCCGCGAAGGTGCGGCCGAGGGCGGTTATCAACTGGCCTCCACCGGGGTCACCTGGACGGACCCCACTGAGGTTGCCGCGCTGCGGCTGGAGCTCGCCGCCCGCGATGTCGGCAGCGTGATGCTGGTGTCGCCGCTGCTCGCCGCGGCCGCGCTGGCGCAGACTGTCGGCGCCGCCCTCGACTACGAGCACATCGCGATGCTGTTCGTCGAGGCCGGCAGCGCGACCCTGGCCGTCGTCGAGGTCGCCGACGGCTCGATCGTCGACCTGCACCGGCAGGCCGTCCGGGATGAATCCCTGGCAGCCGGGCTGGTGACGATGGTCGCGGGTCTGGATGCGCCGGCTTCGCGCGCCGACGGCGTCTTCCTCGTCGGATGTGGCGTCGACATCGTCGGCGTCAAGCCCGCCCTGGAGGCGGCGACGTCGTTGGTGGTCAGCTGCCCCGAAGAGCCGGAGATGGCGCTGGCCAGGGGCGCGGCACTGGCCTCGGCGAATGCACCGCTGTTCGCGTCGTCGACTTCCGCACTGGCCTACGCGCTGGATCCAGGCACCGGTGAGGTGAACCCGCGCGCGCTCACCCCGAGCTACCTCGACGTCTGCGCCATCGCCGGCGTCAGCGAGGGCGCACTGGCCTACAGCGCCCTGGACGAAGAAACCGACCCGGCCGCCGAACCCGAACAGGACCCGCATCGCAAGCCATTGGCGCTGGTGAGCGCGGCCATCGCCGGCATCGCAGCGGTGGTGGCCGGGGTGCTGATCGTGTCGCTGGGCTCCCACGTCCGCCCGACCGCGGCTCAGCAACCCAGTCCGCGCGAGAGCGCCGAGGCGCCGGCGTCCCAGGCACCCGCAACCGAATTGCCGGCGCAGGTGTTGTTGCCGGGCACCAGCGCGGCACCGCCCCCGAGTGCGCCGCCGGCGGCCCCGCCGTCCGTGGAGGTCGCGGCTGCACCCGCCCCGCCGCCGGTGATTCAGCAGGCGCCGCCGCAGACCGTCACCAGGCCGGCACAGGCCCCGGCATACGTGGCGCCCGCGCCGCGCCGGCAGCCCACCCAGCAGGCGGCGCCGCCGGTGCAGACCCCGGTGCAACAGGCCCCGCCGCCGTCGGCTCCGCCGCCGGCCGCGCCCGCCCCGGCCGCCCCGGCCCCCGCTGCGCCGCCGACCCCGGTGATGACGATGTATCTGCACCTGCCGTTCATGTCGATCCCGATCCCGATCAACCCACCACCGCCGCCGCCCCCGCCCGCGCCCGCGGAGCCTGGTCCGTAGCGGATCTGCCGGGTTGAGCGCAGACTGGGCAGTATGAGCGATAAAGGTGGGTCGGGCGGCGGCTTCGGGTTCGATCCCGAGGACTTGGATCGGGTGATTCGGGAGGGCACCGAAGGCCTGCGTGACGCGTTCGAGCGGATCGGTCGGTATGTCGGCTCCCCCGGCGGGCGCCCGGGGTGGTCGCTGCTCTTCGAAGATCTCTCCCGGCGCAGCCGCCCGGAACCTGAAACCGCCGGCGAGGCCGGCGATGGCGTGTGGGCCATCTACACCGTGGACGCCGACGGCGGCGCGCGGGTTGAGCAGGTGTACGCCAACGAACTCGACGCCCTGCGCGCCAACAAGAACAACACCGACCCCAAGCGCAAGGTGCGCTTCCTGCCGTACGGCATTGCCGTCAGCGTGTTGGACGACCCGACTGACGGCCCGGCGAAAGACGCAATAGGCGATCCTGCCTAGCCTCGGCGGCGGCCTATGCTGGGCAGATTGTGGCTGCCCAACCCTCCGTCTGCCATAACTGCGGATCCGAGCCGCGCCAGGGTGCGCGGTTCTGCGACGCGTGCGGTGCGCCGCTGACAGTGGTCGTCCAGCCTGCCGAATACAAGCAGGTGACCGTCCTGTTCGCCGACGTGGTGCGGTCGATGGACATGGCGGCGGCCCTCGGGCCCGAGCGGTTGCGCGAGGTGATGACCGAGTTGGTGGATCGGTCGGCGGCAGTGGTGCAGCGTTACGCGGGCACCGTGGACAAATTCACCGGCGACGGCATCATGGCGCTTTTCGGTGCGCCGATCGCGTTGGAGGACCATGCTTTTCGGGCTTGTCTGGCGGCCATGGACATCCAGCAGGTGGCGCAGCGGCTGGGCGCCGAGGTCGCTCGCAGAGACAACATCGATCTGCGGGTGCGGGTCGGCCTGAATTCCGGGCAGGTGATCGCCGGTGAAGTCGGTGCCGCCCACCTCGGCTACACCGCCGTCGGCGAGCAGGTGGGGATGGCTCAGCGGATGGAATCCGTTGCACCACCGGGCGGAGTCATGCTCAGCGAGTCCACCGCCCGGCTGGTGGACGACCGGGTGGCCCTCGCGCCACCGGAGACGGTGCGCATCAAAGGCGTCGAGACGGGTGTCCCGGCGCGGCGACTGCTGGGCGTCGGTGTCGAGGATCCCGGACGAACGCACAAGGTGCGGCACGAGTCCCGGCTGGTCGGTCGCCACGCGGAGACTGCGGCGGCAGCGCGACTTCTGGACGAGGCGGCGCGTGGCCACGGAGCCATCGTCACGGTGTCGGGGCGGCCCGGTGTCGGGAAGACCAGGTTGGGTCGCGAGGTGGTGGCGACGGCCAGCGGGCGAGGATTCGAAGTCTTTGTCACCTACTGCGAATCCCACACCCGCGACATCCCGTTCCACGTGATCTCCCGGCTGCTGCGGGCGGTCTTCGGCGTCGGTGCGGTGCCGGCGGAGGCCGGCCGGGCGCGGGTCCGGGCCAAGATTCCCGGCGCGGGCGCTGAGGATCTGCTGCTGCTCGACGACCTGCTGGGCATTCGCGACCCAGAGACGGTGTTACCGGACATCACCCCCGAAGCCCGGCGCCGCCGGTTGGTCAAACTCATCGAAAGCGTTGCGCTGCATCGCGCCGAGCCGGCGTTGTATGTGGTCGAGGATGCACACTGGATCGACAGCGTCAGCGAAGCCCTGCTCGCCGACTTCGCCGCGGCGGTACCCCGGATGCGCGCGATGCTACTGGTGATCTACCGGCCCGAGTATGCCGGGACGCTGTCCTCGATCACCGGTTCGCACCAGTTTTCTCTTGTGCCCCTAGATGACTCGCACACTGCCGAATTGGTCGGCGCGCTGCTGGGCCCGGATCCCTCGGTGCTCGGGCTGGCGGTTGTAATCGCCGAGCGGGCGGCGGGTCTGCCGTTCGCCGCCGAAGAGATCGTGCGCGACCTGGCCGAGCGGGGTGTGTTGGAAGGGTTGCCGGGCAGTTATGTCTGCGTCCGTCCGCAAGCCGACATCCAGGTGCCGGCCAGTGTCCAGGCGATCATCAGCGCCCGTATCGACCGCCTCACCGCAACGGCCAAACGCACGCTGAACGCCGCGGCCGTGATAGGCCTCCGTTTCGACCAGCAATTGCTCGAATCGCTGCTGGAGTCAACGGATTTGATGCCGCTGATCGAAGCGGAGCTGATCGAGCAGATCGCCTTCACGCCGCACGCCAGGTACGCGTTCTGCCATCCGCTGATCCAGGCGGTGGCCTACGAATCGCAGTTGAAGTCCGGGCGATCGGAGTTGCACCGGCGCGTCGCGGCCGTGTTGCAACGCACCCACGGCCGCTATACCGGGCAGGAGGCCGCCATCGTCGCCACTCAGTACGCGGCCGCCGGCGATCTGCGGGATGCATTCGACTGGCACATGCAGGCGGCAACCTGGTACGGCACCCGCGACATCCGGGCGGCGCGGAAGAGCTGGGAACTGGCGCGCGACGTCGCCGACCGGTTGCCCGACGACGAACCGGAACGGCTGGCCATGCGGATCGCACCGCGGGCAATGCTGTGCGGCAGCACTTTTCAAGTGGGCGGTACCCCCTCGGACACCGGATTCGACGAATTGCGCGAACTCACCTCCGCCGCGGGCGACAAGAGGTCCCTGGTGCTGGGGATGGCCGGACACCTGACCGCGCTGACCTTCAACTCCCGCAACTCCGAAGCAGCCGAGGTGGCCTCGGAGTTCGCCACGCTGGTCGAGTCGATCGGCGATCCGGCGCTGACCGTCGGACTGTTCTACGCAGGAGCACAGGCGAAGTGGGAAGCCGGCCAGGCGAGCGAGAGTCTGCGCCTGACCCAGCGGGTCATCGACATCGCCGACGGCGACGCCACCATGGGCGACTTCCTCATCGGCTCGCCCCTCGCCTTCGCGCTCACCGTCAAGGGTGCCGCCGGCATGTTCCTGGGCCGCGGCGGCTGGCGCGATGACATGGAGGCGGGCATCGCGCTGGTCCGCGCCGTCGACGAGGGCGCGGCGCCGTTCGCGCACCTCTACAAGTACCAGGCTGCGCTGCAGAACGGTGCCGTGCTGCCTACCGCGGCGGACGTGGCTCGGGCATCCGAAGACCTGGGCCTCGTCGAGCAATCCGGCAACAACACAGCGTTGGCGTACGCACTTCTCAATCGCGCGACCACGCTGATACACACCGACACCGCCAATCGAGCGCCCGGGCTGGAGTGCCTGACCAGGGCCCGCGAGTTGTTCGTCGCGGAGAAGCTCACCGTGTCGCTGCGGCGGATGGTCGACATCGAATTCGCCCGGGAACGCGCGCGCTCCGGCGATGTCGATGCCGCAATCGACTCCGCCACAACGGTTCTCGACGAGCAATTCGAATGCGGCGAGGTGATCTTCCGCGGCCCGGCGACCGCGGTCCTGGTAGAGGCGCTGTTGTCGCGGGGATCGGCCGCCGACCTGGAGGCCGCTCACCACGCCGTCGACCGGTTGGCGGCGGTGCCGACCGAGCCGGGGTTCGTGCTGTTCGAGCTTCCGGTACTGCGGTTGCGGGGCCTGCTCGCGAGGGCCCGCCGGGACGAAGCGGGGCACCGGCGGTTCACGCAACGCTGCCTGACTCTGGCTCGAGAGGCAGGTTACGAGGCTTACCTGGGCTGACCCCTCGCCGGGTCAGCCCTGCTCGACCGTGTTCCCGCTGCCGCTCTTGGTGATCTTCGGCGAGCCGGAATGATAGGTCACCTTGTTGTTGAGCCCGGAAGCTTCGATGGTGTCCACGTTGTCTACGGTGACGACGTTCTGCAGGCCCTGCACGTTGACCGTCGCGCAGTGCCCGGTGATCGTCACCGTGTTGGAGATCCCGCTGATCTCGATCACGTTGCCGTTGCAGGCGACGGTCTTGTTCTCGTTGATGCCCGAGATCGTGATCGTCTCGCCCGCCGGTGCGGTGGACGACGGTGACGGACCCGCGCTGGGCGTGCGCGTCTTACCGGTCGACGGTGCGGTGCGACTCGGCGCCTTGCCGGTCGTCGTTGCCGCCGAGGTGCTCTCGGTGGGGGAGGGCACGACGAGATCGTCATGGGAGAACTGGTGTGCGGCATAGGCGGCGATGCCGCCCACCAACACCAGCACGCCGAGGACGCCCGCCGCGGCCAGAATCCAGAACCAGCGCATGCCCGATGACGAGCGGGGCGTGGCGCCGGGATACGGGCTGCTGTACCCGTAGCCGGGAGGGGACATGTTCGACGGTGTCGGCGGGGGGACGGGCCCCGGCGGGGGCGGCGGATAGTTGTAGCCGCCGCCGGAGCCCAGGCCGGCGCCCGACTCGGATGCCCGTGCCTGATCGGCCAGTGGCTGCTCCAGCTCCCGGATCCGGGCTTCCGGGTCATCCTCTGAATTCATGCCTGAGATGCTCCCATATCGGCAACCCCGCGGAATAGGCTCAGCGTCGTGCCCGCCTTGCCGAATCGCCAGATCCTGTTGCGCCGCCGCCCCTCCGGTCTGGTGCAGCCCGAAGACACCGAGTTGATCACCCGGCCGGCCCCCGAACTCGCGGCGGGAGAGGCGTTGTTGCGCACCACCTACGTGGGCATCGACGCCGCCCTGCGCACCTGGCTGGACGACCAGCCCAGTTACCTGCCCCCGGTGCAGATCGGTGAGGTGATCCGGGCGGCGGGAATCGGCGAGGTCGTCGAAACACGTTGCGATGCTTACGCCGTCGGCGACATCGTCACCACGCTGACCGGTTTCCAGGAGTACGTGGTCATCCGCGACGACATCTTCAGCACTCCCATCCCGGGTGAGGACGACCAGCTGGCGATCATGTCGGTGTACGGGCCGACCGGCGCCACCGCCTACTTCGGGATGACCGATATCGGCCGCCCGCAACCGGGGGAGACCGTGGTGGTCTCCGCCGCGGCGGGCGCCACCGGATCGGTGGCCGGGCAGATCGCCAAGATCGCCGGCGCCCGGGTGGTGGGTATAGCGGGCGGGCCGGAGAAGTGCCGGGCGGTGGTCGAGGACTTCGGATTCGACGCGTGCATCGACTACAAGAACGACGACATCGTCGCCGCGCTCAAAGAGCACTGCCCGCGCCGCGTCGACGTCTATTTCGACAATGTCGGCGGACCCATCCTCAACGCGGTGCTGGGCCGGATCGCGTCCAAGGCCCGCGTGGTGCTCTGCGGTGTCATCTCCAGTTACCTCACCGGCGAGCACCCGGGACCGGCCAACTACGTCAACCTGCTGTCCAAGACCGCATCGATGCAGGGTTTCAACGCGCTCGACCAGTGGGGCCGCTTCGACGAGGCGTTCGCCAACCTGCGCCAGTGGGAGTCCGAGGGGCGCCTGCGACACCGTCAGACCATTTACGACGGCATCGAGCAGTGCGTCGACGCCCTCAACGGACTTTTCACCGGGGCGAATATCGGCAAGACGCTGGTCAAGATCAGCGAGCCGGGCTGAATCAGCGGGTGATCGCGATTGATTTGGCGTCCAGGTAGCCCTCGATGCCCTCGGGTCCCAGCTCGCGCCCGTAACCGCTGCCCTTCACGCCGCCGAATGGCGCAAACGGGTCCATGGTGTAGCCCTGGTTGATTCCGAGGGTGCCGGTGCGCACCCGCGCCGCGATGCTCAGCGCCCGGTCGGTGTCGCCCGTCCACACCGAGCCGGCCAGGCCGTAGTCGGAATCGTTGGCGATGGCCACCGCCTCGTCTTCGTCGCGGTATCCGATCACTGTGATCACCGGGCCGAAGATCTCTTCGCGCGCGATCCGCATGCTGTTGTCGGCCTCCGCGAAAAGGGTTGGGCGCACGTACCATCCGCGGTCGAGGCCGTCGGGCATGCCGGTGCCGCCGGTGACCAGCCGGGCGCCTTCGCGTTCGCCGATCCGGATGTAGTCGAGCACACGTTGCTGCTGGCGGTGCGAGACCAGCGGCCCGAGCTGGGTCTCCGGATCGGTCGGATCGCCGACGCGCAGCCCGCTCATCTCGGCGGCGAGCGCCTGGACGTACTCGTCCTGGCGGTGCGACGGCACCAGCACGCGGGTCAGCGCGTTGCAGATCTGGCCGCTGTTGGACAGGCTCGCCGACCGCACTCCCGCCGCGACCTTGTCGGGCGCGGCGTCCTCGAGAACGATCGCAGCGGATTTTCCGCCGAGTTCCAGGCCGACCCGGGTGAGATTGGCTGCGCATGCCGCGGCTACCGCCCGCCCCGCGGCGGTGGAACCGGTGAACGACACCTTGTCCACGCCGGGATGGGCTACCAGGAGTTCACCGGTGTCGCGCCCCCCGGTCACGACCGTGACGACTCCCGGCGGCAACTCCGCCTGCTCCAGCAACTCTGCCAACAACAGTGCGTCCAAGGGACTTTCGGCGGCCGGCTTCAGCACAACGGTGCAGCCCGCCAGCAGCGCGGGAACCAGCTTGGTCATGATCAGGAACTGCGGCATGTTCCAGGGCACGATCGCGGCGACCACGCCGACCGGCTCCTTGCGGATGTGCACGTCGGCGCCGAAGAACCCGGGGCGGGTCTCCTGCCACGAGTGACGCTCGGCCAGGTCGCAGAACGCCCGCATCATCATCGTCGGCAACCCGACCTGGGCGCGTCTGGCGAACGTGATCGGGGCACCGATCTCAGCGGTGATGGTCTCGGCCATCCGCCCGCTGTGCTGCTGGTAGATCTCGGCGAGCCGGCGAATCAACGCAATACGGTCAGCCGGTGCGTAGCTGGACCACGGCCCCGAATTCAGCGCTGTGCGTGCCGCATTGACGGCGGCGTCGACATCGGCCGGGTCGGCGGCAGGCACCTGCGCGATGGGCTCCTCGGTGTGTGGCGAGATGACCTGGAAGTCCTGCCCCGTTGTCACTCGGTGCTCCCATCGCTGGAATATCAACTACTTGTGATCCTGCCCACGAGCATATACCGTCGGCTTCGACGGACGGACAGGAGCGGTCATGCCCCGATTTCCCAAGCCACCGGAAGGCAGCTGGACCCAGCACTACCCCGAACTGGGCACCGGGCCGGTGTCCTACGAGGACTCCATCAGCCCGGAGATCTACCAACTCGAGCGCGAGGCGATATTCAAGCGGGCGTGGCTCAATGTGGCCCGGGTGGAGCAACTTCCGCGCAAGGGCAGCTACCTGACCCGGGAGCTGAAGGTCGTCAACACCTCGATCATCTTGGTGCGCAACGGGTCTGGAGAGATCAAGGCTTACCACAACGTGTGCCGCCATCGCGGCAACAAGCTGGTGTGGAATGACATGCCGCTGCAGGAGACCAGCGGCGTGTGCCGGCAGTTCACCTGCAAGTACCACGCGTGGCGCTACGACCTGGACGGCAACCTGACGTTCGTGCAGCAGGAAGACGAGTTCTTCGACCTGGACAAGAGCCGGTACGGGCTGGTGCCGGTGCACTGCGACGTCTGGGAAGGCTTCGTCTTCGTCAACTTCGCCAGGCAGCCCGAGCAGTCACTGCGCGAGTTCCTCGGTCCGATGGTCACCGCACTGGAAGGCTATCCGTTCGGCGCGATGACCTCGCGCTGGAGCTATCGCTCTGAGGTGAAGGCGAATTGGAAGCTCTACATGGACGCGTTCCAGGAGTTCTATCACGCGCCGGTGTTGCATGCGAACCAATCACCGACCGCATATTCCAAGGCCGCGGCGCAAGCCGGCTTCGAGGCTCCGCACTACCGGCTGGAGGGTCCACACCGGCTGGTTAGCACCTCCGGTGTGCGTGCCTGGGAGATGGCGCCGGAGATGCGCAAGCCGATCGAGGACATCTGTCAGAGCGGACTTTTCGGACCGTGGGACAAACCCGACCTCGGCGAGCTGCCGGCGGGGCTGAACCCCGCGAAATGTGAACCGTGGGGCCTGGATTCGTTCCAGCTGTTCCCCAACTTCGTGATTCTGTTCTGGGGTCAGGGCTGGTACCTGACCTACCACTACTGGCCGACGTCGCACCAGAGCCACATCTTCGAAGGCACGTTGTACTTCCCCCAGCCGCGCACTCCGCGGGAGCGGGTGGCCCAGGAGCTGGCGGCGGTGTCGTTCAAGGAGTACGGCCTGCAGGATGCCAACACCCTCGAGGCGACCCAGTCCATGATCGAGTCGCGCGTGATCGACGAGTTCCTGCTCTGCGACCAGGAGATCCTGCTGCGCCACCTGCACAAGGAGACGGCGGCCTGGATCGAGGATTACCGGGCCGGGAGTGTGGCGCGATGACAGCCCTGCTCCCAACGGAATTCGCCGACCTCGAGCAGTTCTCGGACTGGTGCCTGCCGTCGGAGCCGCAGCGTTACGCCAAGCGTCTGGCCAGCTCCATGACCGAGATGAAGGCTTTCTACGACGCGGTAACCCCCCGCGCGGAAGAGGCTCTCGCCTACTGCGACAAGTTTCCGCTCGACGACCTTCCGGACGACGTGCTGAACCTCATGCACCTGCTGTACTCCATGATCATGGTGTCGTTTCCGGTGGAGTGCTGGAAACAGCCCCGGGTGCCCGACTCGGGCGCCTCCACCCTGGACTGCGTGTCCGAGCCCGTCCCGTGAGCGGTACCACCGTTCTGCGTGCGGCCCGCTGGGTCGACGTCGAATCCGGTCAGGTTCGCTCTCCGGCGACGATCGTGGTGGACGGCGAGCGCATCGCTGCGGTGAACGACGAAGGGCCGCTGCCGGATTCGGCCACGGTCATCGACCTCGGCGATGTGACGCTGTTACCGGGTCTGATGGACATGGAACTCAACCTGTTCATCGGCGGACCCGGCGGCCCGGAAGGCCTGCCGGCGCCGATGCACGGCGTGCAGGACGACCCCGCGTATCGCACGCTGCGGGCCGCGGTCAACGCGCGTACCACGCTGGACGCCGGCTTCACCACCGTGCGCAACCTCGGTCTGATGGTCAAGACCGGCGGCTACCTCCTGGACGTCGCGCTGCAGCGCGCCATCGACCAGGGCTGGCACGTGGGCCCTCGGGTCTATCCGGCCGGGCACGCCGTCACGCCCTACGGTGGCCACCTGGACCCCACGGTGTTTCAGCGGCTGGCGCCGGGCATCATGCCGCTCTCGGTCGCCGAGGGCATCGCCAACGGGGTGCCGGACGTGATCGCCTGCGTCCGCTACCAGATTCGCCATGGCGCCAAGCTGATCAAGGTGTCGGCCTCCGGCGGTGTCATGTCGCACAGCACCGCTCCGGGCTCTCAACAGTATTCGGACGCCGAATTCGCCGCGATCGCCGACGAGGCGCACCGGGCCGGGGTGCGGGTCGCCGCGCACGCGGTCGGCGACACCGCCATCCAGGCCTGCATCCGCGCCGGCATCGACTGCATCGAACACGGGTTCCTGGCCAGTGACGAGACGATTCAGATGATGGTCGACCACGGCACGTTCCTGGTCTCGACGACCTACCTGACCGAGGCGATGGCGATCGACCGGATCGCGCCGGAGCTGCGCAAGAAAGCCGAGGAGGTGTTCCCGCGGGCAAAGTCCATGCTGCCCAAGGCGATTGCCGCGGGGGTGCGCATCGCGTGCGGGACCGACGCGCCGGCCATTCCGCACGGCCAGAACGCGAAGGAATTGGTCGCCCTGGTCGACCGCGGCATGACGCCGATGCAGGCGATTCAAGCCGCCACGGTGGTAGCGGCTGACCTGGTGGAGGCAGGTGACGAGCTGGGCCGGCTCGCACCGGGTTTCCTCGCGGACATCGTCGCGGTGCCGGGTGATCCCGCCAAGGACATCGCCGCGACTCTGGATGTGTGCTTCGTGATGAAGCACGGCCAGATTCATAAGGCCCCAACGATGAACCCGCGCGCTGGCGTCGAATGATGGCGGAAGGCATGGAACTCACCGATCACCTGTTGTGGCTGCTCAAGCAGGCCTTCTACCACTCGCTGACCACCATCAATGAAGCGATGAGTGCGCACGGCGTGAGCACGGCCCAGATCGGGGTGCTGCGCCAGCTTGCCAACGAGCCCGGCCTGTCGGGGGCCGAACTCGCGCGACGGCTGCTGATCAGCCCGCAGGGAGTTCAGGCCGCGCTGACGTCGCTGGAGCGCCGCGGTCTGGTGGAGCGGAAGAAGGACCCGCAGCACGGACGCATCCTGCAGGCGTACCTCACCGGCGAGGGGCGCGACGTCGCCGCGACCGTGGTCGCCACGGCGCTGTCCGCCCATGAAGAGGTGTTCGGCGTCCTGAGTGCCCGGGAGCAGGAGACGTTGCGGGAGTTGCTCGGGCGGGTGGTCCAAAAGGGCACGGGCCATGAGCTTTTCAGCGAAGCGAATGACGAATGACCCGCAGCGACTTGAGATGAATAACAAGTACTTGATATTATCGTCCGGATGCCTGAGTCCCGCGCCGTGCCCCAGCTGGGTGACGCCGTTACCGAGCAGGTGACCATCGAACTCGACCGGCGCACCGTCACGGTGCCGTATTCGAGAGGTGACACCTTGCTGCAGACCGCACGGATGGCCGGCCTGGCCGCACCGTCGTCGTGCGAAGTCGGCTCCTGCGGAACATGTATGGCGCGACTCACCGAAGGCGACGCGCGCATGCTCAACAACGACGCGCTGGAGGACGAGGAACTGGACGAGGGCTGGATCCTGACGTGTCAGGCGCTGCCCACCAGTCGCGCGGTGCGGGTGGTCTACGAATGAACGCCGGCCGAGTGGCTTCCCGAGTGGCCCTAGTGACCGGCGGCGGCTCCGGTATCGGCGAGGCCATCTGTCACGAATTAGCAGGCCGTGGAATGAAAGTCGCCGTGCTCGACGTCAATGCGGAAGCCGCGCAACGGGTCAGCGCGGAACTGCGGACCGGCGGCGCGTCCGCCATCGCCGTGGGTGCCGATGTCACGGACCGGCACGCCGTCGAACGGGCCTTCGCTCAGGTCCGCACCGAGCTGGGACCGGTGTCGGTCTTGGTGACCAGCGCGGGGTTGTTCGGATTCGCGCCGTTTCTGGAGATCACCGAGCGGGACTGGACGCGGATCGTTGACGTGAACCTGACCGGCACCTTTCACTGCTGCCAGGTGGCGCTGCCGGACATGGTGGCGGCGAATTGGGGCCGGGTGGTGTTGATCTCGTCGTCGAGCGCGCAGCGCGGGTCGCCGAAGGCCGCCCATTATGCGGCGGCCAAGGGCGCGGTGCTGACGCTGGCCAAGTCGCTGGCGCGGGAATTCGCCGCACACGGGATCACGGTGAACACCATCCCGCCGTCGGGTATCGAGACACCGATGCAGCACCAAGGCCAGGCCGCCGGCTACCTGCCGCCGAACGAGCAGATCGCCGCCAGCATTCCGGTCGGGTACCTGGGCACCGGGGCCGACATCGCCGCGGCGGTGGGATTTCTTTGCTCGGAGGAGGCCCGGTTCATCACCGGCCAGGTACTCGGTGTCAACGGCGGAGCGGTGTTGTGAGAGGCAGGCGACGATGACGCGAACGGGTCGACCGGCGGAGGGGTCCTGGACCGAGCACTATCCCGAATTGGGCACGGGCCCAATCTCTTTCCGGGACTCCACGTCACCGGAGTTCTACCAGCTCGAACGCGAGGCAGTCTTCAAGCGGGCCTGGCTCAACGTCGCCCGGGTCGAGGAGTTGCCCCGCACCGGCAGCTACGTCACCAGAGAGCTCGAGGTCGCCGGCGTCTCGGTAATCCTGGTCCGGGGCCGTGACGATCGGATCCGGGCGTTCTACAACGTCTGCCGGCACCGCGGAAACAAGCTGGTGTGGAACGACTTTCCCCGCGCGCAGACCCGCGGCACCTGTCGGCAGTTCACCTGCAAGTATCACGGCTGGCGCTACGGCCTGGACGGCGAGCTGACTTTCGTGCAGCAACAATCGGAGTTCTTCGACCTCGATCCGGCCGATTACGGACTGGCCCCGGTGCACTGCGACATCTGGAACGGTTTCATCTTCATCAACCTGGACACCGAACCGCGCCAAGGACTCCGGGAATTCCTGGGGCCGATGGTCACCGCCCTGGACGCCTATCCGTTCGGGAAATTGACCGAGCGCTACGAATGGGTGGCGCACAACAACAGCAACTGGAAGATCTTCGCCGACGCGTTCCAGGAGTACTACCACGTGCCCTCTCTGCACCCGCAGCAGGTGCCGCCGGAGGTGCGCGACCCGAACGCCGGATTCACTTGCGGGCACTTCCAACTCGACGGTCCGCACCGGCTGGTGTCGACGGCGGGGCGGCGGCGTTGGCTGCTGCCGCAGGAGTACATGTATCCGATCGAGCGGGCCACCCGCAGCGGACTGGTCGGCCCGTGGCGTACCCCCGACATCGGTGAGCTGCCGGGCGGGCTCAATCCGGGCGGTATCGAGCCCTGGGGGATCAGCAATTTCCAGATCTTCCCCAATATCGAGATCCTGATCTACGGCGGGTGGTACCTGCTCTACCGGTACTGGCCCACGTCGCACAACACCCACCGCTTCGAGGCCTACACCTATTTCCACCCCGCCCGCAGCGTGCGTGAGCGGGTGGAACACGAAGTCGCCGCGGTGGTGCTCAAGGAATTCGCCCTGCAGGACGCGGGCATGCTCGGCGGAACCCAGGCCGCCCTGGAGTACGGCATCGTCGACGAGTTCCCGCTCAACGACCAGGAGATCCTGGTGCGCCACCTGCACAAGGTGGTCGTCGACTGGGTCGAGGCGTACCGTCGCGAAAGCGTGGGAGTGTGAGAATGTCCGCAAGCCTGCTGCCCAGTGCCTTCGCCGAACTCGAGCCGTACGCGCAAACCTGGTGTCTGGCAACCGAAACCGAGCGCTGGAACACGCGCATGGCCAGCACCATGGCCGCGATGCAGGAGTTCTACGACGCCTTCTTCCCGCGGCTGGAAGAGGCCATCGACTACTGCGACAAGTTCCCGCTCGACGACCTGCCCGACGACGTGCTCAACCTGCTCCGCCTGATTTATTCGCTGGTCCTGGTCGCGATGGC
Source organism: Mycobacterium paragordonae (assembly GCF_003614435.1). NCBI lineage: Bacteria > Bacillati > Actinomycetota > Actinomycetes > Mycobacteriales > Mycobacteriaceae > Mycobacterium > Mycobacterium paragordonae. The sequence goes on from NZ_CP025546.1 coordinate 707,589, forward strand.
AGTCGAGATCATGCATCAGCCGGCACCGACCAATTCCGCGGATGCCGTGATGATCCGCACCGGCGAACCGGTGCCGTGAGAAGGGTCAGGTCATGAGTCTGCTGACGATCAACAAACTCACCGAATCGGTCGGCGCCGAGGTCTCCGGTCTCGACGCGGCCGGCCTCGCCGCCGACGACTCGGTAGGCAGCGTCATCCTCGACGCCCTGGAAGCCAACGGCGTCTTGGTATTTCGTGGCCTCCGGCTCGATCCCGAGGCGCAGGTCGGGTTCTGCCGCCGCCTCGGCGGCGTCGATCACTCCGCCGACGGGCACCACCCGGTCGCGGGCATCTATCCCATCACCCTGGACCCGGCGAAGAATTCGTCGGCCGCCTACTTGAAGGCCACGTTCGACTGGCACATCGACGGCTGCACGCCGCTGGGCAACGAATACCCGCAGAAGGCCACCGTGCTGTCGGCGGTGCAGGTGGCCGAATGGGGCGGGGAGACCGAGTTCGCCAATTCTTATGCGGCGTATGAAGCGCTGACCGCGGCGGAGAAGGAGCACTACGGCTCGCTACGGGTGGTGCATTCGCTGGAGGCCTCCCAACGCCGTGTCACCCCCGATCCCAGTCCCGAACAGTTGGCGCGCTGGCAGTCCCGCCCTACCCATGAGCACCCGTTGGTGTGGACGCACCGTAGCGGCCGCAAGTCGTTGGTGCTCGGCGCGTCGGCCGACTACGTCGTCGGCATGGATCTCGCTGAGGGCCGTGCCTTACTGGCCGACCTGCTCGAGCGCGCCACCGCCCCCGATCGGGTGTACAGCCACGTCTGGTCCGTCGGCGACACCGTCATCTGGGACAACCGCGGCGTCCTGCACCGCGCGGCGCCCTACGACCCGGCTTCTCGCCGCGAGATGTTGCGCACCACCGTGCTGGGCGACGAACCGATCCGATAACCCTCAGGAGGCACACACATGGCCAGGGCATTGCTGTTGGTCGAAAGCAAACCCGCGACACCGGACCTCGCGGAGGAGTATCACCGCTGGCACGAGGAGACGCACCTACCGGAGATGCTCGACGTCGAGGGCTTCGCCTCGGCCCGGCGCTGGAAGGCCGTCGACGGCGACTCCTTCCTGACGCTGTACGAGATCGACACGGACGTCGAGACGGCTCGCGCCAATCTGAAAGCGGCGCTGGCCAGCGGCCGCATGTCGCGGCCGTCCGCCGTCCACACCGAGCCGCCTCCGGCCATGCGGTACTTCACGCCGGCCTCGTGAGTGTGGGGGTGAATTTCGGTGCTATTCCTGGCCGCCGCGCGAAAAGCTTGCCGCACTGACCTGGAGCGACGCCGACACCGCCTCGCCGGAGTCCACGCAAGGCCGACCGGGCTGCTATCTTCCTTGCCATGCCACAGATGGACCGTCGCCGCATGCTCATGATGGCGGGATTCAGCGCACTGGCGGCCGCGACCGCGGCCCCGACAGCAAACGCGAGCCCGTCTCGGCCGGCCGCACCCGCCGGTCCCGCACCTGCGCCGGCCGCCCCCGCGGCCGGAGCGGCCGGTGGATTCATCTGGCACGACGAGTTCGACGGACCCGCCGGTTCGGCACCCGATCCCGGTAAGTGGGCGATTTCGAACTTCCGGACGCCGATCCGCAATCCGGTCGGATTCGACCAGCCGCAGTTCTGGGGCCAGTACCGCGACAGCCGCCAGAACGTCTTCTTGGACGGCAATTCCAACCTGGTGCTGCGCGCCACGCACGACGGCCACGGCGGCTATTTCGGCGGCCTGGTGCACGGTTTGTGGCGCGGCGGCGTCGGCACCACCTGGGAAGCCCGGATTAAATTCAACTGCCTGGCACCGGGCATGTGGCCGGCGTGGTGGCTGTCCAACGACGACCCGGGCCGCAGCGGCGAGATCGACCTGATCGAGTGGTACGGCAACGGCACCTGGCCGTCCGGCACCACCGTGCACGCCAACCCCGACGGCACCGCCTTCGAGACCAACCCGATCGGCGTCGACGGCGGCTGGCACAACTGGCGCGTCAAGTGGGACGTCACCGGGATGTATTTCTGGGTGGACTACGCCGACGGCGCAGCCCCATACTTCTCGGTCCCGGCGACCGGCATCGAGAACCTGGACGAGCCGTTCAAGGAATGGCCGTTCAATGACCCGGACTACACCGTGTTCCCGGTCCTCAACCTGGCGGTCGGCGGATCAGGTGGCGGCGACCCGGCGGCAGGCAGCTACCCGCAGGACATGCTTGTCGACTGGGTGCGCGTCTTCTAGCCCTAGTTCGACAGGTGTAGATACCACAGCCCGTCGTCGCCCTGGCGACAGTCCCAATGTGTGTACGCCCCGTCGTTGTGGGTGATCTCCACGTGCGGGCCGTCGGCCTGGCACGCCGCCAGCGTCGCGTAACTGCCCTCCACCTGGACCTCGTCAGCGTTGGCCACCGCCACCGCGGTGCTGAACAATGCGGCGCCGGCCGTCAGAATCCCGGCAGCGAACATGGTCTTCATCTCCGAGCCCCCTTCCGAAACTGTTGACTGTCGAATTGCCCGATTCGGCGTTCGCGAAACTGTGATCGTCAGTCATTCGAACGTATGATCGAATAATCGTATGATCGATCGATGGGGCGGCTTGCGTCGATCGGGTACAACGGGCAACCGCTCCGCGGGCCTTTCCGGCCGGTGCGTCCGCCGGTGCCAGTGCTGGTGGACCTGACGGTGCTGTTCCCGCGCGAGCCGCACCGCTCGGGTCGCTACCACCCGAACGGCCTGCAGCTGCACAAGGTCGTCGAGGGCAAGCTGAGCTGCTGGGGACTGTGCGAGCAGGGCGACTGGTGGGGCCTGGTGACCTACCCGGTAGAGTTCGGCGCCCGGCAGAAGCCGGTGACGCACTGGGTGCCGGCCTGGACGCTGCGGCGAAAAGGTGAGCGGCCGTGAGGTTCTGCGCGTGTGCCCCTTAGGGTGGACCGAATGAACGAACGGCCATTGCGACCGCTGCGCAGCGTCAAACAGATCACGCGCGGTTTGGGCGCTCTCGATCGCGAGCTGTTCGAGGCGGTCGCTGAGAGCCCGACTCCGCTGCTCGACAAGGCGATGCCGCCGCTGACCCGGGCCGCCGACCATTCCAAGCTGTGGTTCGCCATCGGAGCCTTGCTGCTCGCGTCGGGAAAGCATTCCGCGCAGCGCGGCGCCACCCGCGGGCTGGTGTCGCTGGGCGTCACCAGCCTGGTGACCAACCAGGTCGCCAAGCGCGTCCGCCGGCGGCCGCGGCCGCTCTACGATTCCGTGCCGCTGGTGCGCCGCGTGCGGCGGCGGCCGACGTCCAATTCGCTGCCGTCCGGGCATTCCGCCAGCGCGGCCGCATTCGCCGTCGGAGTGGGGCTGGAAAACCCGACGCTGGGCTTCGGGCTGGCCCTGCTGGCCGGCCTGGTCGGGTTGTCCCGGGTGGCCGTCGGTGCGCACTACCCCGGTGATGTCGTCATCGGGTTCGGGATCGGCTCCGGCATCGCCGTTCTCGGCAGCCGGTTGGTGCCACCCATCGTCGAAACCGCCCTGCCGAAGACCGAACCGCTGCGGGCGGACGTCGCGGAGCGCCCCGACGGTTCCGGGGTGGTCCTGGTCGTCAACCCGGCGTCGAACAGCGGCAACGGAGCCCGCGTTGCCGAGGAGGTTCGCGACCAGTTGTCCGCGGCGGAGATCGTCGAACTCGGCTCCGATGACGACCCGTTGCAGGTAATGCGCGACGCCGTCGCACGCGCCGAGGTGCTGGCGGTCGGCGGCGGCGACGGCACGGTGGCCGCCGCCGCGGCGGTCGCCGCCGATGCGGGGGTGCCGCTGGCGGTATTTCCCGGGGGCACCTTCAACCACTTCGCCAAGGACATCGGCTGCGACTCCATCGCCAAGACCATCGAAGCCATCCGGCGTGGCAGCGTGGCCTACGTCGACATGATGTGCCTGAACGAGAACCACATGGTGGTCAACACCGCCAGCATCGGCGCCTACCCCGCGTTCGTCCAGGAACGGGAGAAGCTGGAAAAGCGCATCGGCAAACCGCTGGCCGGTATGTACGCGATGCTGCACACCCTGCGCAACGGCCAGCCCGTGCGCATCAGCTACGACAACAAGACGCTGCAGACCTCACTCATGTTCATCGGCAATTCCCTCTATCTGCCAACCGGATTCGCCCCGTCGCGGCGCACCCGGATGGACGACGGCCTGATCGATGTGCGCATCCTGGAAACCGGCCGCCGACTGGCCAGGACGAGGATCCTGACCGCGTTGGTGCTGGGCCGGCTGGAACGCAGCCCGCTCTACCACGAAATGCAGGTGCCGGAGTTCACCTTCACCGCGGTCGATGGGCCTACCGTCGTCGCGCATGACGGCGAGATCGGCGAGGAGTACGACAAAGCCACCTTCGTCTCGAAGTACCGGGCCCTGCCGGTCTACCGGCCGCTTCCCCTCATTCGGTGAGATCCTGCACCTGCGCATAGCGCTGCAGGACGCCCGGTGCGGCATCGCCCGCGTACTCCAGCGTCGCCGGCGGGGACCAGGCGGGCGGCGCCGGTGATCCGCTGCATGCCCAGGCCGCCTGCCGCGCCGCGCCTAGTGCGACGTATTCGGCTGCGGTGGGCACCAATACGGGCATGCCGAACACGGTCGGCGCGATCTCGCACACCGCGCGAGACTGCGCGCCGCCGCCGATCAGCAGGATGCGGCGCACACTGACGCCATGAGTGGTGAGCTGGGCGAGGCCCTCGGCCAGCGCGCAGAGCATGCCTTCCACCGCCGCCCTGGCCAGGTTGGCGGGCGTCGAGTTCGAGACCCGAAGCCCGTGCAGCGCACCAGAGGCGTTGGGCCGGTTGGGCGTTCGTTCACCTTCCAGGTAGGGGACCAGTACCAGGCCCGCGCTGCCGGGCGGAGCCGACAATGCCAGGCTGGACAGGTCGTCGTGGTCGACCCGCAGCATCGTCGCCGCCGCGTCGAGCACCCGCGCGGCGTTTAGCGTGCACACCAGGGGAAGGTAGCGGCCGGTGCCGTCGGCGAAGCCGGCTACGAATCCCCGGTCGTCACGGACCGGATCGGCGGCCACGGCGCACACCACACCCGAGGTTCCGATCGAGACGATCACGTCGCCCTCACCGGCGCCCAGGCCCAGCGCCGCGGCAGCATTGTCGCCCAGTCCGGCTCCGAACAGTGTTGCGCCGCTCAATGATTCGGAGGGACCCAGCACGCGTGGCAGGGCAGGACTGCGCCCGCGCAGCGCCAGCTCGAGGAGGTCGACGCGGTACCGGTCGGTTTCGGCGTCGAAGTAGCCGGTGCCACTGGCGTCGCTGCGGTCGGTGGTTACTGCCGCAATGTCGGATTCACCGCGGAGCCGCCAGGTCAGCCAGTCGTGCGGCAGGCACACCGCCGCCGTGCGGTCGGCATGATGGGGCTCGTGGTCGGCGAGCCAGCGCAGTTTCGCGGCCGTGACGGCGGCCAGCGGCACCAGTCCGACGGCGTGCGCCCAGGCCTGCGGTCCGCCCAGGTCGTCCACCAGGTCGCGTGCCGCCTGGGCCGAGCGCACGTCGTTCCACAGCAGCGCAGGTCGCACGACTGCACCGGTGGAGTCGAGGCACACCATGCCGTGCTGCTGTCCGCCCACGGACACCGCTGCCACGTCGTCCAACCCGCCGGCCGCGACGATCGCCTGCCCGGCGGCCGATTCCCATGCGGCGGGGTCGATTTCGGTGCCGTCGGGGTGCGTGGCGCGGCCCTGGCGGATCACCGCGCCGGTGCCGGCGTCGCAGATCAGAACCTTGCAGGACTGTGTCGAGCAGTCGATGCCCGCGACCAGGGTCACGGTCGCAGCAGCTTCTCGACTGTCGCGCGGGCGCCGTCGCGGTGTAGCGAGTCCAGCGCCCACAGATACGGCTCCACGAAACGGGGCTCCTCGATCAGGTTGCCGAAGACCGACCGGTTGGCCAGAAACGCCGACGCGTTCCTGCGCTGCGAGCGTGCGATCGGAATCAGGGTGTCCGCCCGCGGATCCACGACCTCGATAGGACGGCCTTCTTCGTCCACGCCCTCGGCGTAGCGGGCCCAACTGGCCACGATGGCCGCCGACAGTCGCACCGAGCCACCCGAGCGCAGGTTGTCGCGAACCACCGGCAGCAGCCACTTGGGGATCCGGTCCGACGATTCGGCGCAGAGCCGGGCCACCGTGTCGCGGACGTGCGCATTGGCGAAACGGGGGAGCAGGCCATCCTTGAACTCCCTCAGCCCGGGTACCGGCGTCAGTGTCGGCATCGCCTCGGAATCCATGTAGCAGCCCAGTAATTGGGCGATCAGCGGGTCTTGAGCGGCGTCGTGCACCAGGCGGTAACCGGCCAGATACGCGAAGTAGCACAGGCCCTGGTGGCTGGCATTGAGCAGGCGGAGCTTCATCGCTTCGTACGGCGACACGTCATCGGCGAAGGTGACGCCCGCCCGGTCCAGCGGTGGTCGCCCGTCGGCGAAGTCGTCCTCGAGGGCCCACATGGCGAACGGCTCCGTGATCACCGGCCAGGCGTCGTCCACACCGAAATCGGTTGTCAGTCTTTCGATCACATCGGGGGTGGTGGCCGGCGTGATCCGGTCGACCATCGAATTCGGAAACCGGGTGTTCTCGTCCATCCATTGCGCCAGTGCGGGATTGGACGTTTGGGCATAGGAGGTGAACGCCTGCCGCGCGATGTGGCCGTTTCCGACGATGTTGTCACAGGACACGATGGTCGGGGATTTCAAGCCGCGGAGCCGGCGCCGGTTGAGCGCCTCGGTGACCAGTGCGAAAACGGCGCTCAGCGGTTCGTTGTATCCGCCCTCGGTGATCGTCAACGAGATGATGCGCACCGCACGATCGGCGAGCAGCTCGATTACTGCCTCGGGATCATCTGGCGCATAACGGAAGTCGACAATCGAACCGATGACTCGAGGTTCCCGGGTGCCGTCGGGGTGGGCCAGGGTCAGGGTGTACAGATGATCCTGATCGCGCAGCGCGTCACGCATCCGGCGGTCGCCGGGCAGCACACCGACCCCGCAGATGCCCCACTTCCGCGCGATTCCCTGGCTGAGCAGCCGGTCGACGTACATGGCCTGGTGGGCGCGGTGAAAGCCCCCGACGCCGAAGTGCACGATGCCGACCTTGATGCGGCTGCGGTCGTATTCGGGTGTGGGTATCTGCAGGGTGTGCAGGTTGCGGGCGTTGAGTTTCATGCCGGCAACTCGCTGCCGTGCCGGCGGTAGGCGGACGGGGGCCGGCCCCACGCACCCCGGAACGCCCGGGTGAACGAGCTGGCACTGTCGAAGCCCACCCTGGTCGCGACCTGGAGCACGCTCAAATGCGGATCGGCCAAAAGCGCTGCCGCCCGCATCAGCCGGGCCTGCTGCGTGTAGTCGCGCCAGGTCATCTGAATTTCGCGGTGACACAGGCGCCGCAGCGAGCGGGGCGACATGCCCGCGGCTGCGGCGGCCTCATCAATCGTGATGCCAGCCAGTGAATTACGCGTGTGTTTGAGTGCCACAGCGAGTTGCGGATGAGTGGTTGTCGGCAGACTGAACGGGCTCTGCGATCCGAGCAGCTCGGCCAGCAGTTCGGCGAAGCAATGGAAGTACGCCTCGGCCACCGGGTCGGCGGAGCGCCGGTCGATGGGCCACCGGCACGCGTAGATGATCATCTGGCGGATCAGCGGCGACACCATCACGATCCCGGCGCCCGGCCGGGTAGGCCGCAGGTGACCGGGGTGCAGGAATATCGACACCGACCGCACCCGGGTGTCGATCGTGCTGATGTGTCCCAAGCCGGCCGGGATCCAGGCGGCCTGCCGCTCGGACAACACGTAGGCACCGGCATCCGTCTCCACTTCCAAGACGCCCTGCACGACGTACTCCAGCTGGTGCAGGTCGTGGGCGTGGCGCGCCGTGGTTACCCGTTGGCCTTCGTAGACAAACGCACCGGCCGTGCAGGCGCCACCCTGCCGCATGTCGATCAACACAGGATTGTCCGCGCAGGACAAGGCTGTGGCCGTCTGTGCAGAGAATGTCATGGCTCTCCGATGGTACGACTGAGTGTCATGTCAGCGCAGTCGTTTACGCCCGCCGCGGGTAACCCGAGATACACCAAGTACTACGACACCGTCATCGCGCTGTTGACGCGCGAAGAGCGGTGGCGCTCGGCCGTGATCGCGCAACTGGCACTCGAGGCGGCCGACACCGTCATCGATATCGGCTGTGGCACCGCGTCTTTGGCAATCAAGATGAAGCAGCAGCAGCCGGAGGCCCGGGTCATTGGGGTGGACCCCGACCCGCAGGTGCTGGCGATTGCCCGTGACAAGGTGCGCCGGGCCGGAGTCGAGGTCGAGTTCGTCCAGGCCATGGGGGACCGGGCCGTGGAACTCATCGGAGCCGGGATCGCGGACAAAGTGGTGTCCAGCCTGGTGCTGCACCAGTGTCCAGTGCCGATGAAGAAGGCGATCATCGGCGACATGTTCACGCTGCTGCACCCCGGCGGCGAACTGGTCATTGCCGACTTCGGCGTGCAGCGCGACGCGTTGATGCGGCTGGGATTCCGCATCGTCCAGTTCGCCGACGGCAAAGAGGACACCCAGCCCAACGCGGACGGGATCCTGCCCGGGTTGATTACCCGGGCCGGGTTCGCAGATGTCGCCGAAGTGTCGGCGATCAGGACTGTCTCGGGGTCCATCTCGCTTTACCGGGCAACCCGACCGGTTCCGGCGGACGAGATGAACCGTTAATGTCGGACGATGTACCTCTGCGCGGCGTACCTCGCGCGGCCGGCAAAGGCCCTGGCAATCCTGTGTTCGGTGCTCATCCTGGTCGCCGGTTGCCACTCGAAACCTGCGACGTCGAATTCGGACGCATCGCCCGGGGCGGGTGCGCCCGGTTCGTCCCGTGCTACGGCGCCGGTGCCGGCCGGAGCCCTGTTCAGCACCGCCGTGCCGTGGAACGTCGACGTTTCCGGCGCCGCCAGGGCGGGTCGCTCGGATGCGATCATTCAGGCGCTGAGTGCGGCGGGCGGCTGGGGGACCGGAGCCTTCCAGGCCGACTTCTCCATCCCGATCTTGTTCGCCGACGGCAACTCACCGAAGACGAAGGTGGTCGGCGTCGAGGACTATTGCGGCGGCGGACCGGACTGCGACTCCGTTCCCGCGCAAATGCCGTTGCCGGCCAAGGCATACATCGAAGGCTCGTCCAGCCTCAAGTGTGACACCACCGGCGCAACCGAAGGGCAGGAAGACTGTCACCTGCTCGTCGTCGATCGCGACCAACGCAAGCTTTACGAGATCTATCACGGCAGCCAGTCCGGTCAAGACATCACGGCGCAGGCCTTCGTTGTCTGGGACCTCGCCAAGGCATACCCCGAGACATTGCGTGGCGATCAGTGCACCAGCGCTGACGCCGCCGGTTTCCCCATTGCCGCAATGTTGCCGACTGCCGATGAAGTCGCCTCTGGCGCAATCAATCACGCTATTCGCTTCATCCTCCCGAACGACCGGATGAAGGAGGGCGTCTACGTGCGTCCGGCCACCCACGCCGGCGGCCCGGCCAGTACCGATCCCAATGCTCCGCCCTACGGCGTGCGGTTCCGGCTGCGAGCAGACTTCGACGACTCGCACTTCTCCAAATCCGAACGGGTGGTCATCGCCGCTCTGAAAAAGTACGGAATGCTGCTCGCCGATGGCGGCCAGGTGCCGCTCACCTTCGCCGACGACCGGACCAGTACCAAGAAGTGGTCCGAATTAGGCGTCACCGCACAGTCATTCAACGACATCGCCGTCGATCAGTTCGAGGTTGTCGATCTGGGTGAGGAGGTCAAGCTCACCTATGATTGCGTCCGCAACAAGTGAGCGTCGGCTGCTCAGCCTTTGGCGAGGGTGAACTGCGCGACGTCCGTATAGCCCTCGCGGAACAGGTCGGCACAGCCGGTCAGGTACTTCATGTACCGGTCGTAAACCTCTTGCGACTGAACGGCGATCGCCTCGTCGCGGTTGGCTTCCAGCGCGGCAGCCCAGGTGTCGAGCGTGCGTGCATAGTGCGGGCGTAACTGCTGAATCCGGTTGACCGAGAAGCCGGCCTGCTCCGCGTGCTCCTTGACGGCCTTGGCGGGAGGAAGGTCGCCGCCCGGGAAGATCTCGTCCATGATGAACTTCATGAACCGCAGCTTGGTCATGGTGATGGGTAGCCCGCGATCGGCAAATTCGTCCTCGCTGGGCTGAATGATGGTGTGCAGCAACATGATGCCGTCGTCAGGCAGAGCCTCATAGGCCATCTTGAAGAAGTCGGTGTACCGGTCGCGGCCGAAGTGCTCGAAGGCGCCGATGGAGACGATCCGGTCCACCTTCTCGTCGAACTGTTCCCAGCCCCGCAGCAGTACCCGCTTGCTGCGCGGGCTGGGGTGCTCATCGAGCCGTCGCTGGGTGTGCGCCTGCTGATTGCGGCTCAAGGTCAGGCCGACCACGTTCACGTCGTACTGCTCGAGCGCACGGACGATCGTGGTTCCCCAGCCGCAGCCGATGTCGAGCAGCGTCATGCCGGGCTGTAGCCCGAGCTTGCCGAGCGAGAGATCCACCTTGGCGATCTGAGCCTCTTCGAGGGACATGTCATCGCGTTCGAAGTACGCGCAACTGTAGGTCCGGGTGGGATCCAGGAAGATCTTGAAGAACTCGTCGGAGAGGTCGTAATGCGCTTGGACGTCCTCGAAATGTGGCTTCAAAGTTTCGGATTCATTCTGGTTCTCAGGCATAACGGCAACTTTCGACTCGACTCCCCCGTCGAGCGTAGCGTCGCGTGATCCAAGCCCGATTGACCTAAACCATGCTAGCCCGTCGGGAAGGCCGCCGAGGACGCGCGGCCGGAATGCGGCTCTCGCGGCGCGTGGTGGTGCCTGGTGACACGCGGTCCACGCTGGGAAAACGGAGCGGCTCCGCCGTGGAGCCGAAGGATCCGGCCGCCGATCTGGATGTATGAGCCGGGTCGCCAGGTCACCGGCTCCCAGGGGGCGATCCGGGTCCAATCGTGTTGGGCCGGCTCGCGGACGTAGACACCGTTGGTGGACCCACGGTCGACGATGAGCACGTCACCGTTGACGGTGCGGACCTCGACGTGGGCCCGGGACATCAGACCGTCGGGGTCTGCCAGGCTCACCCGGTTGAGTCCGCGTTGCGCCGCGTCAGATCCGGAGGGGTCGCGCCCGATGACGCAGTCGCGGTCGATGTCGATGCGGGAACCGTCTTCGAGGACCACCCACCGGTTGGGCTGCGGGGAAGCGACCGCCGGCGCGTACTGGCGGGGGGCCTGCGCCGACCGCAGGACGGCGCCGTCGCCGGGCACGGTTCCGCCGGTGAGCCGGTATACGCCGCCGGGCTGGACGCCGGCGCGGGACCGCTGGCCCAATTCGTCGACGGCGACGATGGCGGCCACCGCCGGCATCGGCACCGAGTAGTGCACCAGGCGACCGCGGCCGTGCAGCACCGTCCGGTCGTCGCCCTCGTCGAGTGCGACGGTGATGCTGCCGCACAGCAGGATCTCCAGCCCGGCTCCGGTTGGGGTGACGATCCCGACGTCGACCAGGGTGTGCGTCCAGGGCTGACGGGAGAGCTTGGCGAAGGCGCTGACCAGCTTCTGTGGGTTGGTCCGCCGGACCATCTCGGACAGGGCGGCCAACTGTTGCGCGGCGACGGAGTGCTCGGTGAGCGCCGTCCGCTCACGGTGGGCCACCACGATGACGGTGCCGTTGACGTTGGCCACCAGGTGCGCACCGGGGATGACCTCGACGTCGGTCGAACGCAGGGCCGACGGCCCGGCCGCGGCGTATTCGCCGGCCGCCTGCACCGCGGCCGCCACGGCGAGGTCTTCGGCGGGCGACGGGGCTTCGGCCGCCGGGGCTTCGGCTGCCGGGGTGTGCTCGTGGGCCGGGGTGTCCTCGTCGGCCGGGGTTTCGCTGATGCCGATCCGGGAGTGCAACCACCGGAGCGGCCGCGGCGCCCACCAGTTGAGGTCGCCGGCGACGCGCAGGAACGCCGGCACCACGACACCGCGGATGATCGTCGCGTCGATCACGACCGCGAGCGCGGTGCCGATGCCGAACATCTTCATGAACGACAGCCCGTTGGCGAACGAGATCAGGGTGATCGTCAGCAGCAGTGCGGCGCTGGTGACGATTCGTCCCACCCGGCCCAGCCCGATGACGGTGGACGCGTCATTGGACAGGCCCGAGTCGCGGGCCTCCTTGATCCGGCTGAGCAGGAAGATCTCGTAGTCGACGGACAGGCTGAACGCGATGGCGCAGAGCAGGACGACCATCGACGGATTCAGCGGCGCGGGAGTGAACCCCAGCAGTCCTGACAGGTGACCTTGCTGGAAGATCCAGACCAGGACACCCAGGACCGCGCTCAGCACGAGCAGGTTCAGCAGCAGCGCCTTCACCGGGACCACGACGCTGCCCGTGAACAGGAACAGCAGGATGAACGTCGCCACCGCGATCAGCGCGATGGCCAGCGGAAGCCGGTCGGCGATCGCGGCGCGGCTGTCGATCAGCGTGGCGGTGGGACCGCCCACCTCCACCTGGTGGTTGCTGATCTTGGCGCGGATGTCGCGCACCAGGTGCTGAGCTTTGTCGGAGTCCGCCTGCACCGACAGGTAGACGAACGCGTATCCGGCTCCGGAGGCGGCGGGCACCGGGCCGACCGGCTGGCCGTGTTCGTAGCGGCCGATGGGGCCGTTGACCAGGACGACACCGTCCATGCCCGACACCTCGGCGGCGAGCTTGGCGAGCGCGTCGGCATCGTTGCGGGAGACCAGCGTGATCGCCTGTGAGGGGTCGAGGGAGAAGTCGTGCTGCAACGACTCCGCCACCAGGCGGGCGCTGGAGCTGGTCGGTAGCGCACGTTCGTCGGGGGTGGCGTACTGCGCGTGCAGGAACGGGACCCCCAGCGCGAGCAGTGCAGCGACGACCGGCAGTGCGTACAGCAGCGGCCGGCGGGTGACGACCTCGGCGAAGCGCCGCCAGAACAGGGAGTCCGCCGACAGCGGCACCTTGCGCCGGATCACCGCCAGGGAGTCGACGCGCTTGCCGAGCAGGGCCAGCAGGGCGGGCAGCACCACGATCGCGCTGAAAGCCGAGAGCAGGACGGTGGCGGTGGCGGCCAGCCCGACCGATCGCAGGAAGTAGGTGGGAAACACCAGCAGGCTGGTCATCGCCAGGGTGACCGTCGCCGCGCTGAACAGGATGGTTCGGCCGGCGGTGTTGACGGTCGCGATGATGGCCTGGTGGTGGCCTTTCCCGTTGGCGCATTCCTCGCGGTACCGGGACACCATCAGCAGGCCGAAGTCGATCGACAACCCCAGGCCGAACGCGGTGGTGACCGTGAGGGCATGCACCGACACGTCGGTGAGCGTCGTCATGAGCAGCAGGACCGACAGGGTGGAGACGATCGAGACGACCCCGACCACCACCGGCAGCGCCGCGGCGATGAGCCCGCCGAACACGATCACCAACACGGCGAGCGAGATGGGCACCGCGATGCTCTCGCTCGTCTTGAGGTCGTGCTTGACCTTGTCCCTGATCTCCTGCTGCACGCCCAGTGAGCCGCCCGCGCGGACGGTGATGTTGGGGTCGGAGGGCAGTTTCGCGATGATCCGCTTGGCGGTGTCGGCGGCCTCGTCCGCGGTTCCGCCGACGTGGACCAGGATCAGGCCGGAACGACCGTCCTTACTGCGCAGGTCGCCGGCTCCCTCGTCACCGAAAGCCCTGGTGACTTTCGCCTTGGGCTCGGCCGCGATGAGCCGAAGCACCTGGTCCCGCACCGGCGCGACATCGGGCGCTTCGACGGTGCCCTCGCGGGGCAGCAGCTGGATGACCAGGTTCGAAGTGGTGCCGAAATGCTGGTCCAGAAACTCCTCGGCCTGCGACGACTCCGCAGCCGGATCGGTGTTTCCGCCCGTACCCAGCTTGTCGGATACCGAGCCGCCGAGGACGACGCTGATGCCGAGTAGCACCAGGACCGCCGCCAGCACCGCCTTGGGGCGCCGCACGGTGAAAGTGGCCAACTGCCTCAACATGTCATCGCCTTTCCCCTCAGACCGATGCCAGAAGTCTGTCGCGCCGGTCTTGGGGGTTTCTAAAGGTTCGCTGCGCTCAGTTGCGCGGTTCGCCGGCCAGCCACAGGCGCACCAGGCAGCGTCGTTGCGTTGCCTCGGGCGCGTCGACGAAACTGCGCCGGTTGTGCAGGGTGGTGTGGTTGTCGGCGAAGAAGACGTCGCCCGGGTCGAGGGTGAACTCAACGTGGTTGGCGGGGTCATTCAGGGCCCGGTCGAGAGCGTCGAGGGCCTGGCGCTGCCGGTCGCTCATGGGCTGGCCGCTGCGGTAGTGGCCCAATTCGATGTGCAGCCGGTTGTAGCGGATGCGGACACCTTCCGGGGTGTCGGTGAAGATCGAGCCGTGCGTGAACGGGTCCTCGCCCGGCTGGGTCTCGTGTGAGCGGTCGAAGCAGAACTGCCCGTAGAGTTCCTCCACCAGTTCCGGTTGCGTCGCCAGCAGCGCGTTGTACACGGTGTGGCCGCTGACCATGACCGACTCCCCGCCGGACACGGCCTTGCGCAGGCACAGCAGACCGAGGACGTCAGGCCGGCTGCCGGCGTAGGCGCAGGCCGAGTCGGTGTGAAAGATCAACTCGGAGTTGGTCTTCGAGCCGCGTGCCTCCGCGACCGTCTGTCCGGTGTCCTGCACCAGGTAGACCCGGTCGCCCTGACGGTTCTGCGGCTGCGGGCCGCCCAGGTAGGTACCCAGACCCCAGTAGAGCATCGATGCTTCCTCGTCCGACCAATCCTGCAGCGGCAGACCGCGTAACACGCAGAAGCCGGGGCCCAGGCGCAGGCAGTGCCGGATGCCGCGGGCGATCTCCACCAGCTCCGGCTCCTGGAAGTCCGATGCCACGATGGTGTCCAGGCGCCGGCCGAGCCGCCGCAGCCGGTCCCGGATACGCAGGCACGCCGCGGCGTGCTGCGGCTCGACGGCGATCATGTAGTCCCAGGCGTCCAGGCTGGCGTGATCCCAAACCGTCGGGGCGGCGATCGACCGGCGCTGACGTGCTTGCTGTTGTGTTCCATTCGCTGTGAGCATCTCTTCATCTCCTCTCGTCCGGCTGAGATGCGTTTCTATGAGTTTGGCGAGAGTCACTTGAGAAATTCTTGGAGCCGCTCGGCGCGGTCAGCGGTCAGAACAACCAGGTCGGCTGGGCTAACTGGAAGCGCTCGGCGGCGTACCGTTTCAGGGCTGCGGGGCTGAAGTACACGTGTTGGCCGGCCGTGTGCAGATCCCGGAAGCACCGCTGAATGGGGTGGGTGGCTTGCACCGCGCCGGCGCCGGTCAGACCGAACACGGTGTCGACGGCTTCGCGTGCTGCGCGCATCGCCTGTTGCGCGGCGAGCTGGAAGCGGACGCGCTGCTCGACGGCAGGCGTGTCTCCGGCGCAGGCAGTGTCCCACAGCGCACCGGCCTCGCCGAGGAGAAATGCTCGCGCCGAGCGCAAACCGGCTTCAGCCCTTGCCAACTCGACCTGTGCGACAGGGTCCTCTGCGATCGGCCGCGACGTCCCGGCGCGCACCTTCGTGGGCGCAAGAGCGACGAACTCGTCCAGCGCGCGCCGCGCGATCCCGAGCGGGACACCGGCCAGAGCGACTCCGACCAGCGAGAAGAACGTCAGTCGCCAGAGCGGGCCGTCGTGTTGGGCGGGCTCGAAGAAGGGGCTGATGGTGTGTTCCTCGGCGACGCTGAGAGCGCGGACGACGATGTCGTTGCTGCCGGTGGCGCGCAGCCCCAGAACGTCCCAGTTGTCGACGATTTCGGCGTCCTCACGGCGAAGGAATGCGAGGCGCCAGTCGGGACCCCGGTCGGCAAGCAGGCGGGGCGCGTCGCCGTCGAAGACGAACATCCCGGTCAAGAACCACTCGGCGTGCCGGCAACCGCTGGCGAACGGCCAGCGCCCGTCGAGGGCGAAGCGTCCGGTGCCGTCGGGCACCGCCCGCCCGGTAGGGGCGAATACGGTGGCCGCGGTGAAGTCGGCGTCCGCCCCGAACAGCTGCGTAGCGGTCGCCGGTTGCAGCCAGGCCGTGAAAGCCGGCGCCCCCGCGCCGATGGCCGCGATCCAGCCCGCGGAACCGTCGGCGCGGGCCAACTCCTCGATCACCTCGATGAAATCAACGGGCGCCATCTCCGAGCCGCCGAGTGCCCGCGGTTGCAGGGCGCGGAAGATTCCGGCCGCCCGCAACCGCTGGACCAGATCCGCCGGCACGGTACCGGCGGCCTCGGCTTCGGTTGCGCGCCGGGTGATTTCGGGAGCGAGCAGACGGGCGACCGTCATGGGCCGTAATCCGTCGGGCGGGGTGATGGGTGTGCTGGTCGCGGTGGTCATGTGTGGCTCCCCTATTCTGATACAAGAAACTGTATTCGATACAGGAGCATGTACTTAATTATGGGAGCTGTCAAGAAGGAGCCGGCGCGGCGCTATGACTCGACGCAGCGTCGCCAACAGGCGCAACAGAACCGGGCGCGCGTGCTGCAGGCCGCCCGGCAACGCTTCCTCGCCCAGGGTTATGCGGCGACGAAGATCGCCGAGATCGCCCGGGACGCGGGCGTGTCGGTGGAAACGGTGTACAAGACCTTCGCCACCAAAGCCGGTGTCCTGAAAGCACTTTTCGACGTGTCGGTCGCCGGCGACGACGATCCGATTCCGATGGCCCAACGAGAGGTCATCCAGAAGGTGCTCGACGCGCCCGAGGCCACCCGCAAGATCGCGATCTACGCCGAACACCTGGCATCGACCATGCCCCGTAGTGCTCCGGTCCAGTTGCTGGCACGTGACGGGGCCGCTTCGTCTGCGGATGCCGCGGCGGTCTGGAAACAGATCCGCGACGAAACGCTAACCGCCATGAAGATGTTCGCCGCTGATCTGGGCAAGACGGGCCAGCTGCGGGTCGGCGCAGCCGTGGCGCGTGACGTGCTGTGGACCTACCACGCGCCCGAACTCTACGAGCTGCTCGTGCTGGAGCGGGGTTGGTCGGCGGCCCGGTACGGCGAGTTCATCACCGCCGCGCTCACCGACGCCCTGCTCAGGCGGTGACGGGCACCAGTTCCCGGTGCACCGGAACCGCCGCGGCGCTCCGCGGCGTGAACCGGATGAACATCTTCGCCACGAACGGCGCGGCGACCAGCATCAGCACCACCCGGATGACTTGGGACGCCATCACGAACGTGACGTTCGAACCCGAGCCGGCCGCGGTGCCCAGCACCGCGTAGACACCGCCGGGGCTGGTCGCCAGGTACCCGTCGAGCATGCTCAGTCCGGCCGAGTGAGCCAGGACCACGCCCAGGCCGGCCGCGGCCACGTTCAGCACCATGATCAGGGCGAACGCGCCGGGCAGGATCCGGCGAATCGCCCGGAGCGACTCACGGTCCAGCGCCAGCACCGTCTGCAGGACGATCAGCACAATTCCGGCCTGGAACAACACCATCGGCACCGCGAGGCCGTTGGCCAGCCCGGCGAATTCCAGGCCGATGGTGATCACCATCGGGCCGATCAGCCCGCCGCCAGGCAGCCGACGTCCGGCGACCGCGCCGACCGCCACGATGGCGGCGATCAGTGGAAGCGTGAAATACCAAGGCAGAGAGGACTTCTCAGCGATCTCGGCGGTGTGCGAAGGAGTGCTGTGGTAGAAGGCGGTGGCGACGACGGGCATCGCGGCGGTGATCAGCGCAACGCGCAGGTACTGGACGGCCGCGACGACGCGATCGTCACCGCCGAGTTCACGCGCGATGGCGACCAGTCCGGCCGAGCCGCCGGCCACCAGCGCCAGGCCACCGGTCAGCGGCGTGATGTCGCGGTGCAGGCCGAGCAACGCACCGCCCGCGACGCTGAGGACCAGGGTGCTTAGGGCGACCGCGATGACGATCGGCCAGTGCGAGCCCAGCGCGGTGAACGAGATGTCGCGCACCATCAGCCCGGTGTAGACGCCGAGCACGCCCTGGGCGGCCAGGCCGATTCCCGGCACGGCCTTGGGCGCATACCGTGCCATCGACCAGGCGAAGGCCCCGCAGACAACGGCGACGATGAGAAGGTCAATCGGGTTCATGGTGTCGAGGTTTCAACAGACGCCTTGGCGGATTCTTAAAGCGCAGGACAGGCGCCCGGGCAAGTTGAGTATCGGTCTACTCAACCGAGCTCGTTCATGGCGCTGCACGCTGGCCTGATGTCAGACGAACTCACCGAGCGTGAGCGGGCGCTGCGCAGATTGCCGTTGCCGTATTCGCTGGCTCTGCGGCTGCGCGAGGCCGGCGTGGCGAATGAGGTGATCTGCGAATACGTCGGCGTCGAGAACGACTTCCTCGAGGGTTTCTACCGGGTCGCCGAGGCGAAACTTGCCGCACTCCGGCTTCGCAAGCTGTGACGAACCCGTGCGCTGCTGCACCGACTCTCCTACGCTAACCGGGTGCGTCTGACGTGGCCGCTGGTCGGCCGGGCACAGGAAATCGCCGTCATCCGGGCAGCGATATCTGATCCGCGCACACCGGGGGTCCTCGTCTGTGGCGCACCCGGTGTCGGAAAGAGCCGGCTTGCGGGTGACGCACTCACGGGCCTTCATGGGTGCGCCACCCGCTGGGCTGTTGCCAGCGCGTCGGCACAATCGCTTCCCCTGGGTGCATTCGCCGCCTGGGTGCGGGTGCCCGGGCCAGGCGACGGGCAGTTGGTACACCTCGTTCGCGACGTGATCGAATCGCTGACGGCCACAACGCAACACACCGCGGTGGTCATCGCCGTCGACGACGCGCACCTGCTCGACGACCTGTCGGTGTTCGTGCTGCACCAGATCGTCCAGCGCCGGTCGGCCAAAGTGGTGTTGACGGTTCGCAGCGGTGAGCCGCTTTCCGCTGCGCTACGGGAAGTGTGGAGCGCCGGTTTCGAGCGACTGGATCTGCAGCCGCTCTCGGCCGACGAAACAGCGACATTGTTGTCGGCGGCCCTAAATGGGCCCGTTGATCCTGATGTCTCGCAAAGACTTTGGAAGCTGACGCGGGGCAACGCACTGTATCTGCGCAACATCGTCGAACAGGAACGGGCCGATGGCCGGTTGGTGCAACGCCACGGCTATTGGCGATGGACCGGCGACCCGGTGGTGCCGCCCAGTCTGGCCGAGTTGATCGAGTCGCGAATGGGGACATTGCCCGGTGCGGTGGGCGATGTCGTGGACACGCTGGCGGTCGGAGAGCCGATCGAACTGAAGTCCCTGGCGCGACTGGTGGACGCGGCGGCCATCGAGGAGGCCGACGTGCGGGGACTGATTGCGATCGGCCCGGTCGACGGCAGTGTGGAAGTGCGGCTGGCTCATCCGCTGTATGGCGAGCTGCGCCGGTCGCGGGCTGCGGCAACCCGGTTGCGCCGGCTGCGCGGCCGGGTCGCCACCGAGTTGGCCGCGTCCGAAGATCGCGACGAAGTGCGAACAGTGGTGCGCCGCGCGGTGTTGAGCGTCGACTCCGATCTCGCACCCGACGGGGAACTCCTTCTTCGGGCAGCCGAAGGCGCGATGTTCCTCGCCGATGCTCCGCTGGCGGACCGGTTGGCGGCGGCGGCAATTCGCGCCGGATGCGGTGTACCGGCCTACAACATCCGCTCGTTCGCGCTGGCCTGGCAAGGACGCGGTGCGGAGGCCGACGCGGCGGTGGCTGCGACCCCAACCGACGGTCTCTCCGAGGAGGATCGGGTTTATCTGCTCGGTCATCGCGGGTTCAACAGGCTGTGGGGGCTGGCTGATCCCGACGGTGCCAGGCAGCTGTTCGAGGAAGCCGCACACGTGGCGACGGCGTCCACACGTAGCTGGAGCGACGCCTACCTGACCGTCTACTGGGCATCGATGGCACAGCCCCACAAGGCGATTGCCCTTGGGGAGACCGTCGATCTGGAATGCCTGCCCGGAATCATCAGTTCCGCCGCGGCGTGGGCGCTGGTCGTCGCCCACGGCGATGCGGGGCACGCCGCAGAGACGGACCGGGTGGCCGAAGTCGGCTACGCCTGCGTGCAGCGCACGTCCACCGCGGCCCACATGAGGTTGATTCTGGCCGACCGGCATCTGGGTGCGCTGCTGCTCAGTGGTCGCTTGTCGAAGGCCAGCGCCCTGGCGCAGCAGGCGCGTGAGCAGACCGCGGATGTTCCCGGTGTCGCCCAACTTCTGGGCGCGGCGATCATGGGCCGGGCTGCGGCCGGATCGGGACGTCTGGATGAGGCCAGGAAGCACCTGCAGACCGTTGTCGAGCTTTTCGCCGGTGATTCCAACGGTTTTCGCTATCGCTACCTCATTCCGCTCACCGTCACACTGGCCATGTGCGGCCTGGCTGACGACGCGTCCGCCGCACTTGATGCTGTGGAGGCAGAGCACCATCGAAGTTGGGGTTTCGTCGCTTTCGAGCACGAGTTGGCGCGCGCCTGGGTCGCTGCCTGCCAGGGTGCGCTCAGCGAAGCGATCAACATTGCGCTTCGTTCGGCCGAATCGACCTGTGCCACCGGACAATACGCTGCGGAGGTGCTGTGCTTGCAGACGGCCACGCAATTCGGTGCTGGGTCGACGGCAGCACGGCTGGGCGAGCTCGCGCAATTCGTGGAGGGCCCGCGGGTCGGCATCGCCGCCCGGTTCGCCGCCGCGCTGGCGACGGGTGACGGAGCCGAGTTGGTCTCGGTGTCAGAGGATTTCGAAACACAGGGCGATCTCATGGCCGCGCTCGACGCGGCAGCGCACGCAGCGATAGCGTTCCGCCACAAAGACTTACGAGGGTCGGCGTTGAGCTGCTCGACACGCGCGGATGCCCTGGCCGAGCGGTGCGGCGGCGCGATCACCCCAGCGCTTCGTCAGGCCAGCGTGCCCGTTCCGTTCACCTCGCGGGAGCGGGAGATCGTGATGCTGCTCGGAGAGGGCCTGCCCAGCCGTGCCGTTGCCGAGCGCCTGACACTGTCGGTGCGCACGGTCGAAGGTCATATCTACCGGGCGATGACTAAGACCGGAGTCTCCAGCCGCGAGGAACTTGCTGCTTTATTGAAGCCGCGGGGCTGAGGCGCGGGGTTGAAACGAGGGCTTAGTCCTCGTCGAGATATGCGTCGGCCCACGCGCCGATGATCCGGGCAGCCCGCCGAGCCTGGCCCCGCGCGGTGAGCAGGTGATCGGAACCCTCCAGCGAGACGAAGCTGCGCGGGTGGCGAGCCAGCCGGAAGATCTCGGTCGCGTTTCCGATGCCGACCGTGTTGTCGGTCGGCGAATGCAGGATCAGCAGCGGCAACCGTAGTCCTTTGATCTTGTCGTGCAGATGCGCAGCGCGCACATCCTCGACGAAGTCCCGCTTCAGGGTCAGCGTGCGCCCGCCGACCATCCACTCGGCACTGCCTTCGGACAGGCAACGGTCAACCACTGCGTCGTAATGCTTTTCGACGTGGCTCGGGTCTATCGGTGCCGCCACCGTGACGACCGACCGCACCCCCGGTGACTGGCGGGCGGCGGCGAGTGCGGCTGCGCCGCCCCACGAGTGACCGACCAATATGTCGGCCGGGGTTCCGCGCTCGGCCATGAACTCGCATGCCTTGACGATGTCGTTGACCTTGACGGTGAACGACCCGTCGCCCCAATCTCCCTCGGATCCACTGAGACCCAGCGCGTCGAAGCGCAGCATGCCGATCCCGTCGGCGGCCAGTTGCTTGCAAATGCGGGCCGCGGCCGGCGACTCTTTGCCGAGAGTGAAGCCGTGTGCGAACACTCCCCAGCCGCGCACCTCGCCTTCCGGCACGTCGATGATCCCCGCCAGGTTCGGCCCCGTCGAACTTCGGAACGTGACGCGTTCGCCCATGTTGGAGATCTAACACCGCCGACGGCCCGAGCGGTTCGACGCCTGATGGGCAGGTCCGTAACATCGCGTCATGAGGCTTGTCGCGATAATGCCAGGCGCGCACGCTGCTCTCAGCCTGGCGACTGCCGTCCTGCTGGGTTTCGGGTTGGCCATCGGCCCCGCGTCATCGTTGCCGAAGGCAGCGGCGGCCTGCCCCGACGCGGAAGTGGTCTTCGCCCGCGGCCGTGAGGAACCACCCGGCGTCGGCGCCGTCGGGGATGCCCTCGTCAATTCGCTGCGCGGCAAGACGCGGATGTCGATCGGCGTCTACGGGGTCAACTACCCGGCCAACATCACCACCGGCACCGGTGCCAACGACATGAGTGCTCACGTCCAGTCGATGGCCAGAGACTGCCCGAATACGCGCATGGTGCTCGGCGGCTATTCACTCGGCGCCGAGGTGGCCGATTTGGTGACCGGGGGCCGTCCGCTGTTCGGGTTCACCAACGTCCTGCCGCCGGGCGTCGACCAGCACGTCGCCGCGGTCGCGTTGTTCGGTAACGGGACTCGTGGGCTGTCGCCGGCCTTCGCCGGAAAGACGATCGACCAGTGCGCGCCCGGGGATCCCATCTGCGGTAGGGGCACGAACTGGCCGTCGCATCTGCAGCCGTCTTATATCGACTCCGGACTGGTGGATCAGGCGGCCAGTTTTGTGGCAGGCAAGCTGTAGCGGCGGGCGGAATTCTCAGCTAATACCTAACTGCTGAGTACGGTAACGAATCCGATGCGGTGATATTTTAGATCAGCGAGTGTCGCGGTTTCTCTGGCTGGACCGGGACTCGCTGGCTAACGCATTTGGAGAAAAAGTGGACATCGTACTCGGGCTATCGATGACACCGGCGGCGGTTCGTATGGTGCTGGTCGAGGGGCATAAAGCGGATGGCGTCACCGTCGAGGAGAGGGAGTTCCAGGTCGATGTCGGCCGCGGCTCAGCAACTGACCATCTGGTGGCGGTGATACAGGATGTCCAAGACGCTGCAGCGGCGGCCGGCAACCGAGTGATGTCGATCGGCGTGACCTGGACCGACGAATCCGACGCGGGCCGGCTGGATGAGGCGCTGGCTGATTGCAACGCCGGCATCATCACGCTCAGCTCGCCGTTCATCGCCGCGACAACCCTGGCGCAAGCCGTTGCGCAGGCGATCAACTCCGAGCACATGGCGGTGTTGTTCGTTGAACCCGGCAGCGTGACTCTGGCGGTGATTGACGCGGTGCAGGGGGCGATCGCCGACATCCGGAACGAACCGCTGCGCGGCGCCGGTGCCGTCACGACGCCGGCCGAGCTGATCACGTGGGCCGAGACACTCGCCACCCGGCCAGACGGCGTGTTCCTCATCGGGTCCGGGGTGGACATCGCCATGATCAAACTGCAACTCCAGCAGGCAACGTCGCTCGCGGTAATCGTGCCTGAGGAACCGGATACGGCGCTGGCGCGTGGAGCGGCATTGGCGTCCGTCGGCGCATCGCCGACCGCTCTGGCTACCGACGCCTTCGCCTTCGCTCGTGTCTCCGGCACTCGGGAGGACGAGGCGGTGACGCTGCCTCGCGTCGCGTACAGCGTGTTGCCGGACGAAGAGATGGACGCGCCCACCACGGTGCTTGAAACGGGCGAAGAAGCCGAACTGGGCGAGACGCTGCGGCAGCGCAGACCCGTCCTGCTGGTGGGCAGCGTCGGGGCGGTCGCCCTGATCAGTGCCGTTGTGGCGCTTGAAGTTTCGTTGGCGCTCGGTATCCGGCCGGCGGCGGTGGGTTTGCATCACGTCCCAGGTCAGAACCGCCTGATGCAGGCGCCGCTGATGCCTTTGGCGCCGCTGGCGGTCGCGCCGGATTCACGGCCGACGGCGATGCGTCCGACGGGTCCGGTGACGCAACTGCCGCCCTCTGCCCCCTCCATCCCGCTGCCTTCCGTGGTGCTACCCGGTGATTCTTCCGGAGGACCACCCCCCGCTCTTCTCGCGCTGCCCATCCTGATGCCCAACGCCTTGCCGCCGAGGGTCCCGGACGCCGATTACCCCAATTACCCGATACTGCTGCCGCTGCCAGGCGTGCAGCCCCCAAGTGCTGCGCCAAGCATTCCGCCGCGAAAACTTCCGTCGATTCCGGTGACGCAGCCTGCGACGACGGTCCCGGTGACCCAGCCTGCGACGTCGGTCCCGGTGTCGCAGCCCCCCACTTCGGTTCCGGTGTCGCAGTCCGCTACTTCGGTTCCGGTGACGCAACCCCCGTCGACGGTCCCGGTGTCGCAACCTCCGACGACGGTCCCGGTGACGCAACCTCCGACGACGGTCCCGGTGTCGCAACCACCGACCACCGTTCCGGTGTCACAACCCCCCACTTACGTTCCGGTGTCCCAGCCGCCCAGGCCTGTTCCGGTGGCCCCGCCAGCGGTCCACGTCCCCGAAGCTCAAGTGCCCGTTGATGTTCCGGCACCTGATGCTCCGGTGGTTCCGGGCCTGCCGGGTCTGGAAACTCCGCCGGTCCGTGGTCCCGTTCTTGAGGGTCCGACGATTCCTGCCTCGCCAGGCATACCGGCGCAGGATGTGCCTCCGGTCGCACCGCAGCTACCCGCTGCTCTTCCCGCGCCGGCCCCAGAGCCCTTACCCACCGCCGGCGGAGGGAGCGCTGGAATCCCCGGAACCAGCCCCCCGATCACGGGCGGCAGTTCGCTCACCGGCGGTGGCTCGCCCGGCACTGGCGGTGGCTCCCCTGGGGGCTCGTTGGGTGGGGGTTCGCTCGGTGGTGGCGGTGGCTCCCCCGGGGGCTCGTTGGGTGGAAGCTCGCTGGGTGGCGGCGGAGGTAGTTCGATCGGCGGAGGTAGTTCGATCGGCGGCGGAAGCAGCTCCATCGGTGGCGGCAGCAGCTCCATCGGTGGCGGCAGCAGCTCCACGGGTGGCAGTAGTTCCAGCGGCGGCAGTGGCAGTTCCGGCGGCGGGAAAAGGTAGCGCCAGGCCAAACCCCGACACCGATCTGATCGCGGGTGGAGCCATCGACCGCCAATTGCTTGACGCCCTGCCCAACGCGGTGCACTGTGGTGTGATACACGTCATATGACCACTGGTCACACCGGGAGAGGGGCCGCAACCCATGACCACGAAGGACAAGTACACCCACGTCCCCGCGCCGTATTCGTGGGCTGTCCCCAGTGTCGGCGACGCGCGCTTCACCTGGGAGTACGACGAGAGCCGCGCCCGGCTTCTTTCCCTCTACCAGAAGGGCAAGGACAAGCAGTGGGACGCTCAGTTGCGCATCGACTGGGCCCAGGACGTCGACCCCTATAACCCGATCGGGTTGCCCGACGAGTTCAACCCGCTGTTCGGCAGCCCGATGTGGGACGCCGCTGACGATGCCCGCCGCGACGAGATGCGCCAGCACTTCCAGTCCTGGCAGTTTTCGCAGTTCCTGCATGGCGAGCAAGGCGCGATGATCTGCGCGGCCAAGATCGTCGAGGTCGTGCCGGACCTGGACGCAAAGTTCTACGCGGCCACCCAGACCATGGACGAGGCCCGGCACGTCGAGGCGTTCTCGCGGTTCCTGCAGGAGAAGATCGGCCTGGTCTACCCGATCAACAAGAACCTGACGGCGCTGCTGGACGACACCCTGCGCGACTCGCGCTGGGACATGCCCTACCTCGGCATGCAGGTACTCATCGAAGGGCTTGCGCTAGCCGCCTTCGGGGTGCTGCGTGACATGGCCGCGCCGGACTCGCTGGCCAAGCAGGTGCTGGCTTACGTCATGCAGGACGAGGCCCGGCACGTCGCCTTCGGCCGAATCTCGCTGAAGGACTACTACTCCGCCCTGACGGAGGCCGAAAGGGGCGAGCGGGAGGAGTTCGTCGTCGACGCCTGCTACCTGATGCGCGACCGGTTCCGCGGCGAAGAGGTCTTCGAGACCCTCGGCATGAATGTTCAAGAGTGTGCCGACTGGGTCGACAAGTCGCCGCTGATGATCCAGTTCCGCTCGCACCTCTTCAGCCGCATCGTGCCGATCGTCAAAGACATCGGTTTGTGGGGTGACAAGGTCCAGAAGGCTTTCCGGGACATGGGTGTTCACGACATGGCCGGCTTCGACATCGAGGCGCTGATGAAAGCCGATGAAGATCAGGCCGAGGCGCTGGACAAGGCACATGCGGAGATGGCCGAACGGGCCCTCGAGGTGGACCAGGTGATTGCGGCGGGCGCGAGCTAAACCTAAGGGTCAAGGCGAATATCGCGAGCGGAGACCACAACCCGGCAGCGATGAGCGTCTGCCGACGGCTTAGCTACGGGAGTCCCGGCGATCCGTCCAGGCCGAGCAGTCCGCCGGTGCCGCCGGCGCCGGCTTTGCCTGCTTTGCCCGGGGTCACGCTGAAACCGCCGTTGCCGCCGTTGCCACCGTTGCCGATCAGCACGGCATTACCACCTCGACCACCGTTGCCGCCGACGCCGCTGGCGTTGACGGTGGTGTTGGTCCCGCCGTCACCGCCGAGCCCGCCGTTGCCGATAAACCCGGCCACGCCGCCGGCCCCGCCATTTCCGCCGATGATGGCGCTGATACCGCCGGCGCCACCTGCCCCGCCGTCGCCGAAGAGCATCCCGGCCGCGCCGCCGGCGCCGCCGTCGCCGCCTATCGCGGCGCCCGAGGCCGCACCGCCGCCGCCGCCGCTGCCGCCGGTGCCGAAGAGCATTCCGGCTCGGCCTCCGGCGCCGCCCTTACCGCCGATAGCACCGGAGGTGCCACCGGCCCCGCCAGCGCCACCGGCGCCGGCGAACATGCCTGCATTGCCGCCGGCCCCGCCATCCCCGGCAATCGAGCCACCGCCACCGGCGGAGCCCCCGGCCCCGCCATCGCCGAAGAACATGCCTGCATTGCCGCCGGCCCCGCCGTCGCCGTTGATTGCGCCGCCGCCACCACCGGTGCCGCCGGACCCGCCGCTACCGCCGAGCATGCCGCCGTTACCGCCGGCCCCGCCATGCCCGCTGATTGCACCGGCGCTGCCGCCGGCGCCGCCAAAGCCACCGGTGCCGCCGGTGCCAATCAGCCCACCGGAGCCGCCGGGTCCACCGTTGCCTCCTACGGCGGCGCCGGTGAACCCGCCAATACCGCCAGTGCCGCCCGTGCCAAACAGTCCCGCAGTACCGCCGGCGCCGCCGACCCCGCCGTTACCTCCAGCGCCGTTACCGCTGCCACCGGGGCCGCCGGTGCCGCCCGAGCTGAACAGCCCGCCGGCCCCGCCGACCCCGCCGTTCCCCCCGGTGCCGGCCACATTGAATCCACCCGCACCGCCGCCGCCGCCGGCCCCGAACAGCGACCCGCCGGCCCCGCCGGCTCCGCCGTTGGTGGTGCCGGGCCCGCCGGCCCCGCCGGCGCCGCCAACGCCGAACAACCCCGCGGCCCCGCCGGCGCCCCCATTTTGGCCGACCCCGCCGGACCCGCCGTTGCCGCCGCTACCGATCAAGATTCCGCCGGCCCCGCCATTGGCCCCGGTACCTGGGGTCCCATTGGTGCCGTTGCCGATCAGGGGGCGACCGGTCAGCGTCAGGAAGGGCGCGTTGATTGCAGTGAGAAGGGGCTGTAGGGGCGTGGCCGCAGTGGCCTCGGCGCCGGCATACGCGTCTGCACCAGCACCCAACGTCTGCGCAAATTGATCATGGAACGCGGCCGCCTTTGCGCTGAGCGCCTGGTAGCCCTGGGCGTGCCCGGAGAATGCCGCCGCGATGGCCGCCGACACCTCGTCGGCGCCCGCCGCCACCAGCGCGGACGTATTGACCCTCGCGGCCGCATTGGCCGCGCTCAGCGCCGATTCGATACCGGCTAGATTCGCTACCGCCGCTGCCAGCGCCTCTGGCGCCGCAATCAGAAACGACATCTGACACCTCCCAGCGCGCCATGACGATTACGCCATGCCCCCCCGGGGATCGCCGGTCATCACCAAGCGATGAGACCATCATCCTCTCCTGCACACGGTGCCGATTCATTTCGACGAGATTGCTCGAGGCGCTGATGAAAGCCGATGAAGATCAGGCCGAGGCGCTGGACAAGGCACACGCGGAGATGGCCGAACGGGCCCTCGAGGTGGACCAGGTTATTGCGGCGGGCGCGAGCTGACTAATTCAGCGCACTGCGAAGCTCGGCATATGCGGCTACCAGGTCGCCGAGGCTGAAAGCTCTGTTGAGTCCGCTAGGGTTCGGCAGAATCCAAGCCGTCGACCCGGCGAATTGATCGGGGAACCGCCCCCAGCTGACTCCGGATTCGCCGATCATCGCCGAGAAGGCTCGCTTGCCGAGGAACGCGATAACTCGCGGTCTGTAGCGGCGCATCTTCGCCTCGAATTGCGGACGCGCCTGCCGGAACTCGTCCAGCGATATTTCATCGGCCCGTTTGGTCGCCCGGGCGACCAAAGCGGTTATGCCACAGCCGTATTCGAGCAACCGGCGCTCCTCCGACGGACGCAGGCGCACGTCGGTGAACCCGGCGAGGTGCAACACCGGCCAGAAGCGATTACTGCGGTTGGAGAAGTTGTGGCCATCGGCGACCGCCGTGGCAGCAGGGTTGATCCCGCAGAAGACGACCTCGAGGCCGTGCGCCAAAACGTCTGCGTCGTATCCGGTCAACCCGGAACCAACGCCGCACTCTTGGCGGTGTCGGCTGCAAAGAACCCGCGCAGTGCGTCGGCGATCTGTGCCCGGATCGGCGCGCCGGAGACCACCACGTCCACCATGGTCAGCGACAGGTGCGTGTGCCCGCGGGCCCGCACATGCTGCGTCGAAACCCCTGCCGCGGCAAGCGCTTCCGCGTAGGCATCACCTTCGTCGCGCAGCGGGTCAAACTCTGCCGTGACGACGAGTGTTGGTGGCAGACCCGACAGGTCGGGCGTACGCAACGGCGCGATCCTGGGGTCGCCCCGTACCTCAGGATCGGCGTAGTGGTCGAAGAACCATTGCATGAGCGGGGCGGTGAGGCCGTAGCCGTCGGCGTTCTCGGCGTAGGAGCCGCGACTCAGATCGGAATCGACGACCGGCGTGACCAACGCCTGGCCGACGATCGTCGGCCAGCCGGTGTCCCTGGCCAAGCGGCAGACCACGGTGGCGATGCCGGCGCCGGCGCTCCAGCCGCACACCGCAAGGCGGCCGGGGATGCCACCGAGTTCCTGCGCGTGCTCGGCAACCCACCGCGCTGCCGCCCAGCCGTCCTCCAGCGCCGCCGGGAAGCGGTGCTCAGGAGCGTGCCGGTAATCCACCGACACGATGAGCGCATCGCTGCGCACGCAGAGGTCCCGGCACAACGGATCGTCCGAGATGTGATCGCCGAGGACCCAACCGCCACCGTGGAAGTAGACGACGACGGGATGTGGACCCGGGCTCGCCGGCCGGTAGAGCCGGTACGCCAGGGGCCCTGCCGCGCCGGGTAGCGTCCCGTCGACGATCTCGCCGACGTCCGGACCCGGCGGGCGGGCGAGATTCATCTCGCTCATGAGAGCGCGCGCCTGCTCGGGTGGCAACGACTCCAAGGGAGGCAATTCCATCAGCGCCATCTGCTCGAGGACCATCTGGACGTCGGGCTGCAGACGACGCACCACGCCGTCGTTGCACTGTGCGCCGTCGGGCCCGGACAACCTGAAGCCCAGGTAGCCGCGGGCGACTACCTCTTCGCATGCCACCCGGTAGAAGTCGACCCCGGCGGCGTAAGCCATGAAGGTGCGCGGCTTGCCCGGGATGTTCGCACCGACGTACCACGAATTCGCCTGTGGGAAAAGCGTTATCGACGCGGCGTCGTCCACGTGCTGCATCCATCCGGCCTCGGCGAGCTGGGTGGGCTCGATCCGGTCGAAACCGTGGTCGCGCAGATACGTCAACGTGTCGGCGACGAAGTCGACGTGCTGCTCGATGGACACCGCCATGTTGGAGAGCACCGAGGGGCTCTGCGGGCCGGCAATGAGGAACAGGTTGGGGAATCGCTCGGTCATCAGGCCGAGATAGGTGTTCGGACCGTGAGACCACTTGTCCTTCAATACAAGTCCGTCACGACCCACGATGTCGATGGCGGCGACGGCACCCGTGATCGCGTCGAAGCCGGTGGCGAAGACGATCGCGTCGAACTCGAAAGATTCGCCGGCCGTGTCGATTCCGGTCGCTGTCACGCCCACCAACGGCTGGTCCTGCAGATTAACCAGACGGACATGAGGCAGGTTGAAGGTGGCGTAGTAGTTGGTATCCAGGCAGAGCCGTTTGGCGCCGACCGGATACGTTCTGGGGCACAGCGCATCGGCCGTCTTCGGATCCCGCACGATGGCGCGGATCTTGTCGTGAATGAAATCGGCAAAGTCTTTGTTGGCCAATGGGTTACTCATCACATCGGCGTAGAGGTTGAGCACTTCCAGCAGTTCGCCACGTTGCCAGGCGCGTTCGTAACGCTGCCGGCGTTCATCGGCAGACACCGAGAAAGCCGGAACGATGGTGCGCTCTGCCGGAACGCCGCCGAAGGAGTACTTCGCGGCCTGCCGATAGGCCGATTCGTCGGCCATCTCCGCGAGCTTCTCCGGCGCAATGGGACCGTTCTGGGCGGGAATCGAGAAGCACGGCGTGCGCTGGAAGACCACCACTTGCTCAGCCTGAGCGGCGATCAGCGGAATCGACTGGATTCCCGACGAGCCAGTGCCGACGACGCCGACGCGCTTGCCGGTGAAGTCGACGGGTTCGTGCGGCCATCGGCTGGTGAAATACACCTCACCGGTGAAGTTCTCGACGCCATCGATGTCGACATCCTTGGGTACTGAGAGGCAACCCGTCGCCATCACCAGGTAGCGGCAGCTGATCTCTTCACCCCCATCGGTGCGCACGCGGTAGCCGGACGAGTTGTCGTCCCAGTGCGCATGCGTGATCCGGGTGCCGAACTGGATGTCGCGACGGAGGTCGTGCTTGTCGGCGACGTGGTTCAGATAACGCAGGATCTCGGGCTGCGTCGCGTACTTCTCCGACCATTGCCAGTCGCGCGCCCAGTCCGCATCGAAGCTGAACATGTAGTCGACGCTCGGGATGTCGACCCGCGCGCCCGGATAGCGGTTCCAGTACCAGGTGCCGCCGATGTCGTCACCGGCCTCGAATATGCGCATTGACAGACCCGCGAGCCGGAGACGGTACGCGGCGTACAGGCCGGCGAAGCCGGCGCCCACAACCACGACATCGGGGTTGGAGTGTTGATCAGCCATGTGAAACATCATGACTACTTTGAAGCGGTTTGTTTAGGGGTGAAATTGGCCGTGTTCGGTGACGACGGCGCTGATCAAGTCGGCCGGGGTCACGTCGAAGGCGGGGTTGAAGACGTCGGCGTCCGATGGGGTGATCGTGGTGGCACCGTACGTACGGAGTTCGTCTGGTGCTCGTTCTTCGATGGCGATCCCGGCACCGGAGGGCAGCGTGCTGTCGATGGTGGATGACGGCGCGACCACGACGAGCGGCACGTTGTGATGGCGTGCCGCAATGGCCAGGCCGTAGGTGCCGATCTTGTTGGCGACGTCGCCGTTGGCGGCGATCCGATCGGCCCCGACGAGCACGCAGTCGACGAGGCCGCGTGCCATCGCCGCCGCCGCGGCGCTGTCGGGCTGCACCCGGTAGGGCACGCCCGCCTGGGCCAGCTCCCAGGCAGTCAACCGTGAGCCCTGCATCAGCGGCCTTGTTTCATCCACCAGTACGGAATCGACCAAACCGCGCCGGTGCAGATGCCAGACCACGCCGAGCGCGCTGCCCCAGGCGACGGTGGCGAGGTGGCCGGCGTTGCAGTGGCTGAGTAGACGCAGCGGGCGGCGGTCGGTGAGGGAGAGCACGATCTCGGCGGCGTGGCCGGAAGCCTTGTGGTTGAGGCGCTCATCCTCATCGAGGATCGAAAGTGCTTCGGCAAGAACGGCTTCGGCACCCTCGTCGAGCTTGCTGAGTGCGCGCGTGACCCCCCAGCTGAGGTTGACGGCGGTCGGTCGTGCGTTGGCGACCCGTTCGGCGGCCGACCGGACGTCGCCTCCATGACGGGCCGCGAGTACCACGCCGAGTGCCCCCGCCGCGCCGAGTGCCGGGGCACCACGGACCGCCAGGCGGCGGATCGCGTCGATCAGGTCGTCGACGCTGGCCAGGCGCAGGATGCGGTATTCGGCCGGCAGTGCGGTCTGGTCGATGATCGTGACCGAGTCGCCGTCCCAGTCGATCGTCCTGCGCACGTGTCGACCCTAGCTCGCGCCTATGTGGTGACCGCAGCCCCGACTCCGCACGGACTTAAGCCTCTATCCGCTCGGTCGGGACTGACCGACGATGGCACTGGCAGCCACCGACGTGGCTGCGTGAGGAGGGCGACACAGTGCCGACGAAACTGGGGACGGCCCCGCTGGCGGCCGCCGCGATAAACACCGGCGACAGCGGTCAGCTGGACAACGACGATCGCCGCCGCGACGAGATCGACGCGATGGTGGACGTCGCCGCCGCGGCGGCCGCCGAATTCCGCAAGCTCGATCAGGTCCAGGTGGACCGGATCGTCGAGGCGATGGTTCGCGCCGGGCTTCGTGCCGCTGCCGAGCTGGCGGGCTTGGCGATCCAGGAAACCGGGTTCGGCGTCTTCGAGGACAAGGTCGTCAAGAACTATGTGGCGACGGAGTTCCTGCACGACTACCTGCGTGACAAGAAGTCGGTGGGGGTCGTCGAAGAGGACATCGAGAACAACATCGTCCGAGTCGCCGAACCGATCGGCGTGGTGCTCGCGATCACCCCGGTGACCAACCCGACGTCGACGGTTCTGTTCAAAGCGATCGTGGCCGCCAAGACCCGCAATGCCATCGTGTTCCGGCCGTCACCGTATGCGGTGCGGTCCTGCGAGCGCAGCGTCGAGATCATGCGTGAGGCGGCCGAAGCTGCCGGGATGCCAGTGGGTGCGCTGCAGGTCATCCCGGACGCCGCCCACGAGGTGACGCATTATCTGTTCAAACATCCCAAGGTCGACTTCATCTGGGTGACCGGCGGGCCGAAGATCGTGGCGCTGGCGAGTGCGACCGGGAAGCCGGGGCTCTGCGTGGGGCCGGGAAATGCCCCCATCTACACCCACAAGACCGCCGACGTGAAGGGTGCCGTCGTCGACATCCTGATCTCGAAAACCTTTGACTCTTCGGTGATCTGCCCCGCTGAGCAGACCTGCATCATCGACGACGAGGTGTACGACGCGATGATCGCCGAGTTCGAGCGGATGGGTGCGCGGCTGCTCACCGACGACGAGGCCGCCGCGATAACCCAGTTCGCATTCGGCTGTGGCGACAAGATCTCGCTGGACGCACTGGGTCAGAAGGCGCCGGAACTTGCTGCGCGAGCTGGGTTTTCGGTACCGCCAACGGTCAAGGTGTTGCTGGCTCCGTTACCCGCGGACCTCGACGAACTCGCAGCGCACCCGCTGCTGCAGGAGAAGCTAATGCCGGTCCTCGGTGTGGTTCGGGCCCGCGACGTGCAGCACGCAATAGATGTGGCGGTAATGGTGACCGAACACGGCGGCCTGGGCCACACCTCGGCGGTCTACTCCAACGATCAGGCGGTGATCGACGCGTACAGCGCGGCGGTGCGTACCGGGCGGATCCTGGTGAACGCACCGACCGCGGTAGGGGCGCTGGGTGGGGTCTACAACAATCTGACCCCGACCTTCTCGCTGGGATGCGGCACGTGGGGCGGGTCGAGTACGACCGAGAACGTCAACTACCGGCAGCTGCTCAACATCAAGACCGTCGCGAAGCGTCGCACCCCGCCGCAGTGGTTCCGGGTCCCGTCCAACACGTTCTTCAACGCCGGTGCGCTGGAAAATTTGCGCGACCTCGATTGCGACACCGTTGTGGTGGTCACCGATGCCGTGAGCGATGAGCGAGGTGTGGTCGATCTGGTGCGCGGCAAGATGCGCGCCCGCCACATACAGGTGTTCAGCGAAGTGACCCCGGAGCCGAACGAGACGACCATCGGGCGCGGTGTCGAGTTGCTGCAACGGGTGCAACCCGACGTCCTGATCGCCGTGGGCGGCGGTTCGGTGCTCGATGCCGGCAAGGCGATGCGGCTGTTCTACGAGCACCCGGAGAAGTCCCTCGACGAGTTGACCATGCCGTTCCTCGACCCCCGCAAGCGGGTGGCCGACTATCCGACCGACCGGCACCGTCTCCAATTGGTCGCGATACCAACGACTTCGGGAACCGGCTCGGAAGTGTCGCCGGCGGCGGTGCTGACCGTGCGCGGCAAGAAGGAGACGCTGGTCGACTACAGCCTGGTGCCGGAGCTGGCGATCATTGACCCCGAGCTGGCCTCGTCGATGCCGCC
This sequence comes from Mycobacterium paragordonae, assembly GCF_003614435.1. Lineage (NCBI taxonomy): Bacteria > Bacillati > Actinomycetota > Actinomycetes > Mycobacteriales > Mycobacteriaceae > Mycobacterium > Mycobacterium paragordonae. The sequence goes on from NZ_CP025546.1 coordinate 741,838, forward strand.
GGTGCTGACCGCAGACACCGGTATCGACGCGCTGACGCATGCGCTGGAGGCGGCGGTCTCCATCTTCGCGTCGCCGTACACCGATGCGCTGTGCGCACAGGCGGCGCGCCTGATCTTCGAGTCCCTGCCCAAGGCGTACCGAGACCCCGACGATCTGGTGGCGCGCACCGACATGTCGAATGCGGCCACGCTGGCCGGGCTCGCGTTCTCGAACGCGTTCGTCGGGACCAACCATGCGCTGGCCCATGCCGTCGGCGCCAAGTTCGGCATCGCGCACGGGCGGGCGAACGCGATCTTCCTGCCGCACGTGCTCCGTTACAACTCAGGCCTGCCAAGCAAATTCATGCCTGCTCCCGGCTACTCGGCTTACATCGCCCCAGACAAGTACGCCCAGATCGGCCAGCTCATCTTCGGCGGCCACGAACCTGAAGACAGCCGCGGTCGCTTGTTCCGGGGAGTCGAGGATCTGCTTCGTTCCGTTGAGATGCCACGCTCGCTGCGGGACATGGGCGTCGCCGAAGAGGAGTTCCTGGCGGCGCTGCCGGGGCTGGCGATGACGGCTTTCGAGGATCTCAGCAACCGGACCAACCCGCGGATGCCGCTGGTCACTGAGATTACGGAGTTGCTGCGCTTGGGGTATTACGGCGCAGGGGGGTGAGTGTCGCTGGCGGAGCGGCTTGTGGGAGTTCGCTCTGCCTTGAGGGCACACCTTTAACTGCTGCGGTACCAACGGGTCTCGACCACTGATGATGGGTTGAAACTGATCAGCCCAGACCGGTTGCATTTATCAAAAACAGGAAAGCTAAAATCAGTGGCAAGAAAAAGACGATGCCCGCGCCAATGAATCCGCCGCCGATAGCAGCGAATAACGTCCCAAAGATAGGGAATGCTGCAAAGATCGGATACGTGACGGCGATCAGAGATTGTGCAACCGAGTCGAGCAACGAAAGAACTAAAGGATAAAAGGGCAAAGAAACGATCGCGCTGACGGCAACGCCCCCTAACAAAAGTAACGCAATGTCTGCTACAAGCCAAGAAACGAAAACCGACGCGGCCAATAAAAATAGGCCCCCACCGATGAGTATTACGGCGTTCGAAACCAGACTCGTCCCCAGATCGACCAACTCCTGAAGGCCCGTAGCCGCAGCGGCAACCGGAGCTGCAATTGCCGTCAGGGGCTGAAGCAACGAGGCCACGTTGGCGGCTTCAGCACTCGCATATGCGCCCGCACTGGCAGTCAATCGCCGCACAAAATCCTCATAGGACGCGGCTGCCTCTCCGGCTAGCTTCTGATAGTCGCGGGCATAACCGGAGAACAGGTCCGCAATGCTTGCCGAAATTTCGTCGGCGGCGGCGGGCACCACTGTCACCGTAGGAGGACCTGCCACGATGTGCGCGGAACGCAGGGACGAACCTATTGCCGACAAATCGATTGCCGCGGTTTTCATCACATCCGGCGCTGCGATTACAGCAGACATCTTCACTCCTCCGGTTCGTCCTTCTGGGACCCGACCTCATCGACTCACCGTCAGGAGAAAGGGTCGCGCGAGACCTACGCCTTCGAATAGGGACTTTCGGCTCTAATCGGACACAAGGGATGGGTGTCCGAACTGTCTTGAGTTGGTGCGTTCGTGTGCTGGCCCTCGCAAAACGGCGGCGAAGCGGTTCTGCAGGTTACCGCTTCTTCGATCCGTATTCGACCGACGGTGAACATATAAATGATTCTCAGGGGACTAAAGATAAGGCTAGGACCAGACAAGGGTTTGCAAAGAGCCTCTACGAAGGACCTTCGGCTCTAAACAGCCCCCAACGTCGCTACCTCCCCGAAATCGAGCTTGACCAGCCGGTCCGCGCAGTGGAAGTAGCGATCGTCGTGCGTGATGACGATGACGGTCTTGCCGCGGTTCTTCAGGTCGGTGAGCAATTCGGTGTAAAACACCTCGCGGAACCGTGGCTCCTGGTCGGCGGCCCACTCGTCGAACAGGTAGATCGGCCGGTCCTCCAGCAGTGCGGTCAGCAGCGCCAGTCGTTTGCGTTGACCCTGCGACAGCGCAACGGTCGACAGTCGACCGTCGTGCACCGTCACCTTGTGCGCGATCTGCAACCGGTGCAGGTAGTGGCGAACCTCATCGTCGATCCCGGGCCGGTCGAATCCCAGGTAGTCCTCGAAGAGGTGGTAGTCGGCGAAGACGGCTGAACAGTTCTGCCGGAACCATTCGATGTTGTCGTGGCCGATTTTTTCGCCGTTGAGCACGAGCGATCCGCTCGCCGGTGGGTACAGGCCCGTAATCAGCTTGGCCAGAGTCGATTTCCCACTTCCATTGCCTCCGACGATGAAGGTGATCTGGCCAGGTTCGAAGCTCAGGTCAACGGGACCGAGATGGAACCCCGGCCCGCTGCCTCGCGGATGGGCGTGGGGGACCGGCGGCGGGCCCGCCTTCGGTGGGGGTGCACCCGGACCCTGCGGAACCGACGGGGCCAGCTCCGACCGATACGTGTAGCTGACGTTGCTCAGGTCCAGCCGGGCATAGCCGGCGGCAGGACGCTCGAGGCAGGGCGGTTGTTCCCTGTCCTGGGGGCCCTCCATGGACAAGTTCAGCGTGCGGATCTTGTTCAGCGCCACGTCGCCGCGCAGCAGTTCCGGGATCTGCCTCATCAGGCTTTGCATCGGCCTCGATAGGAACATCGTGACCAGCAGGTAACTGACCATGGCATCCCTCGGCAGCTGCAGTGCCGCGGCGATCACGAAGAGGATGAGACCCATTGTGGCGAGCTGGAAGAGCTGACCGAAGCCCTGCGCCGCCGAGAGCCAGGAGCCGGCCCTGACGTTCTGGGTTCGCAGGGTGCGTGCCGACCCGAGCAGGTGGCGATCCATGAAGTCGTGGCGCCGACGCCGGTGCAGCTTAAGTTCCTTGATGCCGAGTGTCATTGCGGAAAACGACCGCAACAGCGCGTCCTCGTTCTCGCGAGCCTGATGGTAGATGCGCCGCACTTGCCGCAGCACCGTCTCAGCGCTGGCGATGCTGATCAACGTGCCCGCGATGGTCACCGCGAACAGCGGACCCGACACGGCGGCGAGGAATGTCAGAGACCCCAGGATGGTGGTCACGTCGATGCACATGTTGGGGATGGCCGTCACCGCTTGCGACAGCGACCGCACATCCTCGGTCAGGGTTGCGATGAGCCGGTGTAGTCCCATTCGCTCCAGATCCTCCAGCGGGGCCGAGATCACCTTGGCGCTCAGACCTTCCCGCAGTTGGTAGATCGCGTCCTGGGTGAGGCGGATCAGTAGAACCTGGGATAGCACCGCACCGGCCAGCGCCACCGACCCCGTCAGCGCAAAGCGTTGCAGGGTTGCGCCGGAATGGTTTTCCGGCGACAGCACGCTGTTGAGCAGTGTCAGTAGATAGGTGCTGGCCACGCCGCTGATCAGGCCGGCGACAAAGACGGCCACTATGCGGGCCCATGAGATCGAGAACAAGAACTTGACGAGTTGCATTGTTGTGAGCCTTTCGAATTCGCCTTGTGACGTGCCGTGGTGTTGGTGCTCAGGGGCAGCGGCCGATGATGTCGAAGACCATTCCTTCGACGGCGACGCCGGGTGCGAAGGAGAACGCCACACCCGTGGAGATGTCGTCCTTCCCGTCTGCCTGTTGCACCATGAGTTGCAGGACAAAGAGCAGCGAAACGCTGAGCATGTTGCCGAACCGAGCGAGCACATCCCAGCTGGGCGCGGCCTCCTCGACGGCGATGCCCAGCGATCGGGCCGATTCTTCGATGATCTTCGGTCCGCCCGGATGAATCGCCCACAGATCGATGTCCGATTTCTGTAATCCGTTTTCCCGCAATACCTCGGTGATCGCGGGGTTGACGCTGTCATAGATGTAAGTCGGCAGGTTCTCCGACAGGTCGCACGTGATGCCGTTGTCGTTGACACCGAGAACGATGCCATCTTCGGCGTCATCGAGCAGCGCGCTGAAGCTGTCGCGTATCACCACGTTGCCCTGGTTCAGCGGTTGCTGGCACTCGCTGGCACCGATCACCAGGGCTCCGCACCCGTCACCGAAAAGGCTGGAAATGATGACGTCGTTGATGTCGTCGGCGAAAGTGGCGTTGACCGAGCAGAGCTCGATGCACACGACGAGTGCCTTCCTGCTCGGATGGGCACGAACGTAATCCCGTGCTGTGCGTATGCCGTTCATCGCAGCCGCGCATCCCATGAAATTGACCACGACGCGCGAAACCGAGGGGGCAAGGCCCAGTTGTTTGACCACCGCTACATCGACACCGGGAGCGACGAAGCCGGTGCTGGTGACAAACACCAGCATTCCTATCTCCGTGGACGGGTCGTCGACGGACGCCAGGGCCCGCCCGGCCACCTCGACGGCCAAGGGAACTGCCTGGCAGTAAAACAGGTCCATCCGTTGCCGGATCGTTCCCGCCCGGCGCCGCAGCGCATCGAATTCGGGCTCTAGCGGGTCGACCACCATCCGTCGGGTGCGGATCATGGTCTTGCGGTACAGGCGCGAAATCCTCTCGCGCTGTTCGGGATTGTCGAAGAGCGCGGCGACCTGGTCGGCAACCTGTAGCTGATCGACGACATAACCAGGCGTTCCTGTGGCGATGCTCTCGATCACCGCCACCGTGGTCGGAGGGGCGGGGGGCAGCTGGGCAAGAGTGGCCACGTCGCCGCCGCCCTGCCGGCACATGAGTAGCTCGTCGTTGACGTACATATGCGTTCCTTCTTCAAAGTCGTTCGGCGGCAACGATGATCGGTGATCGATCTCCGATGTGTCCGCAACTGTGATTCAGTTACTGGTAGTTTCGGTGCGGGATATTGGCGAAAGCTCTACGGATTCTTGGTGTCTGGCGGTTGTATGCGGCTAGACGGTCCTATACCGAGCCGAGGCCGCCGAAACCGGACGCCGCGTAGGCGACGCTGGCGCGCCAGGCTTGCGGAGAGCAATGTTCGCGGAAGAATCCCCATTGCTTTTCCTCCGCCTGGCGGGAGGGCGACAGGAGATATGTGCGGGCAAGCTTCGGCAGCCGATCGGTGACGAAACTCTTTGCGGGAAGCCACTCGACACCGAACCTCGCCGCCTCTTCGCGCAGCACGTCCTCGCTGGCGATGTTGGCGAACCCGCTGCCCTGATACGGCAGCAGATGGTGCGCGCGGTGTGGACTCAGGCCGGCGGACAGGAAGCAGTCGACGTAGCGGTTGCCGATTACCTTCAGATCGTAGGCCTCAGTGAGTTGGTGTATGCCCCAGTCGTCGGCATCATCGGCCGCGGGCGGGTCGGTGTCTTCTTCGAAGTCATGGCTTGAGACGATCAGGAACGTGCTGATCCACAGGGTCGCCACGAATTGCAAAGCCCAGGAAAAGAAATCACCGGCCACCACGTAGGCCACCAGCTCGCCGATGAGTAGCAGGCGCAGGCCTATCGACCCGGCGAAGTGCGGAATTGCGTTGCGCCAGGTTCCGTAGACCTCTTTGACGCCGATCTTGCGCGTGATTCTGACGACGTCCACGATCCGGATGGGCATGCCGGTGATCAGGTGGCCGAACTTGTGAAACGTGTGGACAGGCACCCGCAGCAGGCGAGGCAACCGCATCATCATCGTGAACACGTTCTTCTTGATGTCGACGTCACTCTGAGTGTGGGGGTGGTGAAGCAGCGTGTGTCCGTCTGCCGTCACCAATCCCAGCGCCACGTAGTTGATGTCGAAGGCACTCGCGAAGACCCTGGCGAGTCCTTTTTGCCTGCGGTGCACGGCGTAGTGTCCGAAGCCGGCCAGGGAGCACCGCAACAGCACCATTGCGATCACGAAGAGCGGCAACGGTATCCAGCCTGGTTCGGTCAGTCGCAGGCCTTGTACCGCGACGTATGCGACGGCCAGACCCGCGACCACCGCGTTGAACAGCCTGTCCATCTTGACGATTCGCGCAGCTAGCCGAGGTTCCCGCAGTCGCGCCTTCACCCGGTGCAGCAGGTCGTCCTTGTCGTCAAATCGGTACTTCGGGGTGTCCCGCCAGCTGTTGAAGTCTTCCTTGAACAGGAATTCCGGTGCGTTGCACTTGGGGTGAACGTCCCGGGGGCGGGCGTCACGGTCCAGCGCGTACCGCTCGAGGAGTCTTTCGATCCCCTCCGGATTCTTGTGGTACGCCTGGATGATCGAGGTGATATCGCGGTTCTTCGTGCGGCCGATGAAGAAAGCTCCGCCCGGATGTTTGGCGATCCAGTCGGACAAGTCGTAGGCGCGTCCCTTGTAGACCCACACATCGGGCGGCCCACCGGCCGGAGGGCCGGGCGGAGGTCGATGCGAATCGGCCTCGGGGTGGTCCGGTCCTGGCCCCGGGTCGGTAGGACGACGGGAGTCTTGCTCCCGGGGGGCTGGTAGCTCGATGGTCATTTCGTTCCTTTGGCGTGCCTGCGTTGGCGGTGGTCGATTCGCTGCGCGATCCGTACCGCCGTGAGTTGGGCCAGCTTGGGACGACAGCCTTGGCGGATTCGCAAGAAATGCTTGGCGTCATGCGGGCAGCCGCATCGATCACTCGTCAAGGGCAATGCCGGGCGCCGACTGTGGCGGATATCCCGTGTGGCGTCGCGATCAGTTTTGCCTTCCGGGGCAGTCTGAACTGCATGGGCAAACTCATCTATGGCTTCAACGTGTCGTTGGACGGATACATCGCCGACGCGCAGGGCAACATCGACTGGTCCGAACCGAGCGAAGAACTGCACCAATCCTGGAATGACTTCGAGCGGGAGACGGCCCTGGCGTTCTACGGCCGGCGGCTCTACGAACTGATGTCCGCGTACTGGCCGACCGCCGATCAGGCCCCGGACGCCACCCCGATCATCATCGACTTCGCCCGCATCTGGCGCGACATGCCCAAGGTCGTGTTCTCCCGCACTCTGCAGTCCGTCGACTGGAACTCCCGCTTGGAACGCGGCGACCCCGTCGAGGTGGTGAGGAGGCTGAAAGCCGAGACCGAGGGCCATCTGGAGGTGGCGGGCGCGACGCTGGCCGCACCGATCGTGCAGGCCGGACTGGTAGACGAATTCCGAATCGTCGTCGCGCCCACCGCAGTGGGCGGCGGCACCCCGTTCTTCCCGAACCTGCCATCATGGATCTCGTTGCGGCTGTTAGAGAACCGCACTTTCCCGGGCGGCACGGTCCTGCTGCGGTACGAAGCGAAACGGGACTGATCGGAAGGGAGTGTAGGGGCGGGCAACAGTTACCGCGCCGTAAGGCCCCAGGAGTCGTCGCGTCGGCCTCGCGCGCCTACAGGCTTTGCAATGTCGTGAACGAGATCCAGATGCCGGCGACGATGAGCACCGATACGAACAACAGAAACGGCACCATGTCCTCCCAATCGCTCTTTCCATCGCCAAGAGCCAGGGATGACGTCGCGGAATCGGCCGGATCGTAGCGAACCTCGACCTCGGTTCCCACGGCGTAGCGCTTCAGCAACTTCGCGCAATCCGACTTGGAGTTACCGCTAGGCCTGAATCCGCCCCAGTGCTTGACCCCTTCTACCTCGTAGCGATATGTGGCGTCCAGGTGGTAACTGGCATTGCCTTCAGAGTCCGTGAACTTGACGATTTCGGAGCGCGTCACAAAAGCCGGCACGGTTGGCCACGTGCGGGCACCTTGGCTCAGGCGAATCCGTCGAATGAACCAGATCAGAGCCGAAACACCAGCCGCGACGAATACCGCGCCGACGATGAGATACGGCCAGTCGTGCATCGCGAACCTCCGAGACCCCGAGGCGAACAATAGTCCGTCCGGCGGTGGCCGGCGGTGTGAATCTGAGGCACGGTGAGATCTGGGCGCAGACTCGATGCCGTGATGACAGCCTCGAATGAAGGAGGTCCGGCGCAACGCTTCTCGATGATGTCGGTAGGAAAGACTTCCAGCGCCGCCGGGCGCACGCCCGCACGATTGACCCTTCGAAGAGGCTGATCGAGGATGGGTCATCGTGCGACGGCTCGCTATCGCCCTGATTGCCGTGGCTTGCAGCGCGGCCTGCAGTGCGCCAGCGGGTGGTCCTGCAGCGCCGAGTGCGACAACCGCCACCCCAGCCTCTGGTGCGAACGCGACCGACTCCACTCCCGCATCCCCGACCAACGGGGTGCCCCCGGTTTCCCCAGAGGCGCGCGCGGTGGGTTTCGTCGACGTCCGGACGGCCGTTCCCAATGCGATCATCGATCTCCGCTACGCCACGTCAAACAATTTCGTGCACGCGCCCTTGTATCCCGCCGATGCCCGGTGCTTGGTGCACGAATCCATGGTGCCGGGTCTGGCTGCGGCGGCAGGGGCTCTGCACCAGGGAGAAGCGTTGGTCTTCTGGGACTGCTACCGGCCGCACGACGTGCAGGTCCGGATGTTCCAGGCGGTGCCCGATCCCAGTTGGGTGGCCCGTCCGGGCCAGTATTCGCGCAGCCACGAGGCGGGGCGCTCGGTTGACCTAACGATCGCGAACACCCAAGAACAGTGCCCACCAGGAAATCGCGCGGGCAGTCTGTGCCTGACCGACATGGGCACGGACTTCGACGAATTCTCCTCTCGCGCAAATGCATTCGCAACCCAGGGGGTCAGTGAAACCGAGCAGGCCAACCGCGCTCGGCTGCGCGACGCCATGGGCACCGGTGGGCTGACCCCATACTCAGGCGAGTGGTGGCACTTCGACGGTCCCGACGCGAACGTCGAGCGCTCGATCATCAACGTTCCCGTGAACTGAGCCGGTTAGCGGATCGCCGAACGGCGCATGGTCGCGTAGATCGTGAAGGTCCGGTGCTGTGACGCCGCGTAGTACGTGGACATGTAGGAAAGCGTGCCGTCGGTGCGCGGGGTGAGAGTGACCTCCGCCGGCACGCAGCTGCCGCGTGTGATCCGTTCGGAGACCAACCGCGTCCCGTTGTCTCCGACGCCATGCTGGGTCCATGTGCCGGCGCAGCCGAGTTGGGGATAGCTGACGGTGCCGGTGAGCTGTGCACCGTCAACGATGTCGGCGGTCACGTCGAAGCCGTATTGGTCGCCGGAGACGGGTCCAGACCAGGTGCCGCTCAGCGACATCGTCGCCTCGGTCGGCTCGGTGGAGGATGACGTGGGAGGGGTGGTGACAGGAGGGTTGGAGGCGGGCGACGTTGGACCGGAGCTCGGCGTTGATGCCTCCACGCCGGAGTGTTCGCTGGCGCCGTTACGCCCTGCGATGACGGCGGTGGTCACAATCACGGCGGCCAGCACCGCGGCAGCCCCGAGGCCGATCGCAGCCTTGCCGCGCGTCGAAAACCCGCGGCGTCGAGCACCTGCCGGCGGTGGCGGACCTTCCGGAGGCTGCACCGGCAGGCTCGGGCGGCTCGGCGCGCTTGGGCTGCCCAATTGAGTGGGAGCGGCGGCCCACACCGTATCCACGTGCCCGGCGTCGCCGACAGCAGGCGGGTGCTGCAACTCGGTGTTCAACGCGACATGCGGCGCGGCCATGGTCGGCGCAGCGGGGGACGGGATTGGCCGCGGCACTGGGGTGGTGATGGCGTCTTTGGCGGCGCTCGCCAAGTCCAGTGTGGAGGCGTAGCGCTGGCCGGGGTCTTTGGCCATGCCGGTGGCGATCACCTGATCGAGCTGTGGTGGCAGGCCCGCGTGCATCATCGATGGCTGCGGCGGCGGCATGGTCAGATGAGCGGTGATCTGTTGCTCGATACTTTTACCGGGAAAGGGCGGCAGCCCGGTCAGGCACTCATACAGCACGCAGGTCAACGCGTAGATGTCGCCGCGGGGATCGTTCTGGCCGGTGCTGATGCGCTCGGGGGCCATGTAGGCCCAGGTGCCGATCACCGTGCCGGCTTTGGTCAGCGAGGTCTCGCCAACGGCGCGGGCGATGCCGAAGTCGATCAGGTAGGCGAAGTCGTGCTCGGCGATAAGGATGTTCGACGGCTTGACGTCGCGGTGCACCAACCCGATCCGGTGCGCCGCGTGCAGCGCCGCGGCGATCTGGTCGATGATCGCTAGTGCCCGTCCCGGCGGCAGCGGGCCGTCCGCCAGCATGCTGTGCAGGTCGCGGCCCCTGATCAGCCGCATCGTCACATACAGGCGTCCCTCGATTTGCCCGAAGTCATAGATCGGCACCACATGAGGCTCGTCGAGCCCCGCTGCGGCGTGAGCCTCCCGGCGAAACCGCTCCTGATAGACATCGTCGTTGGCGAATTCTTCCGGTAGCACCTTGAGCGCCACCGTCCGATCCATCACGGTGTCATAAGCTCGCCACACCGCGCCCATGCCGCCGCGGCCCAGCAACTCGATCAACCGGTAGCGTCCGAATGGCGTGCCCTCAGCCAGGGACCCCGGCGGTGTCTGCGCAGTTTCCATCCGCTCGCCCCTTTCGACCGAGTTCCTTTGGTGTAGCCGGACGCCGGTGAGCGCCGCAATGGACGTCGGGATCGCCTGTCCCGTATTGCCCGGGCCTGTAATTCTGTCGCGGCATGGCGGATGGGTGTAGGGCCGATTGTCCCTGGCTGCGGTGGTCTTTTGGTGCGAGCCGGTTCGGCGCGGTGACGACCCTCGCACCACATAAACAAGCGGTATGTCTAGGGATGGCTGGCCAACGACGAACATCGGAAATCGTGCGCGCGAACTTCTGGCTCAAGGTTGCCTCATCGTGTGCCGAACACCCGTCACTCGGGCATGCTGCTGGGGTGCTGTTGCTCAGCCGGATAACCGGACAAAGCGTGCTGAGTCCCGACGGGGGTGTGGTCGGTCGCCTCGCCGACCTGACTGTCGAACTGGACGAGCAGCCCGGGCGGTGCCTGGTCAAGCGACTCCTCGTGCAGCGCCACCGGGCGCCGGACCTCCTGTCGCCGTGGGCCGCGGTCGAGAGTTTCCGGCACACGGGGTTGGTGCTCGCACACGGCACCGATGATCCGGCCGCATTCGCGATCACCTCGATCACCGAAACGCTGGGAGACGACGAAATCCTGCTGGGGCGCGACGTGCTCGACACCCAGGTCGTCGACGTGGTGGGCCAGCGACTGGCCCGGGTCGCCGAGGTGGTGCTCGCCCGCACCAGCCAGAACCGGCTCGAGCTCGTCGGCGTCGAGGTCGGATTTGGCGGGGTGCTGCGGCGGCTCGGCCTACGCCGACTGGCGGCGCGCGCCGGGGAGGACGCCCTCGCATGGACCGATCTGCACCTGACCTCGGAGCGCGGTCATGCCGTGCAGCTCGCAACCCCACGATCGGCGGTACACCACCTCGATGCGCGAGGACTCGCTGCACTGGTGAGCCGGCTCGACACCGAGTCGGCCACCGAGATTCTTGCCGTCCGGGGCCCCCGCGTCGCCGCCGAGGTCATCCGCGCCAGCCACCCGGACGTGGGGGAGCGGGTGCTGCGGGCGATGCCCCACGAGGATGCCGCCGAAACCGTAGCCGCCATGCCCGCCGACCATGCGACCCGATGGCGGGACCGCCTCGCAGGGACGCCCACGCTCCTCGACAGACCCCTCCTCCGCTCGCAAGTTTGGCCTCGCCGGCGTCACGCCCCAGCCGGCGGTAGGGGAGCCGAGAGGCCGAAGCCTTGAGGAGGCCGGCCCGCAAACGGCTCGCGCTCGGCGGACTGCTGGCGGTGGTCGGTCCGGGGTTGCTGGCGGGCCTCTCCGACGACGACCCGGCCGGCATCACGACCTACTCGGTCCTCGGCACGAAGCACGGCTACCAGCTGTTGTGGGTGCTCGTGCTCTCCACCGTCGCCCTAGTGATCTTCCACGGCCTGGCAGCACGCATGGGTGTGGTCACCGGACAGGGCCTCATCGGCCTCGTGCGCCAGCGGTACGGCGTGCGGTTGGGCGGTGCCGTGCTCGCCGCCCTCGTGATCGCCAACGTCGGCACGACCTGTGCTGAGTTCGCCGGGATCGCCGCCGGCTCCGAACTGTTCGGCGTCAGCCGCTACGCGAGCGTCCCCGCAGCGGCGGTGGTCGTCTCCCTGCTGGTGCTGCGTGGCAGCTTCCACCGCGTCGAGCACGTCCTGCTACTGCTGTCGACGATCTTCCTGGCCTACGTCGGGTCCGGAGTGCTGGCCCATCCGGACTGGGGGGCCGCACTCCACGGCATGCTGGTTCCGAGCATGCCCGCCAATGGCGAAGCCGTCGCCATCGTCACCGCCACCCTCGGCACCACGCTCGCCCCGTGGGGACTTTCTTTCATGCAGTCCTACGCGGTCGACAAGAAGCTTCGGACCGAGGACCTCCCTCTGGTGCGGCTCGACGTGGTGACGGGGGCCGTGCTCACCGGGGTCATCGGGTTCTTCGTCGTGGTGGCGTGTGCGGCGACGCTCTACCGCGACGGCCGCTCCATCCAGGACGCTGCCGACACCGCAGTGGCTCTCGAACCCCTCGCCGGCCCCGCCGCCTCGACACTGTTCGCGGTGGGATTGATCGGGGCGGCGTTGCTGGCTGCCTCCATACTGCCGCTGTCGACGGCCTATTCGGTGTGCGAGTACGCCGGCATCGAAGCAGCCGTCGACGATTCTTATCGCGAGGCCAAGACCTTCTACTTGACGTTCGGAATTGTCACGCTCATCAGCGCGCTCGCCGTGCTCATCCCGAATGCCCCGCTCGTGACGATCCTGGTGGCCACCCAGGTGCTCAATGCCGTGCTACTGGTGCCGCTGCTGTTCGCGATGATCGGCATCGGGCGTGACCGCGACCTGATGGGACCGTTCACCATTGGCTCTGCCGGCGCGATCGCCTACGGTCTCACGACCGCCATGGTGGTGCTTTGCGTTGCTGCGCTGGCGGTCACATCCCTCACCGGATGAGGGGTGGGGCAGGGCACGCCAATTGGGCGACGACACCGAAATGATCGCTGGGCCAGACACCGCGGCGCGGTGCGTTGCACACAACGGCCGCGTCGAGCACCTTGCCCGCGCCGTCAGCGGTGCGCGCGCCTACGAAGATGTAGTCGATGCGCTGATCCGGTGTCGGATCCTGCGCCGTGTACGGGTTGGTGTTGTTCCAGGTGAAGCCAAGCTCACCAGGATGGGCCTCCTGGAAGGCGTCGAACAGCAGGCCGCTGATGTGTCGCACCTCGGTAGATTCCGGGCGGGCGTTGAAGTCGCCACAGACAATCGGGGGGAAATCGCCAGAGCCCGTCCCGACGAAATCGGCGAGCTGACGGACCTGTGCCTCGCGCACCCAGCCCGCGTCGAACTGGTAGGACAAGTGGGTTGAGGTGACCGACACCAGACGGTTGCGAACGCGCACATCGACCGTCAGCGCGCCGCGAGGCTCGATATTCGACCCCGCCAGGGTCAGCTGGAGCGACCGCGAGTCGACGATCGGCCAGCGGCTCAGGACCGCGTTGCCGAAATCGCTGCGGTCGGGGCGGACGTACGCGGCGGCGAACACCGCGTCCATCCCGGTCTGCTCGGCCAGCCACGTCGCCTCACACAATTCCGGTGACCGCGTCGCCTCCTGCAACGCGACCACATCAGGGCGAATCTCGGTGAACCAGTCGACGAGCGCGTGCTTGCGCTCCTCCCAGAGGTGGTCGCCCCAAATGTTCAACGTCAGCACCGTCAGCACACCGTCCTGAGCGCGTGACGTCACGTCCCGATCGTATGTGGCACGACCTCGACGCAGGGACGTTCGCGGCCTGACAAGGATCAGCGCCTGGTGGGGCATGGTCCCCGTAGCGATGATCTTTGGCAGCGGCCGCTACAGATACGTTGGGAATATGAGTGCTGCCGGCATCGTCCTCGTAGCACTCGCGATCGCCGTCGGAATCATCGGCATCGTGGTGCCGCTGTTACCGGGCACGCTGCTGGTGTTCGGCGCGATCATGGTGTGGGCCATCGTCGAGAACACCGTCACCGCGTGGGTGACGCTCGGCGTGGTGGCCGCGCTGCTCGGTGTCGCGACATTGATCAAATACACCTGGCCCATGAAGCGGATGCGGGCCGCCGACGTGCGCACGCTGAGTCTGGCGGCGGGCGCCGTTGCGGGCATCATTGGTTTCTTCGTAATCCCGGTGATCGGCCTGCTGGTCGGCTTCGTGCTGGGTGTCTACCTGGCCGAGCTGGCCACCCGCGGAGACCAGCGGCTGGCATGGACCTCGACGAAGCACGCCGTGAAAGGTGTCGCGTTGTCGATGGGTGTCGAGTTGGCTGCCGCGCTGCTCGCCACGGTCGCGTGGGCGTCCGGGGTGTACCTGACCCAGTAGGTGCCGCGCTGAGAGGGTTCTATCCCGAATGGTTTCCCGCGACTTCGTGCATTCCTTAGCCACCCTAGGTACGAAAGCCTATGTTGCAAGCCAAGATTCAGTGTGCTGTTGCCGAGTCGTTGATCGTCCGTGAGAGGTGCCAGTCTCTCATCCCACCAGCGGCCACCCGGATTGCCGACGGAGCCGGTCGCTATTGCCGCGGCCGATGATGACGGCGACGTACGTGGGCAGTGCCGCGCCGCGCATTATGCGGCTGACGAATCTGCTCGATTGGCGGCACGCATTTGCGGGTTCCCAGGTTTCGATATTGTTGATGGCGCGATATTTCTGAAAAGGTCGGGCAAAGCAGACAGCTTCGGCGCGAGCGCCCGACGGACCGTCGGTCAAGCGGCGGTCAAGACGCCGTACTCTGCGAACTTATCGAACCCGCGTATTCAGCTTGGGAAGCTGCCTTGGTATATATGAGCGCCTTTTCTGTGCCGATAAATGCCAACGAATGCACATTGAAAGCCGCTGTCCAGCACATTTTTACGCACTTGCTCGCACTCATGGGTACTTAGTTGGCATTGCTGGAGATCTCCAGCAAAGCGACAAAAGCGACAAGCGCAGCTGACTGAGCCCTAGTGAGGCCGACGGAGGCAGGGTAAGCCCGGACTGACGCCGACCGGGGGCTCAATTGCCGACCAACGCGCAGAAAGTACCGAGAAGGCAATTTTAAACGTTTTCGAACATGTATAGAACGCCGAATCCTCTCGTGGAGCAATTGATTCCGATAGTATCCGTGAAATTATTGGAAATACGGCCATGGTTGCGAAGGATTGATCAATGACCAACCCGGATACTCAGTGCGGCGTCAATTTTGTCGGAGACGAGCGCAATCGCTTCGATCGTTTTTGATCATCAGTAGGAGTATGATCTCAGGACAAGAAAGTTTGCCAAAATGTACGGCAATAATAAGATAAAGGACGCATTATAAATCGTTGATGTAAAGAGAGAGGCTAATTGTCCAAGAATTGGAAATGTCGTGAACATGGAATACGCCACTTCGGTTAAAGAGTTGATTGCTACACTTAACCAAGTGGCAAGCCCTGTCGAGTTAATCAACGTTGACGTCGCGTTAATCACAATTGGCGCTAAAAATAGCGCCGCGAGATCGAGTGAAAGCCAAGCCAAGAAAACTGAAACCACAGCTCCGCCAATTAAGATAACAGCCCCAGTGGATAGTGCAGAGATGACCGTATCGATCAGCACGTTCTGGGCGACTGCGGCAGCTGCGGCAACTGGTGCCGCAATCGTTGTCAAAGGTTGCAGCAACGACGCGACGTTGGCGGCCTCAGCACTGGCATACGAGACCGCGCTGCCGGTGAGCTGCTGCACGAACTGCTCATAAGACACCGCCACTTGCCCGGCCAGTTTCTGATAGTCCTCGGCGTAACCGGAGAACAGGTTTGCAATACGTGCCGAGACCTCATCGGCGGCAGCGGGCAGCACGGAAAGAGTTGGGGCCGCCGCTACCATCTGGGCGGCGCTAAGCCTCGATCCAATAGCGGACAAATCCGTTGCTGCCGCCTCCATCATTCCCGGCGACGCGATCACTGCGGACATCTTTGCCCTCCCAACTTGTCCTCATCGACTCATCGGTAGGACGAAAATTCTCGCGGGAACATGTCTCACTCACTAGGGACTTTCGGCTCTAAGCCCCTACCGGAACTGCGGCCGCGGACCTACCGGAACCGCGTCCCAGAAACGTCAACCAGCAACCGGACCTCAAACGTCAAGCATCAACCGGAACCGCCCACGCCGGTTCGGGGCGAGTCGAGGCAACGGGTGACATCGGGGAGCGGGCGAACACCGTTCGAACGGTATACGTGGTGCTCAACGCGGAGCCGATGACGGGAATCGAACCCGCGTATTCAGCTTGGGAAGCTGATGTTCTGCCATTGAACTACATCGGCGCTGTTGCCCAGAAAGGCTAGCATCGGGCGATGCCGAATGGTGTGCGGGTCGAACAATCCCGAACCGTCCCCGTGACGCCTGAACAGGCCTTCCGCGGAGTCATCCAGATGGACGTCCCCGCCATGTTCCGCCGACGGTATGGACCGATCCCGCCGATCCTGGCCGTCAGCGGTCCAGACACCACAGACTGGCGCGGAACGCCCGGCCAGACCCGGGTGCTGGAACTCGGCCCATGGGGCAGCGTCAGGGAGACCGTCGTCAGTGTCGACGAACCACACGCCTGGATCTACCGGATCACCGACTTCAAGGGGCCACTTGCCGCCCTCCTGACCACGATCGACGGCGAATTCCTCTTCGCTCCGGCCGGTACCGGTACCCGAATCACGTGGCGCTACAACATGTTTCCGCGGTCACGTGTGGCCGCGTCAGCATTGCCGGCCTTCGGCTGGTTCTGGCGGGGTTACGCGCGGCAGATGCTCGAGGAACTGGCGAACTGGTTGGTCGGCTGACGGGGTCAATCGCCGCAAACTACAAGCGTGTAATTCGCGAAGTCGTTAAGTCGGTGAATTAATGCAAATCCTAAAAATGTGATGTTTACCCTTTCGTTATCATCCGTGACCTCGTATTGTGACCTCCCGTGGGCAGGCACGAGTTAGCTAGAAAGCCGCGGAAATCGCCCGCAGCGCTGGCTGTGGGCCTCGCCTCCGCTGCCGTGTACTTCGCGGTGGCGGGCGACGTGAGTTCGCACGGTGCCGCCCGAGCCGAAGCCAAGCCGCTGATCCCCGCCAACGAGTCATGCTGCATCGAGCTCGCCGCGGCCACGGCCTCCACCATCGACACCTCCCACTTGAGATTCAGCATCGACGAAATGGCCCCGGCGGAGCGGTCGCGAGCCGACCGCTCGCGCGCCAACGCGGGATCGCGCGTCCTGCCCGTCGGCGTCGCCCCGGAAGCCGGACTGCAGGTCAGGACCATCCTGGTCGAGCGCAGCATCAGCGCACTGTTCCCCGAGATCCATCAGATCGGCGGCGTGCGACCGGACGCGCTGCGGTGGCACCCCGAAGGCCTGGCGCTTGACGTGATGATCCCCAACCCGAGTTCCGACGAGGGGATCGAGCTGGGGAACGCGATCGTCACTTTCGTCCTACAGAACGCCGATCGTTTCGGTATCCAGGACGCCATCTGGCGCGGTACCTACTACACACCCGGCGGCGGTGCTCAGTCCGGCGGCTACGGCCACTACGACCACGTCCACGTCACCACCACCGGCGGCGGCTACCCGACCGGGGATGAAATCTACGTCCGCTAACCCGGGCAACCACTGGCAGCTACGCTCGTCGAGTGCTGCTCTCCGACCGTGACCTCAGGGCCGAGATCGCCGCTGGCCGACTGGGGCTCGACCCCTTCGACGACGACCTCGTTCAGCCGTCCAGCATCGACGTCCGGCTCGACTCGTTGTTCCGGGTCTTCAACAACACCCGCTACACGCACATCGACCCGGCGCACCAGCAGGACGAGCTGACCAGCCTCGTGCAACCCGCCGAGGGCGAGCCGTTTGTCCTGCACCCCGGCGAGTTCGTGCTCGGCTCGACTCTGGAACTCTGCACGCTGCCTGACGACCTGGCGGGCCGGTTGGAAGGCAAGTCGTCGCTGGGCCGCCTGGGTTTGCTGACGCACTCCACCGCGGGCTTCATCGATCCGGGCTTCAGCGGCCACATCACCCTCGAACTGTCCAATGTGGCCAACCTGCCGATCACGTTGTGGCCGGGGATGAAAATCGGCCAGTTGTGCATCCTTCGCCTGACCAGCCCGTCCGAGCATCCTTACGGCAGTTCGCAAGTAGGCTCGAAGTACCAGGGTCAGCGGGGCCCGACACCTTCGCGGTCGTACCTGAACTTCATACGCTCCACCTAGCCTGCGCATAGCCTCTGGGGCCACAATGGAATTCGACGGCTTCGTGCCGTGTTGCCCTCCATAGACCGGTAAACCTTGGGAGGGGTTTTGGACGTCGTACTCGGGGTTTCGATGGCGCCTTCGGCAGTGCGCATGGCGTTGGTCGAAGGTGAGGACGCCGACGGCGTCATCGTCGAAGAAGACAGCTTCCGGATGGCCCGCGACACGGCCGCCACGTGCGCGTCCGACCGGGTGATGGCGGCGATCCTGGGCACCCGGGAAGGTGCCGGTGACGCAGGTCTCAGGTTGTCCTCCGTCGGTGTTAGCTGGACCGATCAGACTCAGGCGGCAGCCCTGCGCGACGCCCTGGCCGCCCACAAAGTCGAGAACGTGATGCTGGTTTCGGCGTTTCTGGCGGCGGTTGCGATGGGGCAGTCTGTCGGCGCCGCAGTCGGCTACGAGCGCACGGGCGTCCTGTTCGTCGAACCGGACAGCGCCACCCTGGCCGTGGTGGACACCCGCGACGGTTCGCTGTGCGACGTGCGACGCCAATTTCTGGCCGAGGACGACGACGCCGCGGTCGCCGAACTGGCGCAGCTGGTATCGACCGCCGAGACCATGCGCGCCCGTCCGGACGGCATCTACGTGGTGGGTTCGGGCGTCGACGTGCCCATGATCAAGCCGGCTCTGGACGCGGCGACGACGCTGAGGATCAGCGTGCCGGAGGAACCCGACATGGCGCTGGCCCGCGGCGCGGCGCTGGCTTCGGGAAGCTCGCCGTTGTTCGCGGCCACCACCGCAGCTTTGGCCTACGCGCAGCTCGGCGATGAGCTCCCCGAGGCACCCGGGTTCGACGACGGCGACCTCCCCGAGGAGGAGTCGGCCAAGCGCCGGCCCGCGTTGCTGCTCGGTAGTGGCCTGGCGGTGGTCGCGTGCGCGGCCGTCATCGCTCTGGAGGTGGCGCTGGCCATCAACATTCGTCCGACGGTCGCTCTGCAGCCGAAGCCGAACGAGAACCAATTCGTCGCACCCATGCAGCCCGAGGCCGTGCAAACCGAGGTGGCCGCGCCCCAGCACAAGATCGACCTGCCGGCAGCGCCGCCACGCGTCGAGACACCGCAGGTCCCCAAGGTGGCGCCAGCGGCACCGATCGAGCAGGCTCAGGCGGCACCTGTAATCCCGGCGCCGGCGGCACCGGTGATACCCGCTCCGGCGCTGCCTGCTCCCGAGCTGCCCGCGCCTCGGTTACCGGACCCCGTTCTCGTTCCGCCGGTGATCCCGATCCTGGTGCCGCCCATCCAGGTGCCACGTCAGCAGCCGCAACTGCCTGCTCCGCGCGCGCCGATTCCGGCGTCGCCGCCGCGCATCCAGAATCCAATCCCGCAGGCGCCCGTCATCCAGGTCCCGAAGGCGCCGGTTCCCCAGATCCCGCAGGCGCCCGTCATCCAGGTCCCGAAGGCGCCGGTTCCCCAGATCCCGCAGGCACCGGTGCCCAACCCGGGCCGGGGTCCTTTCGGTGGTGGTGGCGGGGGTAATCCCGGCAACCAGGGCCCGTTCGGCGGTGGGCGCGGTCCGTTCGGAGGTGGCGGCCCCGGCAGTCAAGGTCCCTTCGGGGGCGGCGGTGGCCCCGGTAGCCAGGGTCCGTTCGGTGGCGGCGGTCCCGGCGGACGCGGTCCGTTCGGTGGTGGTGGCCCCGGAGGTCAGGGTCCCTTCGGTGGCGGCGGATCCGGTGGGCACGGTCCGTTCGGTGGCGGCGGCCCGGGTGGCGGTGGCTCAGGTGGCGGTCACGGTGGCTTCGGCGGCGGCGGAGGCGGCTTCGGCGGTGGCGGAGGCGGCTTCGGTGGCGGACACGGCGGTGGCGGCGGCGGGCACCGTTAGCCGGCCTCTGACCCTGTGAGTTTGCCTACAAAGCAAACTCAAATGGGTACGAAAGCGGTGCGCGGGTACCGTTATATAGCACGGGTTGGGGAATCCGCACAGTCAACTTTGGGGGAGCTTTGGACACCGTACTTGGCGTGTCGATGGCACCGACCGCAGTCCGGATGGTGCTGGTCGAAGGCGAAAACGGCGACGGCGCCCTGGTGGATGAAGACAGCATCGACGTCAGGGAAGAGGACGCGCCGACGTTCAACGCTGCCGACCAGGTCATCTCGGCCATACTCGGGACCCGGGAAGGCGCCACCGAGGGCGGCTACCAGCTGGCCTCAACAGGAGTGACGTGGCGCGACCCGGCCCAGGCGGCTGAGCTCCGCGACGCGTTGGCCAGCCGCAAGATCGAGAACGTCATGCTGGTTTCGGCGTTCCTCGCCGCAGCCGCATTGGCGCATTCGGTCGGCAACGAGACCAACTACGCACAGACAGCGCTGCTGTTCATCGAACCCGACACCGCAACTCTGGCCGTGGTGAACAGCGCCGATGGATCCGTCGCCGACATCCAGACGCAGCCGCTGCCGTCGGACGACGACGCCGCGGTGGCCCGGCTGGCCGAGCTGGTCGCCACGGCCGAAACGCTGCAGACGCATCCCGACGCCGTCTTTGTGGTCGGCTCCGGTGTCGACGTTCCCATGATCAAGCCGGCGCTGGACGCCGCAACCACGCTCCCGGTGACCTTGCCCGAAGAGCCCGAGACCGCACTCGCCTGGGGAGCGGCGCTGGCGTCGGCGAACACCCCGTTGCTGTCCGCATCGACGGCGGCTCGCGCCTACGCTCAGGACCCCGGTACCGGCGCTTACGCGCCGTTGGTGCTCGACCCCGCCTACTTCGACAACTCCGCCGCAGCAGACGGGGCACTGGCCTACAGCGCTGTCGACGCCGATCACGACGAGCCGAAGACAGAAGGTCGTCGGCCGCTGGGGTTGCTGGGCAGCGTCCTGCTGTCGATCTTCGTGGTCGGCGTGGCGTCGCTGGTCGTCTCGCTGGCCGTCAGCATCCGAAGCACGTCCAACACCAGGCCGGACCCGGGTCAAGCCCTCGTCCAGCCCACCCCGGCTCCTCAGGCGCCCGCCCCGACGCCCCAGGCTCCCGCTCCGGCAGCCGTCCCCGAGCAGGCGCCCGCGCCGGCTCCGCAGGCTCCGGCCCAAGTGCCTGAGCAGGCTCCGGCGCCGCAGGCTCCCCAGGTGCCCGTGGAGGTGCCACAAGCACCCGTTCCGCAGGCGCCTGCACCCGCTCCCGTGGCGCCCGCCCCGGTCCCGGTTGCACCCGCTCCGGTCCCGGTGCCGGTGCCGGTACCTCAGCTGCCGCAGATCTTTACCCCGCAGTTCCCGCTCGGCCCGGGTGGCGGTGGCGGCCGCGGCGGCGACGACGGCCGGGGACCCGGCAAGTTCCCCGGTGGCGGCAAAGGTGGCGGGGAGCGCGGCGGCAAGGGCGGCGGCGGTCGCGGCGGGTTCAACATTCCCGGGATCCCCGGCTTCTAGCATCTCGCCGGGTAGCTGTCACCTGCCGTTCAGCGTCGCGATGCGGTCCGCTCATCGCGGCCACTTACACACGGTGGTATGCGATGCACCGTTTTCGGTACCGGTTACCTCGGTGCCACCCACGCTGTCGGAATGGCAGAGCTGGGACACGAGGTCGTCGGGGTAGATATCGACCCGGGTAAGGTCGCCAAGCTGGCGGGTGGCGACATTCCGTTCTATGAACCTGGCTTGCGAAAGTTGTTGACTGCCAACCTTGCTGCGGGCCGACTGCATTTCACCACCGACTACGACATGGCGGCCGAATTCGCCGACGTGCATTTCCTCGGCGTCGGCACACCGCAGAAGAAGGGCGAATACGGCGCCGACATACGGCACGTGCACGCCGTCATCGACGCCTTGGTGCCACGTCTGACCAGGGCCTCCGTCCTGGTCGGCAAGTCGACGGTGCCGGTGGGCACCGCGGCTGAACTCAGCCGGCGGGCCGCGTCGCTGGCCCCCGCCGGAGTGGACGTCGAAATCGCCTGGAACCCGGAGTTCCTCCGCGAGGGCTATGCCGTCCACGACACGCTGCACCCGGACCGCATTGTGCTTGGCGTGCAACAGGATTCCGCCCGCGCCGAGGCCGTCGTGCGCGAGCTGTACGAGCCGCTGCTGACCTCGGGGGTGCCTTTTCTGGTAACCGATCTGCAGACCGCGGAACTCGTCAAGGTCTCTGCCAATGCCTTTCTGGCAACCAAGATCTCGTTCATCAACGCGATATCCGAGGTGTGCGAGGCGGCGGGCGCCGACGTCAGCCTGCTGGCCGACGCGCTGGGGTACGACCCTCGCATCGGACGCCAATGTCTCAATGCCGGTTTGGGTTTCGGTGGAGGGTGCCTACCCAAGGACATCCGCGCATTCATGGCCCGGGCGGGCGAGCTGGGCGCCGACCAGGCCCTGACTTTCCTGCGCGAGGTCGACAGCATCAACATGCGGCGCCGGACCCGGATGGTCGAACTGGCCACCGCGGCCTGCGGCGGATCACTGCTCGGTGCCAACATCGCAGTGCTGGGTGCGGCCTTCAAGCCGGAGTCCGACGACGTGCGGGATTCTCCCGCGCTCAACGTCGCCGGGCAGCTGCAACTCAACGGTGCCGCCGTCAACGTCTACGACCCCAAGGCGCTCGACAACGCCAACCGGCTGTTCCCCACGTTGACCTATGCGGTTTCGGTCGAAGAGGCATGTGAGCGCGCGGATGCCGTGCTGGTGCTCACCGAGTGGCGGGAGTTCGTCGACCTCGACCCGGACGACCTCGCGGATCGGGTGCGGGCCCGTGTCATCGTCGACGGCCGCAACTGCCTGGATGTGAGCCGCTGGGAACGGGCGGGCTGGCGGGTGTTCCGGCTCGGAGCGCGGCGCCCTACGCGGTGACGGCCTGCGGCACGTTGCGCGGCCGGCCGTCGGCGCGCAGGAATCCGCCGGTGCGCTCGCGTCCCAGGATCTCGGTCGGCTGCCCGTGCCGGAATACCTCGCGACCCGACACGAAGACGGCCTCGACGGTGGCGTCGTTGCGGTTCACCATGCGTGAAAGACCGTCGTAGGCATTGATTTTGGCCTCGTGGTAGGCGTCCAGCGAGTCGTCGAGCCGTTGCGGGTCGATGACCACCAGGTCGGCCCAGTCGCCCACCCGCAGGTGACCGGCATCCAGCCCGTACCAGTCGGCCAGTTCGCCGGTCAACCGGTGCACCGCCTGCTCGATCGATAGGAACGGGCGGCCCTCGCGCTGAGCGTCACGCACATGCCGCAGCAGCCGCAGCCCGCTGTTGTAGAAGGCCATGTTGCGCAGGTGTGCCCCGGCGTCGGAGAACCCCACCTGCAAGCCGTGCATCTGAGCCAGCCGGCGCAACATCTTGGGACGGTGATTGGAAATCGTTGTGCGCCAGCGGATCGCGGTGCCGTGTTCGAGTACCAGGTCGAGGAAGGCGTCGACCGGGTGCAGGCCGCCGCGTTCCACGCCGACCTGACCGAACGACTTGCCCACCACCGACTCGTCGGGGCAGGAAACGATCTCCGCGTCGAAGAAGTCCCGATGCCACGCACGCGGGCCGAACTTGCTGTCGTAGTCCTTCCGGAACTGCCGGCGGTACTCCTCGTCGCGCATGAGCTCGTTGCGCTCGACTTCGTCCTTGAGGTGCAGTGCGGCCGCCCCGGCGCCGAATTCCTCGAAGACGACCAGGTCGATCCCGTCGGCGTACACCTCGAACGGCACCGGAAGGTGCTGGAAGCGGAAGTCGCCGCCGAGTCGATTCACCAGAGCCGCCAATCCGCTGGTCAACCAGATGGTTCCCGGCGCCGACTTCATGTCCGCGGCCGCCAGCAGGCTGGTCTTCAGGTGGCGCCGGCGGATTCCCAGCGACTGCAGTGCTTGGGAGACGATGTTCTGTGGGTGACTGATGTCGGGACCGGACTGCAGGACGCGACCGGTACGCCGCAACAACGACTTGAGCCTACGCAGTTCGCGGCCCTTGGCGTAGGTGGACGGCAGCGTACGGGACCGGCAGGTGTCTCCGTCGATCTTGTCGAAAAGTAGTTGCTGCGAGGACATTCCGAGGAATCCGGCGTCCAGCGCCTCGTCCAGCATCTGTTCCATCCGGGCCTGTTCGGCGGCGGTGGGCTTGACGTCCTCGCGGGTGGCCCGATCCAGGCCCATCACCGATGTCCGCATGTCGGAGTGGCCGATGAAGGCCGTCACGTTGGGGCCGAGTGGCAGCGACTCCAGGGCGTCGATGTATTCCTGCGGATTCGTCCACGACTTGTGCTCACCGACGATGCGGACCACGTGCTCATGCGGGATCGCCTCAACCCGCCCGAACAGGTCGGCGGCTTCGCCGGCGCTGACATGCACGGTGGACAGCGAGCACGACCCCATCACGATGGTGGTGACGCCGTGACGCACGGACTCCGACAGCTCCGGCGCGGCCAGCACCTCGGCGTCGTAGTGGGTGTGGATGTCGATGATGCCCGGAATCACCCATTTGCCCTCGGCGTCGATGACGTTCGGGCAGCCTTCGGTATCCAGCGGAGTGGGGGTGACAGCCGCCACGCGGCCGTCGCGTATCCCGATGTTGCGGATGGCCGAGGGCCCCCCACTGCCGTCGAACCACCTGCCGTTGACGACCACTGCGTCGAAAGTCAATGTGACCACCTCACTTGAATGGACAGCTTACCGAAATCGTCAACTCGAGGTCGTGGCCGTCCCCTGATGGGCGATTTCGGCGGTCAGCACCGGTGCGATCCAGCGGCGCAGATATCCGCGCAGCACCTCGCCGGTGCGCGGCGGCCGGCCGGGATCGATGGTGAACGACTGCAGGATCCGCAACGTGTACTCGGCCAGATCGTCCAGGTCGGCGTCGGTGAGACCCAAGGTGGCCCAGTCGACGTCCAGGCCGGCCAGGATGCCGTGACTGAACTTGATCCCGATGTCCGAGGTGATGCCGGCTGATGCCTTGGTGAAGTCGCGGACCAGCATCAATTGGATGTGTTTGTCGCTGGGCAGCCATTCCAGCGTGAACGCCAGGCTCTCCACCAGTGCCTCGACCGGATCGGTCATCCCGGCGAGGTGCCTGGACAGTATTTCGCAGAACCGCATGCCGGACCGGGTTGCTGCGGCCTCGATGAGGGTGTTGGTCCCGGGGAAGTAGTTGTAGACCGTTTGACGGGAGACGCCCAGCGTGCGCGCCACGTCGGCAATCCGCATGTCGCCGCCGCGTTGCTCGATGGCTTCGCTGGCGGCGTCGAGGATGCGTTCGATCGCCTCGTTGTCGGTCGCGGGCCTCGCACCGCTCCACCCGTGGGTGCGCATGGCTGAGACCTTAGCCCCGTCCAGACGTCGTGGACTTGCCGACGACGAGTTCGATCCTGACGGCATGTCGCCGGCGGACTGCGCCGAGTGGGAAGCCCGCCGAAGCAGCGCGGCGACACCACGTGGTCGGGCGGGAAATGACTAGCGAGATAGGGTCAGCCGTGGTGTTCGAGTTCTGTTCGCAATTGGTCGATTTGGTCGTAGGCGTAGGTCACGATGGCAGCGACGGTCATTGCCTCGCCTTCGCGCGCAAGCGATTCGTAGGTCTGCTCTCCGAGCACCTCGCGTAGGTGGGTGATCATGGCGATTATCTGCGGATAGCCCGCTCGTACCATCTCACTCAAGGCGAACCCGGTGACAATTGCGGCTTGCCTCTGGCGCCCGAGACGGTCGAGCAACGCGGCTAGGACGGCCAGCGGGTTTTGGATCATGACGACGTTGCCCGCATCGTGATACCGGCGGATCGCCACGCTGAGGTACTCGAGAGCACCGATGTTGTTGTCTCCGGCCGCTCCGAAGAACGGGTCGTTCTCATTGGCGGCCACGATGCCCAGCATCGTCAACATCGTCGATTCCATTTGCCGGTTGCCGGTCTCCCGAGCGATCGTCAGCGCCCGGCTGAAAGCGTGATAGGCCGCGACGGGATCGCTGTTGATGTGGCTGGTTCCGTATCCCAGGAGTGCAAAGCAAGCCGTGTTCGGATTGTCGGTGGACGCCGCCGCTGCAAGGAGGCCCTCAGACACCGCTCTCGCCTCGTCCCACTTGCCCGATTGATACAGCGCGATACACAAGCACGCGCGGGTGATGACTCGGGCGCCAGTGCCTTCGGCGATGCCTCGGCGGCACAGGTCGACCCATTGCTCAGGATGGCCGGCCACACTGAGTACCACGCCTGACGAATACTCGCCTTCATAGGTGACTGCGTCGAAATCGTCGCTTTCCGAAAGTTGTTCACCAGCCTCGAAGTAGGCGAGCGCGTCCACGACGCGACCGGTGGCAAAACTTTGCGCCGCCGCCACATAAAGCTGCCGGAGCCTCGGATGGCGGACCGGCCGAGCCAGCTTGATCATCTCCTCGCACCATACGACGGACTCATACTGTTCAACCCAGACGCCGAAGAACATTGCGTACCAGGCCATCGAGATCGCCGCGTTTAGTTCTCCATGGTCAGCGGCCCACCGATACGCAGCGCGGAGGTTGGCGAACTCAGTTGTGAACCAGCCGTACGCATCCCGCTGTCCCGGGCCGTCCCACAATGCCAGGAGGTCAGCTTCACGGCTCGCGAAGTAGCGCGCATGTGCGGCGCGGGCGGCGTCGGCAGTGCCGGCGGCCACCAGTTGGTCCTCAGCGAACTGGCGGATCGTCTCGAGCATCGAGAAACGAGTGCTGCCGCCGGATCGGTCCGCATTGAGTAGTGACTTGCGAACCAGCGCATCCAACAGGTTCAGCGTCGCGAACTCGTCATCGCTTTCGGCGACAGCACAAGCGCTGCGGAGGTCGAATCCTCCGCTGAAAACCGAATACCTTGCCAGCAGGACCTTTTCGGCCTCGCTGAGAAGGTCGTAGGACCAGCCGACCGCATGACGCAGAGTGTGGTGACGCTCAATGCC
Source organism: Mycobacterium paragordonae (assembly GCF_003614435.1). Taxonomy (NCBI): domain Bacteria; kingdom Bacillati; phylum Actinomycetota; class Actinomycetes; order Mycobacteriales; family Mycobacteriaceae; genus Mycobacterium; species Mycobacterium paragordonae. Next base: position 768,762 of record NZ_CP025546.1, read on the forward strand.
ACGCCGTGACCCGATCAGCAGGCGGAACCGCTGATCAAGGCGATCCCTGATTTCGCGAGCGGTCATCGACGCCATGCGCGAAGCCGCCAACTCGATGGCCAGCGGAATGCCGTCCAAGCGCCGGCAGATTTCCACCACGGCGTCGATATCCTCAGCCCTCTCAAGTGAGAAACCGGGCGAGACCGCGTTAGTGCGCTCGGCGAAAAGCGCTACTGCGCTTGAGTTCACGCCTGAGCGCACGTCCAGCGACGGAACCAGCCACAACTGTTCGTCGGCGAGCCCAAGCCCCTCGCGGCTGGTGGCGACGATTCGCACAGTGTCGGAGTCCGCCAAGATCGCATCGATCAGCTCGGCGGCGGCGTCGCGTACGTGCTCACAGTTATCGAAAATTAAGAAGCGGATACGGCCTTCTTGCGCTGCGGCCACCGACTCGGCCGTAGTTTTTCCAGGCTGCTGGGCGATGCCCAGAGTTGCGGCTACCGCATCGGGTACCGCTGCCGGGTCGGTGACCGCTGCCAGTTCGAAAAGCCATATGCCGTCTGGGTATTCGTCAGCCAGGCGCGCTGCGACTTCGGTTGCGAGCCGGGTCTTGCCCACTCCGCCGACGCCGGTCAGGGTCACCAGCCGGTGCGTGCTCACGGTCGAGGCCAGCTCCTCGACGTGCGACTCGCGTCCTATCAGGCTGGTGGTCGCACGCCGCAGGTTCCCGGGACCGGCGACAAGGGCTCGCAGCGGTGGGAAGTCCGTCGCCAGGCCCGGTGCACGAACTTGGTAAAGCACGACGGGTATCGGGACGTCGCGCAGCCGTCGGGGCCCCAGAGACACCATGTCGACCCCGCTGAGCAGAACCGCGGTGGACTCGGCCACCAGGATTTGACCGCCGTGGCCGGCAGCCATCACCCGTGCGGCCCGATTAAGCACGGTGCCGAAGTAGTCGCCGCCACGCACTTCGGCTTCTCCGGTGGCCAGCCCCATTCGGACAGGCAGTTTGAGTGCTCGCTGCGCGGTGATCGCCGTTTCTACAGCCGAGCTCGGAGAAGAGAACGCCGCACAGATTCCGTCGCCGGTGTGTTTGAAGAGGAACCCACCATGCGCGGCGACGGTCTCGCGCAAAGTTTCGTCATGAGCCGCCAGCGCCGCTCGCATCGCTTCGGCATCGGTTTCCCACCGACGGGTCGAGCCCTCCACATCGGTGAACAGAAACGTGACTACCCCGGCAGGAGCAGCCTCCGCAGGAGCGGACACCTCAACAGAATCTCATAGCACGCGGGCCATGACGACGACTATCGCGGCGTCGTCCACCCCCGACAATTCGTCGATTACTTTCGAGTCTTCGGTCGCCGCGGCCTAACGCCGCCTGAAAGCCGGATTGGCACGAATTTCGATGTCATCGGACTCCGTCGCTATGTCCCCTGATTCGTCGGTGATCCGCACACCAAGGGCCCGACCACTCGTGGGGTCGACGAACCTCAGGGGGCCCCGGCCGCCGTGCAGGTGTTTGTCTCCCCACTGCGCCAGCGACAGGAGCACAGGCAGCAGATCCTTGCCCGCCGGAGTCAGGCGGTACTCGTCGCGAACCCGGCGGCCCGGCTCCTGATAGGGCGCCCGTTCGATGATCCCGGCGGACTCCAACTGCTTCACCGCCCGCGACACGGCTGGCGCCGAGGCGCCGATCCTCTCCACGAAATCCTCGAATCGTGTTGTGCCGTAGAAGCATTCGCGGAGGACCAGGAAGGTGGTCTTGGTGCTCAGCAGGTCGAGTGTTTTCGCCATCGGGCAGCCGTCGCCGACCGACCACTTGTTGCGGTCGCGCAGTTTCTTCTCGAACTCCATGGCGCACCTCACATAACTAACGATTGCGTTATCCAGCATAGCGTGCTTCTATCTAAGTAACGAAAACGTTAGTCAGATGAGTGGAAGGAAGCAGGAGATGGTTGCAGTAGCCGACAAAGTGGTGGTGGTGACCGGAGGTCGACGCGGGCTCGGTGCGGCTCTGGTCGACGAGGTGCTGGCCCGCGGGGTCCGCAAGGTCTACTCGACCGCTAGAAGCGCGTTCACCGATGACCGCCCGCAGGTGGTCACCCACGAACTCGAGGTTCGCGACGCCGACTCGGTCGGTGCACTCGCCCGCATCGCGGGTGACGCAGACATCGTGATCAACAACGCCGGCATCCTTCTCCCCGATTCGCTGTTGACGGGAAGCTTCGAACAAATTACTGAAACGTTTGATATCAACGTCTTCGGGCCGTTGCGGGTGACCCGGGCGTTCGCGCCGATCCTGGCGGCCAATGGCGGCGGGGCGGTGGTCAACGTGCATTCGGTGTTGTCCTGGCTCGCCGGCAGCGGAGCCTACGGTTCGTCCAAGGCCGCCATCTGGTCGTTGACGAACTCGCTCCGTCTTGAGTTGGCGTCACAGAACACCCAGGTGGTAGGCGTACATGCCGGATTCATCGACACCGACATGGTCGCGGACATCCCGATGCAGAAGACGACTCCGGCAGAGGTGGCCAGACGCATCGTGGACGGACTGGAAGCCGGTGCCGTCGAGGTTCTTGTCGACGACGTCACGGTTAACGTCAAAGCGGCACTCTCGGGCCCGGTGGAGAACCTGGCCTTCAGCTTGGCGCGCTAGGAATCACCATGCCACTGTGGACAATTCATCACACGCCGGGCATCTTCACCGACGAAGAGAAGCACGAGTTGGCAACCCGGATCACCGACCACTACGAGAAGGCCGGGTTGCCCCGGTTCTACGTGATCGCGTTGTTCAAAGAGACCAGTACCGAGGACTTCTACGTCGGCGGTGAACCCACGCCGGTAGGTATCCGAGTCGTCATCGATCACATCGCCCGGCATTCACACAGCACCGGCGATCGTCAGCGGATCACCCACTGGATCAACGGCATCCTGGCCCCACTGGCTCAGGCGAAACCCAACCTGCACTGGGAGTTTCACGTCGATGAGACCAGCGAGGAACTCTGGATGATCAACGGGCTCGTTCCGCCGCCGGGCGGCTCGGAAGCCGAAAAGGCCTGGGCCCGAGCGAACGCCGTGTCCGCGTACTGACAACCGGAGTAGCGTCACCTGCGTGGATTACGCGTCGAGCTACCTCGAAGAGACCCGGGCCCTAGGTGAACTGATCCGCGCTGCCGATCAATCGACGCCGGTGCCGACCTGTCCTGGGTGGACGCTTGAGCAGCTGTTCCGTCACGTCGGTCGCGGCGACCGCTGGGCCGCGCAGATCGTCCGCGACCGGATGGACAGCTTCCTCGATTTCCGCAGTGTCGAAGAGGGCAAGCCGCCCCCGGACCTGGACGGCGCGATCGCGTGGCTGAACGGTGGCGCGCAGCGCCTGGTCGACGCCGTCGAAGGGACTGGCGCCGAAACCCCGATCTGGACGTTCCTCGGTCCCCGACCCGCCGGGTGGTGGATCAGGCGCCGCCTTCATGAGAACGCCATACATCGAGCGGACGCCGCCTTGGCCGTTGGCGCCGACTTCACCCTCGATGCCGAGGTCGCGGCCGACGGGATCGATGAGTTTCTGGAACGCATCGTGATCCAGGCCGGAAAGGACGGTGCGGCGCTTCCCTTGGAGGGCGGTGACACCCTGCACCTGCACGCCACCGATCCCGGGCTCGGCGAGGCCGGCGAGTGGACGGTGGCCGTCGAAGATGTCGCCATCACGTGGTCGCACGAACACGGCAAGGGCACGGTCGCGTTGCGCGGTGGGGTCACCGAATTGCTGCTGGCGATGACACGCCGCGTCCCGCTCGATGCCACCGGCATCGCCGTGTTCGGCGATCAAGCCGTATGGCAGAGATGGCTGGACCGTACGCCTCTCTAGACTTGCACCTCATGACCACATCCGAGATCGCCACCGTGCTCGCTTGGCACGATGCTCTGAACAGCGCCGACATCGAGACCTTGGTCGCGTTGTCCAGCGACGACATCGAGATAGGCGACGCGCAGGGAGCCGTGCAGGGGCACGACGCGCTGCGCCGGTGGGTGAGCTCGCTGACGGCAAGGGCTGAGCTGGGCCGGATGTACGTGCACGACGGCATCGTGGTCGTCGAACAGCAGATCAGCGATCGCAACAAGCCCTTCAACGCGTCGACGACCGCGTCGGCGTTCCGAGTGGTCCGCGACCACGTCACCTCGGTCTTCCGTCATGCGGACCTGGCGTCGGCGCTGGCGGCGACCGAACTCACCGAAAACGACCGGGTCGACTGAGGCTGAGGAGTCAGGTATGCGCGGGATCATCTTGGCGGGCGGTTCGGGCACCCGGCTGTATCCGATCACCATGGGCATCAGTAAGCAGTTGTTGCCGGTCTATGACAAGCCGATGATCTATTACCCGCTGACCACCCTGATGATGGCCGGCATCCGTGACATCTTGATGATCACCACGCCCCACGACGCACCCGGATTCCACCGGCTCCTCGGTGACGGAACGCAATTCGGCATCAACCTCACCTACGCGGTGCAGGAACGGCCGGACGGCCTGGCTCAAGCATTCGTCGTCGGCGCCGACCACATCGGCAACGATTCGGTGGCATTGGTGTTGGGAGACAACATCTTTTATGGACCGGGGCTGGGCACCAACCTCAGTCGGTTCCAATCCATAAGTGGTGGAGCCGTTTTCGCCTACTGGGTGGCCAACCCGTCGGCCTACGGTGTGGTGGAGTTCGACGCCGCGGGCATGGCGGTGTCGCTGGAGGAGAAGCCGGCCACCCCGAAATCGAACTATGCGGTCCCCGGTCTCTATTTCTACGACAACGACGTGGTCGAGATCGCCAAGGGATTGAAGAAGTCGCCGCGCGGCGAGTACGAGATCACCGAGGTCAATCAGATCTACCTGAACCGCGGCCGCCTGGCCGTTGAGGTGCTGGCTCGTGGTACCGCGTGGCTGGACACCGGCACGTTCGATTCCCTGCTGGACGCAGCCGATTTCGTTCGAACCCTGGAATTGCGGCAGGGTCTGAAAGTCAGCGTTCCCGAAGAAGTGGCGTGGCGGCTGGGCTGGATCGACGATGAGCAACTCGCGAAGCGCGGCCAGAGTCTGATCAAGTCCGGGTACGGGAATTACCTGCTGGACTTGTTGGAGCGCAACTGATTTAGGTGCTCTAGAGTTGGCCGGGCAACCCGTCGACGCCGATCAGCGCCGTGCCGCCCGCGCCAGGGCTGCCGTGCACCGGGCCCGCCCCGCCGTTGCCACCGTTGCCGCCGTTGCCGATGAAAGTGGATGGGCCGCCCCCACCGCCGTTCCCGCCGACAGTCGCGCCGGTGCCGCCGTTCCCGCCGTCGCCACCGTTGCCGAACCAGGCGTTCCCGCCCCTTTCGCCGTTCCCCCCGATGTTGCCGCCGTATCCGCCCGCCCCGCCGGTACCGCCGTTGAAGAAACCGCCGCCGCCCACACCGGCCCACCCGCCGTTGCCGCGGACACTGTCACCACCAGCCCCACCGGCTCCGCCGTTGCCGAAATAGCCCAACCCGCCGATTCCGCCGCTCCCGCCGACGGCGTTGAGGGCAGTGGTCGAGCCGCCGGTGCCGCCGGCCCCGCCGCTGCCGAACAGGCCCGTGCCGCCGTTCCCGCCGGTGCCGGCGAGCGAGTTGGTCCCACTGGTGGACCCACCAGTGCCGCCGTTGCCGCCAGTGGCGACGAAATAGCCCGTACCTCCGTCGCCGCCGCGACCGCCGGCTATCAAGCCGAACCCGCCGGTGCCGCCCGCCCCGCCGGGACTGAAGAACAGCCCGCTGTCCCCGCCCTTCCCGCCGGCACCGCCGACGTCCGCCAATGAAGCCCCGCCGGCGCCGCCGGCGCCCCCGACGCCCACCAAGAGCCCACGTCCTCCGGGCCCACCCGGCCCACCGGCGGCGACCGTCGAGGCCCCTCCGGCGCCACCGGTGCCGCCGTTACCCCACAGCCCACCAATCCCGCCGGCGCCGCCACCCCCACCGACCCCGGTCGTCGACGCCCCGCCGGCGCCACCGGTGCCGCCGGTGCCGAACAGGAGCCCGCCGGCGCCGCCATTGCCACCCTTCTGGCCGGGTGCGCCACTGCCGCCGGCCCCACCGTTACCCCCGAGGATGCCGCCGTCTCCGCCGTTTGCCCCGGTGCCCGGGTCCCCGTTGGCGCCGTTGCCGATCAGCGGACGCCCGAATAGCGCTTGGGTAGGCGCGTTGATGAGGTCGAGGAGGGGCTGCAGAGGCGCCGCGGCGGCAGCCTCCGCGGTCGCATACGCATTCGCGCCCGCGGTCAAGGTGGCCTCGAACTGGGCTTGGAACGCCGCCGCCTGGGCGCTCAACACCTGGTAGGCCTGACCGTGTGCGGTGAACAGCGCCGCGATGGCCGCCGACACCTCGTCAGCGCCCGCCGCCAACACGCCCATCGTCGGGGCTGCCGCGGCAGCACTGGCCTCGCTCAGTGACGAACCGATATTCGCCAGATCTGTTGCCGCCGCTGCCACCATCTCCGGCGGCACCACCACATATGACATTGCTTCCTCCCGACCAGGTCAACATCGACACAGGGGATTGAAGCGTCGCGCATCTGGATCGGGCCCTACTAGGGCATTTCGCCCCTACTGGGCTGCGCCTTTAGGCACGTCTTGCAGTTCGACGGTCGGTCGCCGATCAACCGTGTTTCAGGACGGCCCGGCTGGCCGACGGCCTTACTGCCGGTAGCTGGTCAGGAAGTTGCCCAGGCGTTCGATTGCCTTGGCCAGATCACGTGCCCACGGCAGCGTCACGATCCGCAGGTGATCCGGTTCGGGCCAGTTGAATCCGGTGCCCTGGGTGACAAGGATCTTTTCCTGCAGCAACAGGTCCAGGACGAGTTGTTCGTCGTCAGCGATGTCGTAGACCTCAGGGTCCAGCCGCGGGAAGGCATAGAGCGCGCCTTCGGGCTTGGTGCACGAGACGCCAGGTATTTCGTTGAGTTTGCTCCACGCGACGTCACGCTGCTCGAGCAGACGGCCGCCGGGCAGCACCAGGTCCTCGATGCTCTGGTGGCCGCCGAGTGCAACCTGAATCGCGTGCTGCGCAGGCACATTCGGGCACAGGCGCATGTTGGCCAGCAGGCTGATGCCCTCGATGAAGCTGCCGGCGTGGTCCTTGGGGCCGGTGATCGCCAGCCAGCCGGCCCGGTATCCGGCGACCCGGTAGGCCTTCGACAGGCCGTTGAAGGTCAGGCACAACATGTCGGGGGCCAACGAGGCCACGTTGATGTGCTTGGCGTCGTCGTAAAGGATCTTGTCGTAGATTTCGTCGGCGAGCAGCAGCAGTTGGTGTTTGCGCGCCAAAGCGACCATCTGCGTAAGGATTTCGCGGCTGTACACCGCACCCGTCGGGTTGTTCGGGTTGATCACCACCAACGCCTTGGTGCGCTCGGTGATCTTGGATTCCAGGTCGGCGATATCGGGCTGCCAGTCCTGGGTTTCGTCGCACAGGTAATGCACCGGCGTGCCGCCGGCCAGGGAGGTCGACGCCGTCCACAACGGGTAGTCCGGTGCGGGAATCAGTACCTGGTCGCCGTTGTCCAGCAGGGCCTGCAGGGTCATCGTGATCAGCTCGGAGACCCCGTTGCCCAGATAGACATCGTCGACATCGAAGCGGGGAAAGCCGTCGACGAGTTCGTAGCGGGTCACCACCGCGCGGCGTGCCGGCAGGATCCCCTTGGAGTCGGAGTACCCCTGCGCATAGGGCAGCGCCTGAATCATGTCGCGCATGATCACGTCGGGTGCCTCGAAGCCGAACGGCGCCGGGTTGCCGATATTGAGCTTGAGGATGCGGTGCCCCTCGGCTTCCAGCCGTGCGGCGTGCTGGTGTACCGGTCCGCGGATCTCGTACAGAACGTCCTGCAGCTTGGACGACTGCGCGAACACGCGCTGCCGGTGGTGGCCGGAGGTGTGCGCAGGCAGCTGGTGAGTGGTCACGTCACCCATGGTCCCACCGCTGTCCACTGAAATTTGCTGATCGGTGCAAAACCGTGATCAGCGCTTACCCGGTGGGCGCGCACCCTTGGCCAGACCCAAGCCCTTGACCGGCGCGGCCGGCGCGGCGGCGTCTCCGTTGGAGTCGCCGGACGGCGCGGGCTCCGACTTTGCTTCGGTTTCCGCTTCGGCTTCCGGCTCGGCAGGCTTTGCCGGCTCGGCAGGCTTGGCGGGCGCGGCAGGAGCGCTCTTCTTCGCACCCGGTCGCTTGGCGCCGGCCGCGATACCCAGCCCCTTCACCGGCACCTCCGGTTTGGCCGGTTCGGCCGGAGCTTCAGCGGGCGCTGCCTCCGCCTTGGCCGGCTCGGCCTTGACCGGCTCAGCCTTGGCCGGCTCAGCAGCCGGTGCCGCCTTCTTGGCGCCGGGACGCTTCGCGCCGGCGGCCATACCAAGACCCTTCACGGGTGCGGCCGGCGTGGACGCTTCGGCCGGCGCCGTTTCAGCGGGCGTCTCGGTGGCCTTGCCGGCTTCGGCCGGCGCCGCCTTCTTGGCCCCGGGACGCTTGGCGCCTGCGGCCATGCCTAACCCCTTGGCGGGGGCGGCAGGTGCGGCGGCTTCCTCCGTTGCGGGAGGTGCGGCAGCCGCCGGTGCCTTCTTCGCGCCGGGGCGCTTGGCGCCGCCCGCCATGCCAAGACCCTTCACCGGGGCTGCAGGCGTTGCGGCGGCGGGCTTTTCGGCAGGCTCGGCGGCCTCCTCGGCCGGTGCTTCCTCGGGTGCAGCTGCCGGGGCGGCCGCGGCGGCCTTGGGCTCGGCCTTCTCCACCTTGGCGACTCGCTCTTCGGCTTCCTTGGCGGCGGTGCCCTTCTCGGGCAGCTTCACGCTGTCGCGGTCCAGCGATGCGAGCAGCACCTGGGCCACGTCGAGAACCTCGACGCCGCTGCGACCCGCTTCTTCCTGCCGGTCGCCGACGCCGTCGGTGACCATCACCCGGCAGAACGGGCAGGCGACCGCGACGGTGGTGGCGTTGGTGGCCAGCGCCTCGTCCACGCGTTCGTGGTTGATGCGCTTGCCGATGTGCTCTTCCATCCACATGCGCGCGCCGCCGGCGCCACAGCAGAAGCTGCGCTCGGCGTGGCGCGGCATCTCGGTGAGGTTGGCTCCCGCCGCACCGATCAACTCACGCGGCGCTTCGTAGACCTTGTTGTGACGGCCCAGGTAGCACGGGTCGTGGTAGGTGATGTCCTGGGAGACGGAGTTGACCGGCACCAGTTTGTTGTCGCGCACCAGTCGGTTCAGCAGCTGGGTGTGGTGCAGCACGGAGTAGTTGCTGCCGAGCTGTCGGTATTCCTTGCCGAGGGTGTTGAAGCAGTGCGGGCAGGTGACGACGATCTTGCGATCGACGGTCTCCACACCTTCGAACACCCCGTCCAGAGTTTCGATGGCCTGCTGCGCCAACTGTTGGAAGAGGAACTCGTTGCCTGACCGGCGCGCGGAGTCGCCATTGCAGGTTTCTCCGGTGCCCAGGACCATGAATTTGACGCCGGCGATGGAAAGAAGTTCGGCGACGGCCTTGGTGGTCTTCTTTGCTTTGTCGTCGTAGGCGCCGGCGCAGCCCACCCAGAACAGGTACTCGTATCCCGCGAAGCTTTCGACGTCTTCGCCATACACGGGGACGTCGAAGTCAACCTCGTCGATCCACGACGTGCGGTCGGCGGCGTTCTGGCCCCACGGATTGCCCTTGTTCTCCAGGTTCTTGAACAATGCGGAAAGCTCCGAGGGGAACTCCGACTCCATCATCACCTGGTAGCGGCGCATGTCGACGATGTGGTCGATGTGTTCGATGTCCACCGGGCACTGCTCGACGCACGCGCCGCAGGTCACGCAGGACCACAACACGTCGGGGTCGATCACGCCGCCCTGCTCGGCAGTGCCGACGAGTGGGCGGGTGGCCTGCTCAGGCCCGGAGCCCATGATGCGGCCGAACCCGGATTCGGGGACGTGATGTTCCTCGGCGTGCTTCTCCCCGCGAAGTTCTTCGCCGAGCCCACCCTCGGGTGTGCTCTCCAGCGGGGATTCCTTCTCGCCCAGGATGTAGGGCGCCTTGGCCATCCAGTGATCCCGCAGGTCCATGATCACGAGCTTGGGCGACAGCGGCTTTGCGGTGTTCCAGGCGGGGCATTGCGATTGGCATCGACCGCACTCGGTACAGGTGGCGAAGTCGAGCATGCCCTTCCAGGTGAAGTCCTCGATCTTGCCGCGGCCGAAAACTGCGTCTTCCGGCGGGTTTTCGAAGTCAATCGGCTTTCCGTCGGCCTCGAGTGGCAGCAGCGGGCCCAGTCCATCGGGCAGTCGCTTGAAGGTGACGTTGATGGGGGCCAGGAAGATGTGCAAGTGCTTGGAGTGCAGCACGATCAGCAGGAAGACGAGCGCCACGGCGATGTGGGCTAACAGCGCGACGGTTTCGATCCACTCGTTTGCGGTTGTGCCGAGCGGGCTCATAAGCGTGCCCATGGCGTGGGAGAAGAAGGCGCCGCCGCCGTAGGGGAGAGTTCCGGTGTTCGCCGAGGCGCCGCGGAAGATCGCGAACGTCAAGATGACCAGGAAGATCATGAAAAGGATCAGCCACGCGCCTCCGGTGTGGGAGCCGTAGAACCGCGATTGGCGGCCGTATTCCTTGGGCTCCGAGCGCAATCGGATGATCGCGAACGTGACGATGCCGAAGACCACGCTGAGGGCGATGAAGTCCTGCAGGAAGCCCAGAGCGTCCCAGCGGCCGACGATCGGAATGTGGAAATTGGGTTGGAAAAGGGTGCCGTAGGCCTCGATGTAAACGGTGACGAGGATGAAGAAGCCCCACATCGTGAAAAAGTGCGCCAGACCGGGGATCGACCATTTCAGCAACTTGCGTTGTCCGAACACCTCGGAGATCTGCGCCCAGACACGGGTGCCGATGTCGTCGGTGCGTCCGCTTGCCGGCTGTCCGGCCGTGACCAGCTTGTACAACCACCAGACACGCTTGAGCGCCAGTGCGCCCACCAACGCGGTCATGCCCAAGCCCACGATGAGCCGGATGAGGGTCTGCGTGGTCACCGAAGGCCACCTCGATTCGTCGTCATTCAGATGCGATGAGGCGCGGAAGCGCCTTTGCTAGTCAACAGGTTCATACTGACATCTCGGGGACATCGGCTGCGAGATAGGCAATCCTAAGTTTGCGCAGATCACCAGCCCAGCGTGGCGGGGTGTGATCAGGCGTACACCTCAGCTTTGCGGAGCAAGCATCGCCCGCAGCATCGACAGCATCTCCGAGCGTGAGCCGGCGCCGAGGCGACGGCGGATCCTGGCGACGTGATGCTCGACGGTTTTTGCCGAGATGAACAGTTGACTTCCGATATCGCGGTAGGGCAGGCCGAGCAGAAGCAGTTCGGCGACTTCGCGTTCGCGGTCGGACAATGGTGTTCCCGAGGGTGGCTGACGGGGGGACGAGGCGGTGGCTTCGACCTGATCCCCAGCGCTGGGTGCCTCGACGGAGCCCATGCCGATCTTCAGGTCGCGCGCGAGTTGCAGCATGGCGCCGGCCACTCGCGGATCCGATGTCTGCAGCGCTGCCTGGCCGGCGAGGCGGGTCGCATCGGAGGTCAACCCGACATGTGACAGCGACCGGGCCGCGGCACCGACCTCGTCCGCGTCCACCTGCCCGGCAAGAACTCGCAGCCACGTCCGGCCGGCAACCGAAAGCGCCTGAGCGAGAACACTTTGCGCGGCCCCAGCACTAAGGGCCTGCCCGTGGGGTGCGACGGACTCCGGTGAATTCGCCAGGATTCCCGCGTGCACACCGGCCCAATGCAGCGGGACCGACCACAGCGGCGGGTTTCCCAGGGAGTTGAGCAGCGCGAACGCCTGATCCAAGGTGTGCTGCAACTGGTCGACCTGCCGCATGCGGGCTGCCGCAACCCACAGCTCGCCCAATGGCAGCAGCGCAAAAAGGTCCAGGGAGTACTCCGCGAGCACCTCGGCGGCCGCGTACCAATGCTTCTGCAGCGCACCGGTATCGCCGCTGCGGCGCGCGATGGCGGTCTGCAGGGCGGCGGCCCACAGTGCGTCGCGGCGGTGCAGGCCCGCGCCGGACACTGCGGCGACGTCCGCGCTGGCGGACGGCAGTTGCCCGTCCTGCATTTTGATCCAGCCGCAGAGCAGCAGGTGGCGGTGCTTGAAGAAGGCCTCAGCTTCTGCGCGTACGGCGCGCCCAATCACACTGTGGGCGCGCACCGGATCCCCGCCGTGTATTGCGGCCAGCGTGACGAGTGCGGCCGGGCTGTCCGGAAAGGCTTCAGCGATAGGGTGTTCGACCGCGATGGATCCGCTGAGCTTGGCCATGGCGGTGGGGTAGGGCTGATCCATAGTCAGCAGCAGGCCCTCGGCCAGGTTTCGGGATGCGCGTGCCGCGATCGTCGGCGGGCCTGAGTCCTTGAGCCGAACAGCGGCATGGGCGGTAGCGAGGTCGCCCGTCGCCGTGAGCACGATCGCAGCCGCCGAGCCCACCACGGAATCCGGGTACGGGCCCAGCCAGCCGAAGAGTTCGGCCGCCTGACCGGAATTACCGTCGTGCGTCGCCACGCTGGCTGCGATGCGCACGGCTGCTGCACGTTCGGCGAAGTCCGGGGACCCGAGCAGACTGTCGGCGAGCGACGCGGCGGCTACACACTCCCCGCTGAGGGCGAGCGAGTCGGCCAGCTTCGGCGCCAGCCCGGCAGCGCCGACATTTACCGCTGCCCGATAGAACCGGGCGGATTGAGCTGCATCGCAACGGATTTCGGCTGCACGGTGAGAGAGGATTGCCGACAATCGCTCGTCGCACAGACCGTGCTCGGCCAGTCGCAGCGCGAAGTCGGGTGACACGGTAGAGATGTCGAGTTGTGAACGCAGTAAAGAAGTTTCGACTTCGTGGTGGTGGGCGTTGCCGATGATCTGAGCGACGCAATCATGAACAAGCTCCAGGAAGGCGGGCGGGTATGACGGGTCGATCAGTCCGCTGGCGTGTGCCCGATCCACCAACGTTCGGGCGTCGAGGACCGAAATGCCAAGCGCGGCAGCGACGTCAGCGGAACCCAGGGTGTGGGTCAACGACATGATCAACAACGCGTCGAGATCGGGCTCGTCGATTCGCCGCAATCGCTCGATGAGCGCGAGCTTGGCGCCGTGTGCCTGGCCACCGGTGGATGTCGCTTGGACGAGAAACGGCAGACCCGCGGTGTAGTCCATTTGATGTTCGGCGACCGCCATCGGGCCCAGCACGATCCGCGGTCTGTCTCGCGCGATAGCCGTCGTCAGGTGACGCAGAGCCGCGTGCTGCTCGTGGGCTTGGGCAGCCACCAGGACGGTCGCGCCGGAGTCACCGACGATTTGGGTGAGCTTGAGCAGGTCGGCGTCGTCGAGCAGGTGAGCGTCGTCGACGACGAATGCCGTCCCTGGCGGATCGTCGTTACGTGGGGGTCGGGTCAGAACCGGGACGCCGGCGTGGCGCAGGCTGTCGCGCGCGGCTGCCAGGAAAGTGGTCTTCCCGGTGCCGATGCCACCGACGATCACTGCCCTGACGGGCGTGGCCGCGGCTTCTGCGAGTTCGCCGAGCACATCGCGGGCAGCACGCGGAAACTCCATGTGCGTACCCCCCTGTGCTCCATAGGCGGTCACCAGCGGCTTTTTCACCATAGCCGCCCTTGCCCCGTAACCCGGTCATTCCCCTAACGCGTCACCCCCTAATGGGTGCCGGGGGTGGGCGGGGTTCGCACCGAACACCGGCGTCTGCATAGCGGATAGCATCTTGCTAGTGCTTAATTCAGGCGGGCATCTGCCACAGGGAGATCGGTGATGGCTAATTCGTTGCTCGACTTCGTGATCTCGCTGGTGCGCGATCCCGAGGTCGCCGCGCGCTACGCCGCGAACCCCGCCCAAGCCATTGCCGACGCGCACCTTACCGATGTGACCAGCGTCGATGTCAACAATTTGATTCCGATGGTGTCGGATTCGCTATCGATGGGCGGGCTCTCCGGTGCGGCCAGCAGCATGCCGGTCGCCGATCACGGCAATGTGTGGGCAAGCGGTGCGGCGACGGCGGCATTCGACGCCTTCAGCCCTCATCCGCCGGCTGCGGTGGCACCCCAGCATGCAGCTATCGGTGGTGTCAGTGGCGTGATTAACCAACCGGCATCGCATCTGCCGGCCGATGCAACGGGAGGTCCCCCCGCGGTGGGGATTGGTCATCCCGGGCCATCAGCGCTGCTCACAGGTGCTGAAGCGCACGAAGTTGCGTTCGACCATGGCGGCTTCCCAGCTGGCGACCCCGGTATATGGGACCACTCAGTGATCCATCCGGACGCGCATTCACATGAGGGACAGCCCGATCACCACGCCTTCGGCATCGACGGCTTGCACGGCTGATCTGCGTTGCGTCGCTGCTGCGTCTGGCGGCCTAGACAGCTGGCGAGTACTGTTTGACGTGCATAAATGCTGCAAACGGGGGTGGTTTCAGCGCGGGGCTGGGGGCAGTGCGATTCCCCTAATCCCCTAATGGGGCAGCCCTAGCTATCCCGATGGGGCTCCCCCCGGCTGGGGGTACCGACCCCGATTTGGGGCAGCCGCGAAATCCATACGGTTTATGACAGAGCGCCGGTCACTTCGGCGAACAACTTCACGGTTTCGATCGAAGGGAAAAGAAGATGACCTCGCTAGTTGACTACATCCTGAGCCTGTTCCGCAGCGAAGAGGCGGCACAGTCGTTCGTCGCTGCACCCGGGCAGGCCATGACCAACGCCGGTTTGATCAACGTCTCTCCCGCCGAGGTCTCCTCGGCCGTCGCGAGCGCAGTCCCCGGCGCGGTCGTCTCCTCCGACGACCCGATCGGCGCCCTGCAGCAGGCCGTGGCTGATCAGCACGGCTTCGCGATCCCATCGGCGGATCCGGGCGTCATGTCCAGCTTCATCGCGCAAGACGCCGGTCCCGTTCTCGGCAACGCCGGGCTGGTGGCCGGTGACGCCGGCCTCGTTGCTACGGACGCGGGCCTGATCGCCGCGGACGCGGGCGTCGGATTGGCAGGCGCGGTCGCGTCCGACGTTGGTGTGGGTCTGGCGAACGGCATCAACGCCGGTCTGGTCGGACAGAGCGGGTTGGGCGTGCAGACCGGTCTCGTTGGGCCCGCTCCCGGGCTGGCCTTCGTGGAGCCGACCGGCGGCGTCGGTGCCGGAGTCGGTGCCGGAGTCGGTGTCGGAGCCCAAGCGGGCCTCGAGGTCGGATTCGGTGTTCAAGCAGGAATCGGTGCCGGACTTGGCGCCGGCGTCGGAACCGGGGTGGGAGTCGGCGCGCAGGCCGGCGTTGAGTTCGGCGTGCAAGCCGAGATCGGTGCCCAGGCCGGTGTAGTCGGCGGTATTGGTGGCGGTGCCGGTGTCGGTCTCGGTGGTGGGATCGGTGGCCAGGCCGGTATCGGGCTCGGGGGCCAGGTCGGACTCGGCGGTGGCATCGGCGCTGGCGCCGGCGGCGTCATCGGTGGCGGGGTCGGTGGCGGTGTCGGACTGGGTGGCCAGGTCGGCGGCGGACTGGGTGTCGGCGGCCAGGTCGGCGGTGGCCTCGGTGTTGGCGGTCAGGTCGGCGGCGCGATCGGCGGTGGTGTTGGTGGTCAGGTCGGCGGTGGCCTCGGTGGTGCTGTGGGTGTCGGTGGTCAGGTTGGTGGCGCGGTAGGCGCTGGCGGCCAGATCGGTGGTGGCATCGGCGGTGGTGTTGGTGGTCAGGTCGGTGGTGGCCTTGGCGGCGCGGTGGGTGTCGGTGGTCAGGTTGGTGGCGCGGTGGGCGCTGGTGGCCAGGTTGGCGGTGCGATCGGTGCTGGTGGTCAGGTTGGCGGTGCCATTGGTGGTCAGGCCGGCGGTGCGATCGGTGGTGGCATCGGTGGTGGTGTTGGTGGCCAGGTCGGTGGTGGCCTTGGTGGCGCGGTGGGTGTCGGTGGCCAGGTTGGCGGTGCGATCGGTGCCGGTGGCCAGGTTGGCGGGGCCATTGGTGGTCAGGCCGGCGGTGCGATCGGTGGTGGCATCGGTGGTGGTGTTGGTGGCCAGGTCGGTGGTGGCCTTGGTGGCGCGGTGGGCGCTGGTGGCCAGGTTGGCGGTGCGATCGGTGCTGGTGGTCAGGTTGGCGGTGCCATTGGTGGTCAGGCCGGCGGTGCGATCGGTGGTGGCATCGGCGGTGGTGTTGGTGGCCAGGTCGGTGGTGGCCTTGGCGGCGCTGTAGGTGTCGGAGGCCAGGTTGGCGGTGCGATCGGTGCTGGTGGTCAGGTTGGCGGTGCCATTGGTGGTCAGGCCGGCGGTGCGATCGGTGGTGGTGTTGGTGGCCAGGTCGGTGGCGGGCTTGGTGGTGCTGTGGGTGTCGGTGGTCAGGTTGGTGGCGCGGTGGGCGCTGGTGGCCAGGTTGGCGGTGCCATTGGTGGTCAGGCCGGTGGTGCCATTGGTGGTCAGGCCGGCGGTGCGATCGGTGGTGGTGTTGGTGGCCAGGTCGGCGGTGGCATCGGTGGCGCCGTGGGCGTCGGTGGTCAGGTCGGCGGCGCGGTAGGCGCTGGCGGCCAGGTTGGCGGTGCGATCGGTGCTGGTGGTCAGGTTGGCGGTGCCATTGGTGGTCAGGCCGGCGGTGCGATCGGTGGTGGTGTTGGTGGCCAGGTCGGCGGTGCGATCGGTGCTGGTGGCCAGGTTGGCGGTGCGATCGGCGCTGGCGGCCAGGTTGGTGGCGCTATTGGTGCCGGTGGTCAGGTTGGCGGTGCCCTTGGTGGTCAGGCCGGCGCAGCCATTGGTGGTGGCATCGGCGGTGGTGTTGGTGGCCAGGTCGGTGGCGGCCTCGGTGGCGCCGTGGGTGTCGGTGGTCAGGTTGGTGGCGCGGTAGGCGCTGGTGGCCAGGTTGGCGGTGCGATCGGCGCCGGTGGCCAGGTTGGCGGTGCGATCGGTGCCGGTGGTCAGGTTGGCGGGGCCATCGGCGCCGGTGGCCAGGTCGGTGGTGGCCTCGGTGGTGCTGTGGGTGTCGGTGGTCAGGTTGGTGGCGCGGTAGGTGCTGGCGGCCAGGTTGGCGGTGCGATCGGCGCTGGCGGTCAGGTTGGCGGGGCCATCGGCGCTGGTGGCCAGGTCGGTGGTGGCCTCGGTGGCGCGGTGGGTGCTGGTGGCCAGGTCGGTGGCGGGCTTGGTGGCGCGGTGGGTGCTGGTGGTCAGGTTGGCGGTGCGATCGGCGCTGGCGGTCAGGTCGGTGGGGCCCTTGGTGGTCAAGCCGGCGGCGCGATCGGCGGCGGGCTTGGTGGCGGTATCGGCGCCGGGGCCCAGGCCGGTGTCGGCGCTGGTGCCCAGGCCGGAATCGCGGCGGGTGGTCAGGCGGGCGCCGCGGCAGGTGCCCAGGCGGGCCTCGCCGGCCAGGCGGGCCTTGCCGGGCAGGCCGGGATGGCTGGGCAAGCTGGTCTCGCCGGGCAGGCCGGAGTTGCCGGCCAAGCCGGTCTCGCCAGTCAGGCGGCTCTGGGTGGACACGCCGCCACCGCTGGCAGCATCGCCGGCACCAACGCCGCGCTCGGCGCAGGAGCAGGAAGCCAGGCCGGACTCATTGCGAGCGAGGGCGCAGCGCTGAACGGCGCTGCCACGCCCCACGTCGCAGGCCCGATCGGCGGAGTCGGCGTGGGCGGCCAGGCCGGTGCCGCCGGCGGCGCAGGACTGGGTATCGGCGGCGGCGGAAACACACCGCTGGCCGGTCACCCGGCTCCGCAGCCGGTCGGAGTGTCCGGTGCAGCCGGCGCCGGAGCCGGAGCGCAGGCAGGCCCCGGCGGTGTCGCGGCGGCCGGAGCGGGCGGGGGCACCGTCACCACCGGACCAGCCACGCCGGCTGCTGGACCCGGGGGCGTAGCCACCGGGCCGGGCGCACACACAGGTGCCGGGGCTGGCGGCCACGGCGACATCCTGGGCCAGGAAGGCACGACACTCGGCGGTGGTGTCGGCGCAGGTGGCGCGGGCGGCGTCGGACCGAGCGGCGTGGGCGCCGGCGGCGGCGCGGGTGCCGGTGCCGGTACGGCCGGCGGGGTCACTCCGGGCGATCACCAGCCGACGGTGCCCTCAGGGCAGGGTCCCGTCATCACCGGCGGCGGCGCCGGGGCCGGCGGAACGACGCCCCCGGCAGGCGGTGGGCACGGTCCGGTCATCCAGACCCCCGGCACACCGGCCGGCACGGGCGGTGCCGGCGGCGCAAACCCGCCGGTGATCAACGCGCCGCACACGCCTGCCCCGCAGGGTGACACGCCGGCTCCGACTCACCCGGCTCCGGCCGATCACGGCCCGGTGTTCACTCCGCAGCAGCACCAGCCGGTGGAGCAGCCGCAACCGACCCACCACGAGCCGCAGAGCCCGTCGGTGTTCGGTCACGACCCGGCTCCGCACACGCCGCCGGCGCACACCGAGCCGCCGGCGACGCACGGCCCGGCCGACCACCACGGGTTCTGATAACCAGACCCGGCTGAAAACCGGCGGGGACCCTCGTGGTCCCCGCCGGTTTGTACGCATACCTTGATCTGACAGACGATCTGACAGACCGCGACGGAAGAAAGTGGGGCAGCACGGTGGCACAACCCGATGACCCGCGTCGGGTCAGCGTGATCGTCGAGCTGATCGATCACACGATCGCCATCGCCGAGCTGCACGAACGCGGCGATCTCGTGCACCGGCTGCGTCGGGCCCGGGAGCGGATCACCGACCCCCACATCCGGGTGGTGATCGCCGGCCAGCTCAAACAGGGCAAGAGCCAACTGCTCAACTCATTGCTGAATCTGCCGGTAGCCCGAGTCGGCGACGACGAGGCAACCGTAGTGATCACGATCGTCAGCTACAGCGCCCAGCCGTCGGCAAGGCTGGTTCTGGCGGCGGGACCCAACGGCGAAACCACAACAGTCGACATCCCGGTCGAGGAGATCAATGCCGATCTGCGCCGGGCGCCACAGGCCGGCGGACGCCACGTGCTGCGGGTCGAGATCGGCGCGCCCAGCCCACTGCTGCAGGGCGGCCTGGTGTTCATCGACACCCCGGGTGTGGGCGGCCACGGGCAGCCGCACCTGTCAGCGACGCTCGGTCTGCTGCCCGATGCCGATGCGATGTTGATGGTCAGCGACGCAAGCCAGGAGTTCACCGAACCCGAGATGTGGTTCCTGCGCAAGGCGCACCAGATCTGCCCGGTCGGGGTGATCGTGGCGACCAAGACCGACCTGTACCCGCACTGGCGTCAGATCGTCAACGCCAACGCCAACCACCTGCAGCGCGGCCGGGTGCCCATGCCGATCATCCCGGTCTCGTCGCTGCTGCGCAGCCACGCCGTGAGCCTCAATGACAAAGAGCTCAACGACGAATCCAACTTCCCGGCCGTGGTGAAGTTCCTGAGCGAGAAAGTGCTGACCCGGGAGAATGACCGGGTGCGTGACGAAGTTCTCAACGAAATTCGTTCTGCTGCAGGGCAATTAACGACGAAGGCGGGGTCGGAGCTGGCCTCGGTCAACGACCCCGGCCTGCGTGAGCGGCTGGAAAGCGATCTGCAGCGCCGGAAGCGGGACGCCGAGAACGCCCTGCAGGCGACCGCCTTGTGGCAGCAGGTGCTCAACGACGGCTTCACCGACGTGAGCAACGACGTGGACCACGACCTGCGGGCACGCTTTCGCGCCGTCACCGACGAGATCGAGAAGCGCATCGATTCCTGCGACCCCACCCTGCACTGGGCGGAGATCGGTGCCGAAGCCGAGGATGCCATCGCGACCGCGGTCGGTGACAACTTCGTCTGGGCTTACCAGCGTTCTGCGGCCCTGGCCGACGAAGTCGCCCGCTCTTTCGCGGATGCGGGTCTGAACTCGGTGATGTCGCCGGAGCTGACGTCGCGCCTGATGGCCACTGACTTCGATCAACTCAAAGCACTGGCGGAACTGGAATCCAAGCCGCAGGGCAAGGGGCAGAAAGCCCTGTCGGGACTGCGCGGTTCCTACGGCGGTGTGGTGATGATCGGCATGCTGTCATCGGTCGCGGGGCTGGGCCTGTTCAACCCGGTGTCGGTGGGCGCCGGGCTGCTACTCGGCCGGATGGCCTACAAAGAGGAGAAACAGAGTCGGCTACTGCGGGCGCGCGCCGAGGCCAAGGCGAACGTGCGGCGCTTCGTCGACGAGGTGTCGTTCATCGTCGGCAAGGAATCTCGCGACCGGCTCAAGACGATTCACCGAAAGCTGCGCGACCACTACCGCGACATCGCCAACGAGCTCAGTCGCTCGCTCAACGAGTCACTGCAGGCCACCCTGACCGCTGCCCACCTGGAGGGTGTGGAGCGCGACGCCAGGGTGCGCGAGCTGGAGCGACAACTGGACATTCTGCGTCAGGTCATCGAAAACTTGGACAAACTGCGGCCCCAGGCGACCCTAGGACGAGCGTGAGCACAAGCGATCGGGTCCGTGCCATCCTGGGCGGAACCATCCAGGCTTATCGGGGGGAACCGGCCTATCGTCAACGGCCGGACGTCTTCCACGAGTTGGAACGCATCGGCGCCCGGCTCAACGAGCCGATCCGCATCGCGTTGGCAGGCACCCTCAAGGCGGGTAAGTCCACGCTGGTCAACGCGCTCGTCGCGGACGACATCGCACCAACGGACGCGACCGAGGCGACCAGAATCGTGACCTGGTTCCGGCACGGCCCGACACCGAAGGTCACCGCGATACACCAGGGCGGAAGACGCAGCAACGTACCGATCACCCATCGCGACGGGCTGAGCTTCGATCTGCGCAGCCTCAACCCGGCGGAAGTGGCCCACCTCGATGTCGAGTGGCCCGCCGAGGAGTTGACGCAAGCCACCATCATCGACACCCCCGGCACGTCGTCGCTGACCCGGGATGCCTCCGAGCGCACGCTGCGACTGCTCGTGCCCCCGGACGGGGTGCCACGCGTGGATGCGGTGGTGTTCCTGCTGCGCACCCTCAACGCCGCTGACATCGCGCTGCTCAAGCAGATCGGCGGGCTGGTGGGTGGGTCCGCGGGAGCGCTGGGGATCATCGGTGTGGCATCGCGGGCGGATGAGATCGGCGCCGGGCGCATCGATGCGATGCTGTCCGCCAGCGAGGTCGCCAGGCGGTTCACCAGCGAGATGAATCAGACCGGCATCTGTCAGGCGGTGGTCCCGGTGTCGGGGCTGCTCGCGATGACCGCGCGAACGCTGCGTCAGAGCGAATTCGTCGCCTTGCAGAAGCTTGCCGGCTCCGACGCCGCCGAACTCAACCGGGCACTGCTGAGTGTGGATCGCTTCGCACGCCCGGACAGCCCACTGCCGGTCGACGCGGCGACCCGTGCTCATCTGCTGGAGCGGTTCGGGATGTTCGGCATCCGCATCTCGATTGCCGTGCTGGCGGCCGGCGTCGCCGACGCGTCGGGACTGGCCAACGAACTGCTGGAGCGCAGCGGGTTGACGGCCTTACGCAACGTCATCGACCAGCAGTTCGCGCAGCGCTCCGACATGCTCAAGGCGCACACCGCGCTGGTGTCGCTGCGCCGGTTCGTCGAAGCGCACCCGGTGCTGGCCACGCCGTATGTGATCGCCGACATCGACCCGCTGCTGGCTGACACCCACGCGTTCGAAGAACTCCGACTGCTCAGTCAATTATCTTCGCGCACAACAACTTTGAAGGAAAATGACGTCGTGCTGCTGCGGCGTATCATCGGCGGTTCGGGAACCGGCCCGGCCAGCAGGCTGGGACTGGACCCGGAGGTCTGCCGGGCCAACCCTCAGGAGGTCTCCCGGGCGGCATTCGCCGCCGCGCAACATTGGCGCCGCCGCGCCGAGCATCCGCTGAACGACCCGTTCACCACCAGGGCGTGTCGTGCGGCGGTCCGCAGCGCCGAGGCGCTGCTGGCCGAATTCCGTGCGTAATAAGGGGCGACCCGCAGCGCCCGACTAGCCGCCTGGCGCGGGGGCAGGCGCCGCGGTGGTGGGTGCCGCCGCGGTGGTGGGTGTGACCGGCGCCGCCGTCGTGGTTGGCGGCTTCTGCGTGGTGGTCGGTGGTGCCTGGGTGGTGGTCTGCTGGGTGGTGGTCGGTTGGGTGGTCGTCGGCTGCGTGGTCGTGGTGGTGGGCTGGGTGGTCGTGGTTGTCGTCGTCGACGTGGTGGTGGATGTGCTCGACGTGGTGTCCGAGGTGCTGGGCGGGTTGGTGGTGGTAGAGGGCGTGGTGGTCACGGTGACGGGCGGCGGGGTGATGACCGTCTCGGTCGGGCTGTTGTCCGGCCCGGTCACGACGGTGGTGAACGGCGGCGGCTGCGAGGTGGTCACCACCGGCTTGGCGTTGGTCGGCCGCAGGGTAAAGGCCAGCACTATGGCGATGATGATGGCCGCGGCGGCGCCGGCGAGGCTGAGCAGAATGGCTGGACGCCGGTACCACAGCGGGACCTCGGGCTCGGCCGCGTAGCGGTCCTGCCGGGTGTCGGGAGCCGCCGGGCCGGGCGGAGGCTCGACCGGGCCGGTGTAGTCGGCGGGTCCGGTGTAGGGGACCGGTTCCATGCCAGTGCCGCTGTCTTCGGACCACGCCAGCGCACGGTCGGTCTCCTGACGGGCACTGTCGGGGAATGCTTCGGTGTTGACCGGCGCCGTCGGGGATGCCAACGTCTCAGGACCGACGGCGGCGCCGATCATGGCTGTCGGCAGTCCTACGGCGGGTCCGATCCCGGTGGCCGCGCCGGCCGACGCCACTTGCGCGTCGCCAAGCGTGGCGGCACCGATCGCGGCGGCGAACAGCGGTTGCGCCGTCGTGAAGACCTGGACCTGCAGGCGTTGCGACATCCGGGTGGAGATCAGCGGGATGGCGGCGCCGCCGCCGACGATCGCCACCGCCGCCAGCTGTCCAACCCCGTTGCGCTGCAACACTTCTGGGATAGAACCAAGGAACCTGTCCAGTGGCGGCGCGACGAGTTCTTCGAATTCGCTGCGGGTCAATCGGTGATCAGCACCGCCGGTGCCGGTGGCGATGGTGGCCACCGTAGCCGCGGACAGTTGCTCCTTGGCAGTGCGGCAGGCGCCGAGCATGCGTGTCACCGAACCCATGGACGTGGCGGTGCTGGATACATCGCTGCTGTCGGCGCTGGGGGAGGAGGCCAGCACGTGATTCAGGATCAGCTGGTCGAGGTCGTCACCGGAGAACTCGCTGTAGCGGACCGTGCTGCCGATCTGCTGGAAGCCGGATCCGGCGTCGGCCAGCGTGACGCTCGTGCCGCCGGCCCCGAAGTCACACAGCGCGACGACACCCTGCCGGGGGAAGCCGGGTCGGGCATTGACCGCGGCCAGCGCCGCCGTGGCGTCGGAGATCAACGTCGGCGTGCCACCTTGGGCCGCGAGGTCGGGCTGGGCGAACAGCTCCTGGCGCAATGCGGCGACCTGGTTTTCTGACCAATACGCCGGGACGGCGACCGTGATCGGGCGGCCGTAGCCCACAGTGCGCGCCATCGCTTCCAGAGCTTCGATGGTCAACGCCTGCCCCAGGTACTTCGTCCCGTCGGCCGCCACCAGCGGCGCCGGGTCACCGACCCGTTCCACGAACCCGCGTAACACCAGGCCGGGTTCGGTCAGATTCGGGTTCTCCTCGGGCAGCCCCACCTCCGATGGACGGTTCTCGAACAACGTCACGACCGGTGTGCGGGAGACCGGGACGCTACCGGAGCGGGCAGCCACCAGGTTGGCCACTCCGATCGACAACCCGAGCGGCTCACTCATATCCACACCCTTCGTCGTCCCTTGTTCGCTGCGGTCGGGGCCGTTCCCCACCCTAGCCGTCGCGCAGACAGCGGCCCCGGGTCACAGTCCTGGCGGCAGATTGATGACGGTGGGTATGGCCGGCAACGTGATCTGCGACGGCAGTCTGGGAATCAGTCCGGGAGCCGGGGAATTGGCGGGCGTGGTGGTCGGCGATGCGGTCGTAGTGGTCGGCGTCGTCGTGGTGGGTTCGCTCGGGCTGGTCGTGGTCGTAGTGGTGGCGGTCGTCGTCGTAGTTGTGGTGGTGGTCGTCGTTGTAGTTGTTGTCGTCGTGCTCGGAGCCGTGGTGGTCGTGGTCGTAGTCGCGGGCGCCACCGTGGTCACGGTCGTGGTGACCGTGGCCGGGCTCGGTCGGCCACGCGCCAGCAGCACAATGCCGTAGATGATCAGCGCGATCAGAACCGCGATCAGCACGCCCCAGCCCACCAGGGCGAGGGGTTTGCGCCAGCCGGGCGTGCGTTCGGGCTCCGGTTCGGGCGGGTAGGCGCCGCCGGTCGGCTGCGGGTACCCGCCCCCGCCGGGCCCGTAGCCGTAGTTGCCGTAGGCGGTCGGGTCGTTGGCGCCGTATTCGGGCGGGTCGTACCTCGTCACGGGCCCCGACTGTATTCGCTACTCCCGGCCACCCGGCTCGGCGCGCGCCGCCCGTGACCGATCAGCAATCAAACCTTCACCAAGCCCTAACGGGGCAGGTTGGGCAGGGTGATGGTGGGGCCGCCCGGAACCGTGATGGTCGACGGCAGCTGAGGCAGGTGTGGCCGATGGGTCGGTTGCTGGGTCGGCTGGTTGCCCGGCGGCTGATTTCGGGGCGGGTTGGCCGGTGGAGCCGCGGTGGGCGTCGTCGCCGGTTCGCTGGTCGTGGTGGTGGGCTCCGTCGTGGTGGTGCTCGTGGTCGTCTCGGTGGTGGTCGAGGTGGTCGTGGTGGACGTCGTGCTGGGCGCCGGGCTTTTGCTGTTGTCGCTCCCGAGCAGTTGGGTCACGCCGTAGGCGATCAGGGCGAGCAGGATCAGCACCAGAATGGCCCAGCCGATGAGCGTCACCGGCTTGCGGTACCACGGCCGGCCCTCCTGGTCAGGATCCTCGGCTCCGAGCTGGTCGTACTGCTCCGGTGCAGCGCCTTCCACGGTCGGCTGGTACTGCAGTGGCTGGCCGGGGTGGCCGTGTTCCACGGTGGGCTGGTTCTGCATCGGCGTGCCGCTCAGCGGCGGCTGGCCTTCTACGGTCGGCTGGTGCTGGGGCCCTGGCGGCGGGCCCTGGGGAGGTCGGCCGTACGGCGGAGGACCACCGGGAGGCGGCCCCTGGGGTGGCCCACCGGGAGGCGGGCCCTGCGGCGGTTGTCCGCCGTAACCGCCGTACTGGGTGGGCTGGTTGTTGAAGTCGTCTGGTGGGCCGTAACGTGCCACGGTTTCGATGTTATAGGTCGGAGCGCAGGACGAGGGGCGGCGGGCGACGAACCGCGCGATGAATTTCCCGGACGGCCCCGGTCTGTACGGGCAACCCATTTCTCGCCAATCCCGCGGGGAAACCAGGAAAGGACGTCACCACTGATGGAGTCGAACGACTCACGCCCGCCAGTTCTGTTGATTCACGGCGCATTCGGGCGTCCGGCACTGCTCAAGCCGTGGATAGACTTCTTCGGCCAGGTCGGATTCGATTGCGTGGCACCAACATTGCCCGGTCGCGATCCATCGGACGACGCGGTGCTACGCGGCACCGGTATCGGTGAGCTTTTCGACGCCGTCCTGCAGGTCTATGACGGTCTTGCCACACCGCCGGTCGTCATTGGCCACAGCATGGGCGGATTACTTGCCCAGAAGCTGGCGGCAGCGCGGGATCCGCGCGCTGTGGTGCTCCTGGCGTCGGTGCCCCCCGGCATCCTGTGGCCCCAGCTGAAACCGCTTCCGCACCTGGCGCCGCTGATGCCCGCCATCCTGGCGGGCCGACCGATCCTCCCGTCGCCGCGAACGATGCGGAATGTGCCGCTGTGCACTCTGCCCTCCACCGAACAGGACGCGTTGATACCGCGGCTGGTTCGCGATTCCGGGAAGGTGTACCGCCAGATGCTCATCGGTGCGCCCGTCACGCGGGTCAACGCTTCGGATGTGACGTGCCCGGTGCTGTGCGTCAGCGCAGGCGAGGACCGAAATGTCGCGGCGTCGGCCGCACGGCAGATCGCCAAACGGTATGGCGCGCAGCATCAGGTGCATCCCGGCCTTCCGCACTGGATCATCGCGGAATCGGCACTCAACGAGGTGGCGCCGCCCGTTCTCGAGTGGCTCTCGCAGACCCTCGCCTCGGGCGGGTGACGTCGCGCTTTAGAACGTGTCGACCTTGTCGACGCTGACGAACATGCCGTGGCCGGTGCCGTTGTTGGAGAAGCGGGTGCCCTCCTTGGTCGCGACGATGGTCCAGCCCTGCGCGTCGTAGGTCTTGTAGTCGATCGTGACGGTGGGAATGGCGCCCAGATTGCCGAGCACCCACTGCACATTTCCGGCGGAAGTGATGTGGATCCCGTTGGCGTGCTCGCCGTCCTTGAGTGGTGAATTGGTGAACGGTGCCTCGCAGCCCACGCTCTCCTGGTTGATCTGGCAGCGCGTGATGCCCGACTTGGTCTCGATGAAGACATAGCCGTTCTGGTCAGGCTTGAGCGCGATCGTGCCGGGTGACGGGTTGGTGGACGGCGGCTGCGTGGGAGGAAGCGCGATGGGCGTCGTCGGCGCAGCCGGCGCGGAAGCGCTGGGTCTGGGCGTCGGGAACGAGGGTTCGGTCGGACCGCGTCCGCCGGGGCTGGCCACCGGCCTGCCGTCGATGGTCGTACTGCATCCGGCGATGAGCACGGCGACGGCGAGTGGAACCCACCCAGCCTTGGGCAATAACCGCAACGTAGTACTCCCCGGAATATCCGATATCAGCAAGTCAGATTACGCACGGGAATACCCGACTCAGTGCAGTGACGCGCTCTTGGAATGACGCTGATGGCAAAGCGTTACGCGTCGGCCTCGGCCGCGGCGTCGCGGACCCGCCCGCGCACCACGAACCAACCACCGATGAGCGCCGGGATACCGATCGCCATCGCGGCCAGCATCCAGCGGCCGTACACCTTGTCGAACATCATCAACACCAGCACACCAGCCAGGAAGGCCAGCGTGACCCAGCCCGTCCACGGCGACAGCGGCATGCGGAAGTGCGGGCGCTCCACATCCCCCGCCTTCGCCAGGCGGTGGAACCGCAACTGGCAAGCGACGATCGTTGCCCAGGCCACGATGACACCGGTTGCGGCGATGTGCAGCACGATCTCGAAGGCGTGTTTCGGGGTGACGGCATTCAGCCCGATGCCGAACAGACCGATTCCCGCGGTGAGCAGGATGCCGCCGAAGGGCACGCCGTTCTTGGACATCGGCGCGGTGAACTTCGGGCCGCTGCCGTTGATCGCCATCGACCGCAGGATGCGCCCGGTGGAGTACAGGCCCGCGTTCAGGCTCGACAGCGCTGCGGTGAGCACCACGAGGTTCATCAGGTCGTCGCCCCAGGAGATACCGAGCTTGTTGAAGAAGGTCACGAACGGGCTCTCGCCGTCCTTGTAGTCGGTGTAGGGCAGTAACAGCGCGAGCAGGACCGTCGAGCCGATGTAGAAGACCGCGATCCGGAACACCACCGAATTGATGGCGCGTGGCATGACCTTCTCGGGTTCCGCGGTTTCCCCGGCCGCGATGCCGACGAGTTCGATTGCGGCGTAAGCGAACACCACTCCTGAAGTGACGAGAAGCAGCGACAGCGGGCCGGTCGGCAACAGGCCGCCGTGGCTGCTCCACAGCGACCACCCGGTGTCGTGGCCGTCCACTTTGAACCGTCCCGCCAGAAACACGGTGCCCACGATCAGAAACGTCACCAGCGCCAGCACCTTGACCAGGGCGGCCCAGAACTCCAGTTCGCCGAACAGCTTGACCGAGATCAGGTTCATCGACACCACGACAATCAGCGCGATGAGCGCCAGCGTCCACTGGGGGACGACCTGGAACACCTTCCAATAGCGGCAGTACTGCGCGATGGCGGTGGTATCCACGATCCCGGTCATGGCCCAGTTCAGGAAGTACATCCACCCGGCGGCGAAAGCCACCTTCTCACCGAAGAATTCGCGCGCGTACGACACGAACGAGCCCGACGACGGGCGGTACAGCACCAGCTCACCGAGGGCGCGCAGGATCAGGAAGACGAAGATGCCGCAGATGCCGAAGACGATGAACAGCCCGGGCCCGGCCGAGGCGAGCCGGCCGCCGGCGCCGAGGAACAGCCCGGTTCCGATCGCGCCGCCCAGGGCGATCATCTGAATCTGACGGTTCTTGAGCGCCTTGTGGTAACCCGCGTCTTCGCGGTCCAACGCGCGCGCGGGCGCTGCCATCGCGTCAGGCTATCCCACGGACAAGCCGCCGGCAGTTCACAGCCCCAGCAGTCGCTCCGCGTTCCGGTGGCTGATGGCGGCCCGCTCCTGTCGGGTGAGGGGCAGATCGTCGAGGAACTGCCGGCCCGCGGACATGGATCCGAAGGGGTGGTCGGTGGAGAAGGCCACCCGGTCCACGCCGACGTTGGCCACCAGGTTTGCGTAGGTGGCTGCATCGTTGAAGTTGGCGAACGTGTAGGTCAGGTTCTCCCGCAGGTAGGCGCTGACCGGACGCCGCAGACCGGTCAGTTCCGGGCGCAGGGTCGCGTCGAAGCGCGGCACCATGAACGGCAGGGCCTCACCCATGTGTCCGATGATGATCTGCAGGTCGGGGTGCCGGTCGAACACGCCGCCGAGGATGAGTCGCAGCACCTGGGTGCCGGTGCTGATGTGCCAGCCCCAGCCCACGGTCGCCAGCGCGAACGCCACCTCCTCGGCGAACCCGGCATAGCAGGATTCGATGACGGCCTCGGGCGGGATGGTCGGGTGCAGGTAGATCGGAACCTGCAGGGCAGCGGCCCGGTCCAGAACGGGATCGAAGTGCGGGTCGTCGAGGTAGACGCCCCGGCAGTGGCCGTTGACCACCGCGCCGACGAAGCCGTTGGCGATCGCGCGCTCGAGTTCGTCGGCCGCCGCGCCGGGCTCGCTGATGGGCAGCGCCGCGAACCCCGCCAACCGGCCGGGGTACCGCTGCACGGCCGCGGCGAGTTCGTCATTGCACCTGCGGGCCAGTCGCACAGCCGCCGGACCGTCGAGTTGCTCCACGCCCGGTGCGACCAGTGACAGCACCGCGACGTCGACGCCGGCGTCGTCCATCTCCTTGATGCGGGTGTCACCGAGATCGATGAGCGCCTCGCTGATATCCGGCCGGGATTTCAGCCAGCCACCCGGGCCATTCAGGAATTGTGTTGTGGCGTAATGCTCTTCGAGGGCAATGGTGCGCATCAAGCCTCCAGGACCCGGGCTGCCGCGGCCCACCGGGGAGGTGTGTCGGCAGCCAGTCGAATGGTTTTGGTGTACCCGTATTCCGCCAGCGTCTCCTGTGCGTGCTCACGTCCGAAGCCGCTGTGCCCCACACCGCCGAAACCGGTGCCGACCGCGACCCGCACATAGTTGTTGACGAAGACGGCGCCGGCCCGGATCTGCCGGCTCACCCGCAGCGCACGGTCGGTGTCGCGGGTGAAAACCCCGGCCACCAAACCGAATTGGGTGCCGTTGGCGATCCGGACCGCCTCGGCCTCGTCGGCGAACGGGATGAGCGCGACGACGGGGCCGAAGATCTCCTCGGTGGCCACCCGCATCTGCGGGGTGACGTCGGTGAGTACGGTCGGCGGGACATAGAAGCCGTCGGCCAGGCGGGAATCGTCGGGCAGCGGTGCCTGCGCGGCGATGTGGGCCCCCTCGGTCACGCCGATGTCCAGATAGTCCAGGACCCGTCGCTGCTGAGCCTGGGTGACCAGCGGTCCGACGTCGGTGTCCGGATCGGCGCCGTCGCCCACCTTCAGGCGCTGCACCGCCGCGCACAGCCCCGCCGAGAACTGGTCGAAGATGCTGTGGTGCAGCAAGATTCGTGACGCCGCCGTGCATGCCTCGCCCTGGTTGAAGAACCCGCCGTCGATCGCGGCGAGCAGGGCCGCATCGAGGTCGGCGTCGTCGAACACCAGCACCGGGTTCTTGCCGCCGAGCTCCATCAGCGTCGGGGTCAGGTTGTCCGCCGTGGTGCGCAGCACGGAGACCGCCGTCACCGGGGAGCCGGTGAAGGAGACCTTGCCCACCAACGGATGTGCGGCCAGGGCGGCGCCGACCGCGCCACCGCCGGGGACCGCGTGCACCAGGTCATCGGGCAGCGCGGAGTTGATCAGTTCCACCATGCGCAGCACCACCGACGGCGTCTGCTCCGGCGGCTTGAGCACGATCGCGTTGCCCACCGCCAGCGCCGGGGCGGTCTTGCCGGCGGTGTGAATGGGCGGCCAGTTGAACGGCACGATGCCGGCGATCACGCCGTAGGGCTCGAGGGTGGTCACGTCGAACACCGGGCCGTAGTCGCGGGCCTGGCTGGGCAGCACCTCGACCACGCTGGCGAAGTATTCGAAGATCGTGATCGCCGTCGCGACGTCGAACTGCCGCGCCTGGGTGACAGGTTTGCCCATCTCCAGGGATTCCAGCGCGGCGATCTCGTCGGCGTGGGCGCGGATGACGTCGGCGACCCGGCGCAGGTGACGGCCGCGTTCGCGGGCCGGACGCTGCTTCCAGCGCTGCTGAGCAGCAAGGGCTGCCTGGACAGCCTCGTGCACCTGCTGTGTTCCCGCGCCTTGGATGCGGGCAACCGGTTGCCCGGTGGCAGGATTCTCGACGACGAATTGATGCTCGTCGGATCGCGATGACCAGCGGGTTCGGGTGAGCTCCACCGGCCCGAAGGTACGCCGGCCGCCATGATCACTGCCAGCGAAAGTTCTTGATCGACGCCAGCACGAACGGTGATAATTCCTGCATGGAGTTGCGGCAGCTGGAGTACTTCCTCGCTGTTGCGGACAATCTGAGCTTCACCCGGGCGTCCAAGCGACTCCACGTCGTCCAATCCGGCGTCTCGGCCACCATCCGGGCGCTGGAACGCGAACTCGGCGCCGAGCTGTTCATCCGCGGCCCGGCCGGAGTGCGCCTGACGCCGGCCGGCGAGCAGCTGCGACCGCACGCCCGCGCGACCCTTGATGCCGCCTCGGCCGCCAAGGACGCCGTCCACGCCACCCGCGGCGCCGTGCGGGGAACCGTCACCGTCGGCACGCTGACCTCGATCAATGTCATCGACCTGCCCACGGTCCTGGCGGAGCTGCACGCCCGCCATCCCGAGGTGCGGGTACAGCTGCGCGCGGCCCGCGCCGGGACGACCGGGCTGGAAAGACAACTGCGCGACGGCGATCTGGACATCGCCTTCCTCGTCTTCCCCGGTGACGTACCGGCCGGACTCAACGGGCAACAGGTCGCCGCCGTCAAGCTGCACCTGGTGGTGCCGGCCGAGCACCCGCTGGCGTCCGCGGCCTCGGTAACACTGGCCGAGCTGGCCGGCATGTCCTTCGTCGACGCCCCGCCGGGCTACGGCACGAGAATCGTCATCGACAAGGCGTTCGCCGCCGCCGGTGTGGAGCGGACTGTCACCCTCGAGGTCGCCGATCTGGGGACGGCCGCGGCGTACATCCGAAACGGGTTGGGCATCGGGTTTCTGAGCTGGACCATCCTCGACGACATCGATGACGCCGGCCTGGTGACCGTTCCCGTCACCGACCAGGAATTGTGCTGGCGGCTCTACGTCGCGACGTCGGCGACGCGCCCCACCAGCGCGGCGGTGCGCGCGCTGCTGTCGCTGATCAAGGAGAAGGCGTAGGCGATGCGCCATGGCGAGGTGCGCAACCTCGGTCCGGTCGCCGGGACCGGCGCATCCGCCGGCGTACCCGGCATCGGCGCCGTGGACCTCGGGGAGGTCGTCGAATTGCCCGACGGGTCGTACGTGGCCGTTTTCGGCGACGCGTTCGGCGGTGACAAGGTGGGCACCCACCCGCACTACCCGTCGGTCGCGGTGCCGGTGCACTTCGATGACGCCGGCCGCCCCCACTTCGGTGCGCCGCTGACCGGACCCAGAGGCAGCGGCAACCCGCTCTTCATCCCGCCGCGGCAGGCGCGTGGCACGAACACGCTGCCCTCCGGGAGCGTTCTGGTCGGCGACCGGACCTACATGCTGGTGGTGGGTACCAGGGACCTGCGCACCGAGGGCGGTTCATGGCTGGTGGAAGTCACCGACCGTCCGGCCGAGGGCTGGAAGCCGGTCCGAGGTTCGTGGCGTCCCGGCGACTATGCCGACGGCGGGCAATCCCAGATCAGCGGCTACCAGGCAGCGGACGGGTACGTGTACATCGTTGCCGATGCCTTCGACCGCAGCCGGCGCGTGACCACCTACCGGACGGAACCCCGCACCTTCACCGACCGCTCCTCCTGGCGACCCTATGTGCGGCGATCCGACGGCGAAGCCGGCTGGGGCACCCCACGACAACGGGCAACCGCGCTGAGCGCCAACAGCTTTGGAGAGCTCAGCTTCCGGGAGGTCGACGGTTGCGCCGTGCTGGCGGGATTCAATGTGCGCACCGGTCCCGACGGCGCGGTGGAGATCTGGGTCGCGGACAGACCCACCGAAATTTTCAGTGCGGGCCCGCCGACCGTGCTGATGCAGCAGAGCGACCCGGCCGGCCCGAACTTCGTGGCTCAGAACTACGGCGGCTACATCCTGCCGGGATCCACCTTGGCGTCGATGAAAATCTTTGCCAGTCAATGGAATACCCAAGCCGACGGGCAGGGTGTGCCCTTCGGCGCGCCGTACAACACGCAGCTGGTGCTCGCCAACGTCAGCCGTCGGCGCGCGCTCTGAGCAAGTGCGCCGCGTTGCCGAACATGGTCTGTTTGATCGCCCCCAGAGTGCCACGGTCCTTATTGCCCAGCGGGCGAAGCAGTTCCACCGCGGCGGCAGTCACCGCTCCTTCGCCCGCGGTGGCATCGACGATCCCGATGGCGGCGGCGTCGGCACCACCGAAGCGTCGCCCGGTGGTCATGGAGGCGACCGCCGCCTGCGGGGTGAGCTTGGCCTGGATGAGCGCCGCCATGCCCGGTGTGAACGGGATGTTGATGTCCGCCTCGGGGAAGCAGAAGAACCCGCGGTCGGCGCGCATCACCCGAAAGTCATGGGCAACGGCCAGCATCGCCCCGGCTCCGAATGCGTGGCCGACGACCGCCGCCGCGGTAGGCATCGGCAGCGTGAGAACCCGTGCCAGCAGATCCTGCACCCGGCCCACGTACAACTGGGTTTGCTCGCCGTGCGCGCCGAGCCAGTCCAGATCCAGCCCGTTGGTGTAGAACCGGCCCGCCGCGGTGGTGACCAACGCCTGCGCACCGCTGCCTTCGATGTCGTCGAGGTGGGCGTTGATGTCGTCGAGAAAGCTTGGCGAGAAACGGTTCTCGTCATTCCCGAGGTCAAGGATGGCGATCTTTTCGTCATAGCTGAGCGTGATGGTCACAGGGGTTCCCTTCCAGGTTGCCGAATCGGAGGCTCGATGTGCAGGACGGCGCGTACCGCGGCGCGCAACTGTTCGCGCGCCACCGAACTGTGCAGGCGGTCGCGACGCAGCAGGATCGCGGTCGGCAGGTCGACGATGCAGATCGTGATGGTGTCCACCGCCGCGGCGTCCTTGCGGTCCCAGACGACGCGCGCCAGCCGGATCATCAGGCCGATCAGCTGAGTCTCGAGATCGCTTATCGCAGTGGCGATGTCGTCCGCAGGCTCGGAGCCGAGCACCTCGTCGCGCGCCATGGTGAGCAGCAAGCGGCACGAGTTCGGGTATTGCTCGGCGAACGCCGCCGGTGCGTCCGCCGCGGCGACGACCGCCTCGATGCCGGCTTCTGGGCCCGGGGCTGCGAGGGCCGCGTCGACCAGCGCGTTCTGCGCCTGCAGAAAGCGGCGCCCCGCCCTGAGCCAGGCCCGCGCCAGCAGCCCGGCCCTCGACCCGAACGTGTGATACAGCGCCCCGTTGGAGACGCCGACGGCCGAACTGATCGCGCGGATGGTCACCGCGGCCGGGCCGGACGTGACGGCCAGCGACTCGACGGCATCGAGCACCGTGTCCGGGTCGTGCACGCGGGGCCTCGGCATGACCGGCATCCTAACAGAGCAGTTGCTCTATTATTCCGCTGCCATGCGCGCGCCCCTGGGGATCGATTCCCGGAAAATGGGTAACCAAGCCCGACCATGACACGTTCATCGGAGTCGTCGCGCGGGCGCGGTGTCGCTGAGAGGGCAGGGGTGGTCATATGAGCGCCATGGGTGCCGCCGAGGACCATCCCGAGTCCATCACGCTCAATCTGCACGACGCCTCGTCGCCTCACCTCGCCGAGTCGGCGGCACAGCACACTGAGCTCGAATTAGGCTGGGGCCGAATCATTTTCGGTCAGACGTTCGCCGACGCCGGTGCACTCGTCGAGGCCTTGCGCAACGAGGCGCCCGGGCGGCGTGACGTGTGCATCTACGCACGTGAGGCGCACATCGTCGTGGCGCGGGCGCCGACCGAACTGTTCATCGACCCGAGCCACACTTATCGGCTGCGCTTCACCGAGCCGGCGGACCCGGCACCGGCGCCACAGGGTGTGACGGTGCGCACACTGCAGTCCCGGGCCGAGGCCGATGCCATGAACCGGATTTTCGTGCGGTGCGGAATGGTTCCAGCGCCGGTCGAGACGATCTGGCACAACCATCAGCACGTAGACGCGGTGACATACCTGGTTGCCGTGCGTAACGACGACGGCTCGGTGATCGGCACCGCCACGGGCGTCGACCATAAGGTGCTGTTCTCGGATCCGGAGCGAGGCGCGAGCCTGTGGACACTCGCGGTAGATCCGGCCGCTGCGCTGCCAGGCATCGGCAAAGCGTTGACCCTCGCCATGGCGGATCGCTTTCGCCGGGATGGGCTGGCCTACGTTGACCTGTCGGTCGCCCACGACAATGACGCCGCGATCGCCCTGTACGAGAAGATCGGTTTCCGCCGCGTCCCGGTGCTGGTGGTCAAGCGAAAGAACACCATCAACGAGCCGCTGTTCACGACGCCGCCGGAAACCATCGACGACCTCAATCCCTACGCGCGGATCATCGCCGAGGAGGCGCTCCGCCGCGGCATCCGGGTCGAGGTTCTGGACGCCGAGACCGGCGAGATGCGCCTTTCCCACGGCGGCCGGACCGTCGTCACCCGCGAGTCGCTGTCGGAATACACCTCGGCCATCGCGATGTGCCGTTGTGACGACAAGCGACTCACCAGGCGTCTGGTCAAGGCGGCGGGCATCGTCGTTCCGCCGGCGCGGCTGGCCACGTTCGACGACGACGACCACGTGTTCCTCAACGAGATAGGCGAGGCGGTGATCAAGCCGTGCCGGGGAGAGCAGGGTAAGGGCATCACCGTCGGGGTCACTGCCGAGAAGGGTCCGGCAGAGCTTGCCGCGGCGCTGGCGCGGGCCAGGGAGCAGGATCCGGAAGTGCTGATCGAAAAGCGGGTGCACGGCGACGACCTGCGGCTGGTGGTGATCGACGGCCGGGTGGTGGCGGCCGCGTTGCGGATGCCACCCGAGGTCATCGGGACGGGCAAACACACCGTGCGCGAATTGATCGAGGCCGAGAGCCGGCGGCGCTCTGCCGCCACCGACGGTGAGTCCCGTATACCGCTCGACGACCTCGCGCGAGAGACGGTCGCCAAGGAGGGCTGGCAGCTGGAGGACGTGCTGCCTGAAGGCACCGTCCTGCGGGTTCGCGCCACCGCCAACCTGCACCAGGGCGGGAAACTGCAGGACGTGACCGGCCAGGTGAACGAAGAACTGTGCCGGGTAGCGGTCAAGGCGGCCGAGGTCATCGGTATCCCGGTGGCCGGCATCGACCTCCTCGTCCCCGACGTCACCGCCGAGGACTACTCATTCATCGAGGCGAACGAGCGGCCCGGACTGGCGAACCACGAGCCGCAACCCACGGTGGCGGCGTTCGTCGACTTCCTGTTTCCCGGCCAACCCCGGCCGCCGTTGCCGTGGACTCCGGAGGAGTCGCGCGCAGACGCCTAAACGGCGACTGCCTCGTCGGCCGCCTGCTCAAGACGGCGGGCGCGGTTGCGGGCCATGTACACCGCGGCCAGCACCAGGCAAATGGTGGCGGGAACGATCAGGGCGTGGCCGCCGATGCGGGCGCCGGCCATCAGCCCGGCTACCGCGCCGGTGAGGAACAGCAACAGAGTGGCGGACAGGATTGCGGCCTTCCACTTGTCGATGCCCTCTTGGCGGCTGCGCCCGAGCATCAGCCCGAGATCGGTCACGGTGCCGGTGAAGTGCGTGGTGCGGACCGCCATCCCGCGGAAGCTCGAAGTGAGGCCGTTCTGCAGACCCAGCGCGGAGGCGGCCAGCAGCGCCTGCACCGCGGTCTCCTCGATGCCGGTGCCCAGGATCAACGATTTGATGTCGGATTCTTCGATGCCTGCCGCGGCAAGCAGCAGCAAGGTCGCCTGGATAGCGAGCACCGCGGCGTGACGGGTGCCGATCGGGACGCGCTTGGAAACGAGCAGCGCTCCGGCCAGGGCCGCTCCGATGAGAAAGCCCGCCAGAATGGCCAGCAGCACGTGGCTTTCGTAGCGCCACGGGTGCGCCCGGTCCATGCCTATCTGGGTGGTGATCCCGGTCAGATTCCCCACTGGGACGGCCATGATCAGGATGGCCACGGCGTTCACCCACCCGGCATTCATCGCGAGCAGTGAACTGTAGGCGAGCATGCGGCTTTGCGCGGACATGGTTGATCGCTTCCCCCAAAGCTGATTCTTCGCCGAGCATAACAATCAGGTCACAGTGCGAAATGCCGATTCTGGCCGCTTTCATAGACGACGCATCAGGTGGACCTGCGTGGGTATGCACGGGCCTGGCGGACCCCCCGGGAACAAAGTCTGGGGCCATGCCGTTAGCATGATCGACAAGTTGAGTGAATCAGGCTCAAGTCTGGGTTGACAGAAGAGTGTCCACCAGAGCAGTCTTGAGCGGGGTTCACTCAGCATAGTGCAACACAGAAGCTCTACACATTCAGGAGGAATCACTATGGCTCGTGCGGTCGGCATCGACCTCGGGACCACCAACTCCGTCGTCTCGGTTCTGGAGGGTGGCGACCCCGTCGTCGTCGCTAACTCCGAGGGCTCGAGGACGACTCCTTCCGTCGTGGCGTTCGCGCGCAACGGCGAAGTGCTGGTTGGCCAGCCCGCTAAGAACCAGGCGGTCACCAACGTTGACCGCACCATTCGCTCGGTCAAGCGGCACATGGGCACGGACTGGTCCGTGGACATCGATGACAAGAAATACTCCGCCCCAGAGATCAGCGCCCGGGTGCTGCAGAAGCTGAAGCGGGACGCCGAGGCGTACCTGGGCGAGGACATCGCGGACGCGGTCATCACCGTGCCCGCCTACTTCAACGACGCCCAGCGGCAGGCCACCAAGGACGCCGGCCAGATCGCCGGCCTGAACGTGCTGCGCATCGTCAACGAGCCGACCGCGGCCGCGCTGGCCTACGGGTTGGACAAGGGCGAGAAGGAACAGACCATCCTGGTCTTCGACCTCGGCGGCGGCACCTTCGACGTCTCGCTGCTCGAGATCGGCGAGGGCGTGGTCGAGGTGCGTGCCACCAGCGGCGACAACCACCTCGGTGGCGACGACTGGGACGAGCGCGTTGTGCAGTGGCTGGTCGACAAGTTCAAGGGGACCAGCGGCATCGACCTGACCAAGGACAAGATGGCGATGCAGCGACTGCGGGAAGCGGCTGAGAAGGCCAAGATCGAGTTGTCCTCGTCGGGCAGCACGTCGATCAACCTGCCGTACATCACCGTCGACGCGGACAAGAACCCGCTGTTCCTTGACGAGCAGCTCACGCGCGCGGAGTTCCAGAAGATCACCCAAGACCTGCTGGACCGCACCCGTCAGCCGTTCCAGTCGGTGATCAAGGACGCCGGCATCTCCGTGGGCGACATCGACCACGTCGTGCTCGTCGGCGGATCCACCCGGATGCCCGCGGTCACCGAGTTGGTCAAGGAGATGACCGGTGGCAAGGAGCCCAACAAGGGCGTCAACCCCGACGAGGTGGTGGCCGTAGGTGCCGCGCTGCAGGCGGGTGTCCTCAAGGGCGAGGTGAAAGACGTTCTGCTGCTTGATGTTACGCCGCTGAGCCTGGGTATCGAGACCAAGGGTGGCGTGATGACCAAGCTCATCGAGCGCAACACCACCATTCCGACCAAGCGTTCGGAGACCTTCACCACGGCCGACGACAACCAGCCGTCGGTGCAGATTCAGGTGTTCCAGGGTGAGCGTGAGATGGCGTCGGCCAACAAGCTGCTCGGCAGCTTCGAGCTGACCGGTATCGCCCCGGCTCCGCGCGGTGTGCCCCAGATCGAGGTCACCTTCGACATTGACGCCAACGGCATCGTGCACGTCACGGCCAAGGACAAGGGCACCGGCAAGGAGAACACGATCCGCATCCAGGAGGGCTCTGGCATCTCCAAGGAAGAGATCGACCGGATGATCAAGGAGGCCGAGGCGCACGCGGACGAGGACCGCAAGCGTCGCGAGGAGGCCGACGTTCGCAACCAGGCCGAGACGCTGGTCTACCAGACGGAGAAGTTCATCAAGGAGCAGCGCGAGGCCGAGGGCGGATCGAAGGTCCCCGAGGACACCCTGAACAAGGTGGACGCCGCGGTGGCCGAAGCCAAGTCGGCCTTGGGCGGCGACGACATCAGCGCGATCAAGTCCGCGATGGAGAAGCTGGGCCAGGAGTCCCAGGCCCTCGGGCAGGCGATCTACGAGGCTGCTCAAGCCGAGGGTGCGGCCGCCGGTGGCGGTCAGCCCGGTGGCGGGTTCGACCAGGGCGGCTCGGATGACGTCGTGGACGCGGAGGTGGTCGACGACGACCGGGAGTCCAAGTGACGGACGACTTTCCACAGGAGCCGGTGACGGTCACCGACAAACGGCGGATCGATCCCGAGACTGGTGAAGTACGGCACGACTCTCCCGGCGCTTCGGCGCCGGGAGAGCCCGCTCGGCCCGCCGGTGCGCCGGACCCTTCGTCGAACAAGGTGGCGGAGCTGACCGCGGACCTGCAACGGGTACAGGCGGATTTCGCCAACTATCGCAAGCGGGCGATGCGCGACCAGCAGGCCGCGGCCGACCGGGCCAGGGCCGCAGTGGTCGGTGAACTGCTGCATGCGGTGGATGACATCGAGCGGGCGCGCAAGCACGGCGATTTGGAGTCCGGTCCGCTCAAGGCCGTGGCCGACAAGCTGATGAAC
Organism: Mycobacterium paragordonae; assembly: GCF_003614435.1. NCBI lineage: Bacteria > Bacillati > Actinomycetota > Actinomycetes > Mycobacteriales > Mycobacteriaceae > Mycobacterium > Mycobacterium paragordonae. The sequence continues at coordinate 807,812 of NZ_CP025546.1, forward strand.
GTGTTGAACGGCTTGGGGCTCAAGGCATTCGGTGAAGAAGGCGAAGACTTCGACCCGGTGCTGCACGAAGCCGTGCAACACGAGGGCAACGGCGGCCAAGACGCCAAGCCGGTGATCGGAACCGTGATGCGACAGGGCTACCAGCTCGGCGAGCATGTGCTGCGCAACGCGCTGGTGGCGGTCGTCGAAACCGTTCCCGACGGGCCGGCCGACGAGAACGCGGCCGGTGCGAAGGAAACCGGGCCGGGCGACACGGGCGATAACACCGACCGCTCCGGTGACTAATTCCGCTTTCAGGGCACAGAATCAACAGAACAACGAAAAAGGTAAGGAGGTGACGCGGTATGGCTCAGCGTGAATGGGTCGAAAAAGACTTCTACAAGGAGCTTGGCGTCCCCTCCGATGCCGACGCCAAGCAGATCAAGACCGCATACCGCAAGCTGGCGTCCGATCTGCACCCGGACAAGAACCCCGCAGGAGCCGAACGGTTCAAGGCCGTCTCTGAGGCGTACAGCGTCTTGTCTGACGAAGCGAAACGCAAAGAGTACGACGAAACCCGCCGGCTGTTCGCCGGCGGCGGCTTTGGTGGCCGTCGGTTCGATGCGGGCAACTTCGGCGGCTTCGGCGGAGGTGGTGATGGCGCCGAGTTCAACCTGAACGACTTGTTCGACGCCGCCGGCCGGTCCGGCGGCGCCAACATCGGCGACTTGTTCGGCGGCTTGTTCGGGCGGGGTGGCACCACCCGGCCCAGCCGGCCGCGCCGCGGCAACGACCTGGAGACCGAGACGGAACTGGATTTCGTCGAGGCCGCCAAGGGCGTTGCGATGCCACTGCGGCTGACCAGCCCGGCGCCGTGCACCAATTGCCATGGCAGCGGCGCGCGGCCGGGCACCAGCCCGAAGGTGTGTCCCAACTGCAACGGCTCCGGCGTGATCAGCCGCAATCAGGGCGCGTTCGGATTCTCCGAGCCGTGTACCGAATGCCGGGGCAGCGGCTCGATCATCGAGCATCCCTGCGAGGAGTGCGGCGGCAACGGCGCCACCACCCGCACCCGGACGATCAACGTGCGGATCCCGCCGGGAGTCGAGGACGGTCAGCGGATCAGGCTGGCCGGCCAGGGCGAGGCCGGGTTGCGCGGCGCCCCGTCGGGTGACCTGTACGTGACCGTTCACGTGCGCCCGGACAAGGTGTTCGGTCGCGACGGTGACGACCTCACCGTCACCGTGCCGGTCAGCTTCACCGAATTGGCTTTGGGCTCAACGCTTTCGGTGCCTACGCTGGACGGCAAGGTGGGTGTCCGGGTGCCCAAGGGCACCGCGGACGGCCGCATCCTGCGGGTGCGTGGCCGGGGTGTGCCCAAGCGCAGCGGCGGTAGCGGCGACCTGTTGGTCACCGTCAAGGTGGCGGTCCCGCCGAACGTGGAGGGCCCCGCTCAGGAGGCGCTGGAAGCCTATGCGGCGGCCGAACGGTCCAGCGGTTTCGACCCCAGGGCGGGATGGGCAGGTAACCGCTGATGGCTTCCGGCCCCAAGAAGAACGAGTCGTCTCGGACCTTCCTGATCTCGGTGGCAGCCGAGCTGGCCGGCATGCATGCGCAGACCCTGCGCACTTACGACCGGCTCGGCTTGGTCAGCCCGGAACGCACCGCCGGTGGCGGGCGTCGCTACTCCGAGCACGATGTGAACCTGCTGCGCGAGGTGCAGCGCCTCTCCCAGGACGAGGGCGTCAACCTCGCCGGCATCAAGCGCATCATCGAGCTCACCAATCAGGTTGACGCGCTACAGTCCCGGCTCAAGGAAATGGCCGAGGAGTTGGCGGTGTTGCGTGCCAACCAGCGCCGCGAGGTCGCCGTGGTGCCCAAGAGCACGGCGCTGGTCGTCTGGCAGCCGCGCTCGCGCCGGTGAGCCCGCGCCGGTGAGCGGAGCCCGCGTAGCGGGCGAGCGAACGGCGCCATCGACATCCGCCGGTGAGCAGAGCCCGCCTCAGACCTCGATGGAAAATACCGCGGTGGCCGGCGCGCCCGGGACCGCGGATCGATAGCCCCCGCGGCTGAGCGCATCCGTCGGAGCGGCCATCGGCTCGAAGCAAATCACGTCCTCGCCAGGGGGTGCGAAAATCTGCGCCGCTGTATACCCACGCTCGAAGCACACCCGAATGCGCCGGCCGCCGCCGCTGACCTCGAAGACCGCTCCCTCTTGGACCCCGGCATAGGCGTCGTCGAACGTGTCCGAGCCCAGTCGCTGCGATCGCGCCGGCTGCTCGACCGCCTGGCCGGTCGGCAGCCCGCGCTCGTCCAGAGCCAGATGGCGTAGCGGCGGCGTCGCGATCACCCAGTCGGCGCGGTCGGTATCGGGCAGCTGTAGGTACGGGTGATATCCGAAGCACAACGGCACGTCGCGATCCCCGGTCGGCGTCACGGTGGTGCGTACCGTCAACGTCCGCTCTTGCAGGCGCACCGTCATGGCGAGCAGATGCGGGTAAGGGAAGCTGGCCAGCAGGCTCTCGTCGGCGCCGAAGTCCAACTCGGCGCTGAGTTCGTCGGCCGACTCGGACGTCACTCGCCAGCCTGGATATGCGGCCAGGACGCCATGGATCGGCAAACCCGCGGGATCGGCTCGCACCCCATGCTCGCCGGGCCGCAGCGTCACGGACACGCCCTCGGCCTCATATGTGTTGGCCCTCAACCGGTTTGCCCACGGATACAGCACCGGAATGCCCATCGTCTTGCCGTTCTCGCGGTACGCCTCGAGGCCCCTTCGCTGGCCGAGCAACTCCGCGCCCGCGTCGGTCAGCGAGGTGCCGATCATTCCGGCATCGGGTACGAATTGAGCCGCCACCGATGACGACGGGTCGCGCAGCGTGACGACGTGCACCGGATCCTCCTCGGGGACTAACGCGATAGCGGGTCGTGCTGAATGTGTTCGGGCGGGGCGCCTTTGGCGATCAGTGCGGCCTTCGTCGCGCGGACCATCTGGGGGCCGCCGCAGATCAGTATCTGGCGGTCGCCCCAGGCGCCGTACCTGGTGACCACGTCCGGCAGCCGGCCCGTCTGGCGCACGTGCAGCCCGCGCGGCGGCGAAACGTCGGGGTAGTCGGCGGCCCAGGCCGGATCGTTGTTGTATTCCGAGACCGGCGAGACCGACAGCCACGGATTGTGCGACGCCACCTGCCACAGCGTGCGCAGGTCGTAAAGCTCGCAGCGGTAGCGCGCACCGAAGAACAGATGCACCCGCGGGTTCACGCCGAAGCGGCTGAGGTCCATGATCAGCGTCCGCAGCGGAGCCAGTCCGGTGCTGCCCGCGACCATCAGCACGTCCCCGCCGTCACGGTCGACCCGCAGGCCGCCGTGCGGGCCGGACACCCGCCACCTGTCGCCGGGGCGGGTTTCGTTGACGATCGCGTTGCTCACCAGGCCGCCGGGCACGACACGGACGTGGAACTCGATGCCGCCCCCCGGGTCGGCGGGGATGGCGGGGGACAGATAGCGCCAGCGGCGCGGGCATTGCGGAATCTGCACGTTGACGTACTGCCCGGGGTGGTAGTCCAGCGGGCGGTCCAGGTGCAACCGGACAACCGCCAGGTCGCGCGACACCCGGTTGTGTTCGATGACCGTGCCATCCACCCAGGCGGGCGCGTCGTCGGAGTCGGCCGCGCCGCTCATTACCCCGGAGAACAGGTTGAGGGACTGGTCAGCGGCCTCCTGGACCGCGTCGGTCCAGGCGCTGCCCAGGTGGCTGCGCAGCGTGGAGTGCAACGCGCGGCGCAGTGTCTGATAGTGCTCCGGCAGTACTCCGTATTTGCGGTGATCGCGGCCGAGCTGGGCCAAAAAGGCCACCGGCTCGTCGGCCCGCTGGGCGACCAATTCGCCGTAGAGCCAGTGCATGGCCTGACCGAAAGCCGCGCGCTGGCCGCTCATCTCCGGCGGAAACAGGTCCCGCACCGAGGTGTCCAGGGCAAACCAGTGGTCGTAGAAGCGGTGGACGAGCTCGGTGCCATCGGGTTTGAAGGCATCCCGCAGCACCTGCAACGCATCCCGGTCCTCGAGGCCCACGGACGCCGATTCTAGGCCGGGGTCCCGGCCGGTGTGCTCGGCTGAGCCTGAACGAGGGTTGCTGCTGGGGCCTATGCGGGTCCGCCCTTACCGCCGACGCCGCCGGTGCCGCGGGTGAAGCCGGAAGCGGGGGTTCCCGGCTGGCCGCTCGTGCCGGGGCCGCCGGTGCCGTCGCCACCCTTACCACCGTCGGCGCCGTTGCCGGCGTTCTGTGGGAAGCTGCCCTGGCCGTTGTCACCGCCGTTGCCGCCGCGACCCCCGGCACCGCCGGCGCCGAAGCCGTTGCCGTCGCCGCCGTCGCCACCCGTCCCGCCGTTTCCGCCAAGGCCGGAGGCACCGCCTTGGCCGCCGGAGCCGCCGCCGCCGCCGTCGCCACCGGGGCCAGTTGCGGCCACACCGCCGGTGCCGCCCATTCCACCGGTGCCGCCGTTGGCCGCAAGTGGGATTTGTTGCCCGGAGGCTGGCATCGCTGCCACGCCGCCCGTGCCGCCAGATCCGCCGGCGCCGCCAGCGCCGCCGGCAACAGCGCCGGTACCGCCCACGCCTCCATTGCCGCCGTTGCCGCCGTTAGCGGAAGTGTGACTCTGATTACCGAAACCACCGTTACCGCCTCGGCCGCCGGCGCCGCCGACGTAGCCGGTACCGCCCGTGCCGCCGTTGCCGCCGTTGCCGCCGTTGGCCGCCGCGGTGTAATTGTCCAGCGCGAGGGCATTGCCAGCGCTGCCGCCGGTGCCTCCGGCGCCTCCGGTGCCTCCGGTGGCGGTACCGGTAGCGTTCCCGCCGGCGCCGCCCGCTCCGCCGGTGCCGCCGATGACATTGAAGTTTCCGGTTGCGCCAGCTCCACCGGCGCCACCGGTGCCACCGGTCCCGGCCTTTCCGGCAGCTCCCGGGTCACCTGCCGCCGTGCCCGGTCCGGCGCCGCCGCCGGTTCCAGCGGTGCCGACGGCGCCGCCCGTTCCGCCGGTACCACCGGCGCCGGCGCCGGCGCTGGACGTGGCCGCCGCGCCTGTTCCACCGGTGCCGCCCGTTCCGCCGGTGCCTGCAGTGCCGCCGTCGCCCGCTTTGGCGCCGGCGCCGCCGGCCGCACCGCCTTGTCCCCCCTGTCCGCCCTGTCCGCCGACACCGCCGAGGCCACCCTGGCCACTAGTACCGCCACCGGCGGGTGTGGTTCCCTGCGCGCCGCCACCGCCGGTGCCGCCGGTGCCGCCGGTGCCGCCCTGGCCACCCAGCCCGCCGTCGCCGTTGATGGCGCCAGTGCCCCCGCTGCCGCCCTGGCCACCCATCCCGCCGCCAGAGCCATTTCCGCCTGTCGCGCCGGGTGTGGCGCCGGTGCTCCCAGTGAGGCCGGTGCCGCCCTGGCCGCCCTGCCCTCCGGTACCGGCGGCTCCCAAGCCACCTGCGTTGGTGCCTGTCCCAGGGGTGCCTGCCTGGCCGCCGGTGCCGCCGGTGCCTCCGGTGCCGGGTCCGTCGGCGCTGGTGGCTGCTGCACCTTGGCCGCCAAAGCCTCCGGTGCCGCCAGTACCGGCGGTGCCGCCGTTGCCGGTCTTACCCGCCGCTCCGGCCCCGCCGCCTGCTTGACCGCCCACCCCTCCTTGGCCGCCGCTGCCGCCCAGCCCGCCCTGGCCGCCCTGGCCGCTACTGCCGCCGGTGACAGGTGTGACTCCTTGCGCACCCGCGCCCCCGGTGCCGCCTCGGCCGCCTTGGCCACCCTGGCCGCCGACTCCGCCGTCCCCGTTGGTCCCGCCGACGCCTGCTGTGCCGCCGGTGCCGCCGGTGCCGCCGAAGCCTCCGGTTGAGCCGATACCACCGGTCGCTCCTGACGTAGCGCCGGTGCTCCCGGTAGCGCCGGTGCCGCCTTGGCCGCCCTGACCTCCCGTGCCGCCGGTTCCTGCGTTGCCGACGGCGGAACCCGCTCCGGCCGTGCCGGCCGCACCACCCGTGCCACCCGTGCCGCCAATGCCAGGGCCCTTGGTGCTGGTGGCGGCTGCTCCCAAACCGCCGGTGCCGCCGGTGCCGCCGGTACCGGCCGTGCCACCGGTGCCGGTGTTACCCCCTGCGCCCGCCCCGGCCCCGGCCTGTCCGCCTTGTCCGCCCTGACCACCGGTGCCGCCCTGGCCGCCCTGGCCCCCTTGGCCGGCAGTGCCGCCGGTGGGTGTGACGCTTTGCAGGCCGTCGCCGCCGGTGCCGCCGCCGCCGCCGGTGCCGCCCTGGCCGCCTTGTCCGCCGTCGCCATTTGTGCCGCCGGCACCGGCGGCGCCACCCGTACCCCCCATGCCGCCGTCGCCGCCCTGGGAACCGGTGCCGCCCGTGTCTCCGAAGCTGATGGCTTTGGTGCCGGCCGCTCCGTCACCGCCTTGGCCGCCCTGTCCGCCTTGGCCTCCGGTACCGGCGTTTCCTGTTGTGGCGCCGGTGCCCGTTGTGCCGGCGGCCCCGCCGGTGCCTCCCGTGCCGCCGGTGCCGGGTCCGTCGGTGCTGGTGGCGGCCGCCCCCTGCCCTCCGGTGCCGCCTTTTCCTCCGGTGCCTGCGGTGCCGCCGGTGCCGGTGTTGCCTGCTGCGCCCGCGCCGGCTCCGGCCTGTCCGCCTTGCCCGCCTTGTCCGCCTTGGCCACCCTGGCCGCCCTGCCCACCCTGCCCGCTTGCACCGCCGCCGGACGGCGTGGTTCCCTGCACGCCTAGGCCACCGGTACCACCTTGGCCACCGGTGCCACCGGTGCCGCCTTGGCCCCCGTCGCCATTGGTGCCGCCTGTACCTGAGGTGCCGCCGGCGCCGCCGGCACCTCCTTGACCGCCGAGGTAGCCGGCGCCGCCAGTCGCTGCGAGCGTGACAGCGTCGCCGGCCGCGCCGCTGCCGCCCTGGCCGCCTTGTCCTCCGGTTCCGCCGGTGCCTGCGGCGCCGGTGGTGCCTGCCGCGCCGGCGCCGTTGCCTGCCGCGCCGCCGGCGCCGGCGGTGCCTCCGGCGCCACCTGCTCCGCCGGTGCCGCCGTTGCTGTTGACACCGGTGATGCCGGTGCCGCCGTGACCGCCTTGGCCGCCGCTGCCGCCGGTGCCGCCGGTGCCGTTGACGCCACCGGGTCCGGCTGTGCCGCCTTGTCCGCCCTGGCCGCCGGCGCCGCCGGCGTAGCCGGTGGCGTCGCTGCCGTCGGCGAGGGTGGCCTGGGTGGCGTTCGCGCCGGTGCCGCCCTGGCCGCCTTGTCCTCCGGTTCCGCCGGTGCCTGCGGCGCCGGTGGTGCCTGCCGCGCCGGCGCCGGTGCCTGCCGCGCCGCCTGCGCCGGCGGTGCCGCCGGCGCCTCCTGCCCCGCCGGTGCCGCCGTTGCTGTTGATGCCGGTGACGCCGGTGCCGCCCTGACCGCCTTGGCCGCCGGCGCCCCCGGTGCCGCCTTTGCCGTTGACGCCGCCCGCTCCGGCTGTGCCGCCTTGTCCGCCCTGGCCGCCGGCGCCGCCGGCGTAGCCGGTTGCGTCGCTGCCGTCGGCCGAAGTGGCGTTGGGGCCGGCGGCGCTGGAGCCCCCGTCCCCACCGCGACCCCCGGTGCCACCGGTCCCGGAATCGCCCGCGGACCCCGCGGCCCCGGCGCCAGTGCCTGCCGAGCCGCCGACGCCGACGGCGCCACCGGCCCCGCCCGCACCGCCTTGGCCCCCGACACCGGTGGTGCTGGCACCGCCGCTGCCACCGTCACCGCCGAGGCCGCCGGTGCCGCCTTGCCCGCCGCGCCCGTTGGTTCCGCCCGCGAATGCCGCGCCGCCCTGGCCGCCCTGCCCGCCTTGTCCGCCGGCGGTTCCCGCGCCGCCCGTACCGCCGTCGCTGGTTGCCGCCGAACCATTGTGGCCGGCCCCGCCGTCACCTCCCTGACCGCCGGTCCCGCCGTCGCCGGCGACACCTCTCCCACCCGCGTGCCCGCCCGGTCCGCCGGCCGCGCCGCCCGCGCCGGCGGCCCCGCCGTGTCCTCCGTTCCCGCCGGCGCTGCCGGCTCCGGCGGCCGAGGTTGCGGTGGCCGCTGCGCCGGCGCCGCCCGTTCCGCCGGTTCCGCCGACGCCGCCGGCTCCGCCGACGCCGCCGTCGCCCGCGACGCCCAGGAACAGGGCGCCGGTCCCACCTTCGCCGCCCCTGCCGCCGGTTCCACCGGCAAAACCGGTGTCGCCTTGCTGAGCCGCCGAGCCGTTGGCCCCTGCTGCTCCCGCCCCACCTGCGCCACCCGCGCCGCCGTGTCCGCCGTTACCTCCCAGCAGTCCGCTGGGCCCGCCGTGGCCTCCCGTGCCGCCGATACCCCCGGCGCCCGAGCCGAACGGCCCGCCCGCGGGTCCGGCGCCGCCGGCCCCACCCGCTCCGCCGTCACCGAAAAGCCGTGCGCCAAAGCCGCCGGTTCCGCCTGCGCCGCCGAAAACAGTGCCCGGGGTACCCGTCCCACCTGCTCCGCCGTGGCCGCCATTGCCGTAGAAGAATCCGGCGTTTCCGCCGGTGCCGCCGACGGCACCCAAGCCTCCGGCGCCTCCGGCACCGCCGTTTCCGAAAATCAGCCCGCCGCGTCCGCCGCCGCCACCTGCGGCACCGATTCCGCCGGCCCCTCCTTGGCCGCCGCTACCCAACAGACCGGCCGACCCGCCGGCACCCCCGGCCTGCCCGGCGGCGCCCGGTGCACCGTTGCCGCCGTTGCCCAGCAGAATTCCGCCGGCCCCGCCGTCAGCGCCGGCCGTCGTCGCGTTGGCCCCGTTGCCGATCAGGGGACGACCGAACAGGGCCTCGCTGGGTCCGTTGACTGCGTCCAAAAGGCTTCGCAGCGGCGCGACGTTGGCCGACTCGGCACTTCCATAGGCCGCACCAGCAGCGGTCAAGGTTCGTACGAACTGGTCGTGGAACAGATCCACCTGGGCACTCAGTGCCAGGTAATCCTTGCCGAACGTCCCGAACATCGCTGCGATCGCCGCGGAAACCTCGTCGAGACCAGCCGCTGCCACCGCCGTGGTGGGCAGCGCCGCCAATCCGTGCGCGGTGCGCAGCGAATTTCCGATTCCACTCAGGTCCGACGCGGCGACCGCGAGGCTGTCCGCTGAAAACAACAACGCCATAACGAAAACCCCTCGACGGCAGGGACTCCGGCAAACGACGGAGCGAAATTGACGCACACGCTACCTACGTCGTGAACCGGTGAGTGCAGTTTTCGCAAACATTCATATAGGAGCGAAAGCTCCCTGGAACGGGGTTCTAAAGTGCGATCCTCGTGCGCTTCGGGCGGGTCTCGCGCGGATCCGGGAAAAAAGTTAGAGTTGAGCGGAACAGACTCAACCTTGACGTCGTTGCAGTACGCGAGATGATTTTTACCTACGCACGAGAACGGAGGGGTCGTGGACTCTTTTAACCCGACAACTAAGACGCAGGCGGCCCTGACGTCGGCACTGCAGGCGGCTTCGGCGGCCGGCAACCCCGAAATCAGGCCCGCGCATCTGCTGATGGCGCTGCTGACGCAGAACGACGGGATTGCCGCACCACTGCTGGAGGCTGTCGGGGTCGACCCCGCCACCATCCGCACGGAGGCGCAGCGCCTGCTGGACAAGCTGCCCCAGATCAGCGGCTCCAGTTCCCAGCCGCAGCTGTCCCGCGAATCGCTGGCAGCCATCACCGCAGCTCAGCAACTGGCCACCGAGATGGACGACGAGTTCGTTTCCACCGAGCACCTGATGGTCGGGTTGGCCACTGGCGACTCCGAGGTCGCCAAGGTGCTGACCGGCCACGGCGCGTCGCCGCAGGCGCTGCGGGAGGCGTTCGTCAAGGTGCGCGGCAGCGCTCGGGTGACCAGTGCCGACCCGGAAGCCACCTACCAGGCGCTGGAGAAGTACTCCACGGACCTGACCGCGCGGGCCAAGGAAGGCAAGCTCGACCCGGTCATCGGACGCGACAACGAGATCCGCCGGGTGGTGCAGGTGCTGTCCCGGCGCACCAAGAACAACCCGGTGCTCATCGGTGAGCCCGGCGTCGGCAAGACCGCGATCGTGGAGGGCCTGGCCCAGCGCATCATTGCCGGTGACGTGCCGGAAAGCCTGCGCGACAAGACGGTCATCTCGCTGGACCTGGGGTCCATGGTGGCCGGCGCCAAGTACCGCGGTGAGTTCGAGGAACGGCTCAAGGCCGTGCTCGACGACATCAAGAACTCGGCCGGGCAGATCATCACCTTTATTGACGAGCTGCACACCATCGTCGGCGCCGGCGCGACCGGCGAATCGGCGATGGACGCGGGCAACATGATCAAGCCGATGCTGGCCCGCGGTGAACTGCGCCTGGTGGGCGCGACCACTCTCGACGAGTACCGCAAGTACATCGAGAAGGACGCCGCACTGGAGCGGCGCTTCCAGCAGGTGTTCGTCGGCGAGCCCTCGGTGGAGGACACCGTCGGGATCCTGCGCGGTCTCAAGGACCGCTACGAGGTGCACCACGGTGTGCGGATCACCGACTCCGCCCTGGTGGCCGCTGCCACGCTGAGTGACCGCTACATCACCGCCCGCTTCCTGCCGGACAAGGCCATCGACCTGGTCGACGAGTCCGCCAGCCGGCTGCGGATGGAGATCGACTCGCGGCCCGTCGAGATCGACGAGGTCGAGCGCCTGGTGCGCCGGCTGGAGATCGAGGAGATGGCGCTCGAGAAGGAGGAGGACGCCGCGTCCAAGGAACGCTTGGAGAAGCTGCGTGCCGAGCTGGCCGACAAGAAGGAAGAGCTGGCCGAGCTGACGACGAGATGGCAGAACGAGAAGAACGCCATCGACATCGTCCGCGAGCTCAAGGAGCAGCTCGAAGTGCTGCGCGGGGAGTCCGAGCGCGCCGAGCGTGACGGTGACCTGGCCAAGGCCGCCGAGCTGCGGTACGGCCGCATCCCCGAGGTCGAGAAGAAACTCGACGCCGCGGTTCCGCAGGCCGAAGCCCGCGAGAACGTGATGCTCAAGGAGGAGGTCGGCCCCGACGACATCGCCGACGTGGTGTCGGCGTGGACGGGCATTCCCGCCGGCCGGTTGCTGGAAGGCGAGACGGCCAAGCTGCTGCGCATGGAGGACGAGCTGGGCAAGCGCGTCGTCGGCCAGAAGAAGGCCGTGCAGGCCGTCTCGGACGCCGTGCGCCGCTCCCGGGCCGGTGTCGCCGACCCGAACCGGCCCACCGGTTCGTTCATGTTCCTCGGCCCCACCGGTGTGGGTAAGACGGAGCTGGCTAAAGCGTTGGCGGACTTTCTGTTCGACGACGATCGCGCCATGGTCCGGATCGACATGAGCGAGTACGGCGAGAAGCACTCGGTTGCCCGGCTGGTCGGTGCGCCTCCCGGCTACATCGGCTACGACCAGGGTGGTCAGCTGACCGAGGCGGTGCGCCGTCGCCCGTACACGGTGATCCTGTTCGACGAGATCGAGAAGGCTCACCCGGACGTGTTCGACGTGCTGTTGCAGGTCCTCGACGAGGGCCGGCTCACCGACGGTCAAGGCCGCACGGTGGACTTCCGCAACACCATCCTGATCCTGACCTCCAACCTGGGATCGGGTGGCACCGAGGAGCAGGTGCTGGCCGCCGTGCGGTCGGCGTTCAAGCCGGAGTTCATCAACCGGCTCGACGACGTGATCATCTTCCACGGTCTCGAGCCCGGTGAACTGGTGCAGATCGTGGACATCCAGCTGGCTCAGCTGGACAAGCGGTTGGCGCAGCGGCGACTGCAGCTCGAGGTGTCGCTGCCGGCCAAGCAGTGGCTGGCGCAGCGGGGCTTCGACCCGGTGTACGGCGCCCGGCCGTTGCGCCGGTTGGTGCAGCAGGCGATCGGCGACCAGCTGGCCAAGCTGCTGCTGGCCGGCGAGGTGCACGACGGCGACGTGGTGCCCGTCAACGTCAGCCCGGACGGCGACTCGCTGATCTTGGGCTGATTGAGGGCTAATCAGTCTTTCGGGGCCGGTTGCCCAGCTCGAATTCTCGGGTCTGGGCGCCGGCCTCGATGACTGTCTGCAGCAGTTTGCGCGCCGCCGGCTCAGCCAGGGTTTGGCGGAACAGCTGGTCCTCGACCCGCAGGCCGGTAGCGAAATCGCCGCCTGCGGCACCCGCAGCATCAACGGCGCGCTTGGCCGCGGCGATGGCCGTCACCGGAGCCGACGCGATGCGCCGGGCCAGCTTGTCGACGAACCGCCGCAGCTGATCGGGGGGCAGCGCCCGGTCGACGTAACCCCAGGCTTCGGCGGTCGCCGCGTCGACGTCCATGCCGCCGAGAATCACTTCAAGGGCCCGGCCGCGGCCGATCAGCCGGGGCAGGCGCTGGGTGCCGCCGCCGCCGGGGATGATCCCGAGTGCGACTTCCGGCTGGCCGAACACCGCTCTGCCGAGGGCGGCGTAGCGCATGTCGAACGCGGCAGCCCACTCGCTGCCGCCGCCGCGGCAGATGCCTTCGATGACGGCGATGGTGGCTTTCGGCACGGTCCGGAAGCCCTCCATCGCCGCGTGGAACGGGCTGAGCTCGTCGTGCAGCCCGGTGTCGTCGACCGGTAGGTCGAGGATCATGCCGACATCCGCGTGGGCGATGAAGAACTCCGGATCGGCCGAATCGACCACCAGCACCCGCACCTCGTCGTCGGCCGCCACCTCCCGGGTGAGCCGGATGATCTCGTGCATCAACTCGACGTCGAGCAGGTTGATCGGCGGGTTGTCGATGGTGGCCCGGCAGATTCCGTCCGCGCTCGCGACCCGGATCAGCCGGTAACCCTGATACATCATGCTTCCGAGATCTTCACAAACCCCTGTTGCACCAGCTGGGTGAGCCGCGCCATCGCATTGCGGTTGACCTTGATGCCGGGAATCAGATCGGCGTTGCCCCAGCCCATGGCGCGGGCCGTTGCACCACACAGTTCGATCTGCGCGCCCCTGGCGATCAGTCCCTCGATCACCGCCTTGTACGGATTTCCCGTGGCGACATGCCGATTCGTGTTGTAGGTCTGGTCGTCCAGGGTGACGTGGCCGGCGTTGGTGTGGAACACCACCACCACGTCCGGCTGCACCTTCCAGGCCGCGGCATCGGTGCCGACGATGCCGGCGTGGAACAGCACGGCCGGCATGTCACCCTCGAACGTCAGTGACGCCACGCTGAACACGACCTTGACTTCGCTGAGTTCGACCGGGACGTCGATACGCAGTTCACTCGGACCGGACACGCAATACTCCCTTTCCCGTCCCTTTCCCGCCTCTAATCACGCGAAGTGAGGATAGGCCTCTACCGGCAAATGTGTAGCGTCCTGTGATTCGGTTGTGACCTGGTCGGATTCTCTGTTCGGCTGACAGAGCAGATACTCTGTTGGGGATGGTCCCGCTCTGGTTCACGCTCTCCGCACTGTGCTTCGTCGGTGCGGCGGTGTTGTTGTACGTCGATATCGATCGGCGGCGCGGACGCAGCCGACGCCGCAGGTCGTGGGCGCGCTCGCACGGCTTCGACTACGAACGCGAATCGACCGACATTTTGCACCGCTGGAAGCGCGGTGTGATGTCGACGGTCGGCGATGTCCCGGCCCACAACGTGGTGCTGGGCCAGATCCGCGGTGAGGCCGTCTACATCTTCGACCTCGAAGAGGTCGCCACGGTGATCGCGCTGCACCGCAAGGTGGGCACGAACGTCGTCGTGGACCTGCGGCTCAAGGGGCTGAAGGAGCCGCGCGAGAGCGATATCTGGCTGCTCGGCGCCATCGGCCCGCGCATGGTGTACTCCACCAACCTCGATGCCGCCCGCCGGGCATGCGACCGGCGCATGGTCACGTTCGCGCACACCGCACCCGACTGCGCCGAGATCATGTGGAACGAGCAGAACTGGACGCTGGTCGCCATGCCGATCGCCAGTACCCGCGCGCAGTGGGACGAAGGTCTGCGTACCGTGCGCCAGTTCAACGACCTGCTTCGGGTGTTGCCGCCGTTGCCTGCCGAGACGCCGCAGGAGGAAGGCGAGTCCTCCGAAGGGCGCCGCAACGCCGCGCCGGGACGCCCGTTGGCCCCGGCAGCCCGGGCGGAGTTGCCGCAACGTCGTGCGCAGGTGGACCCGGCCGCCGGGGTCATCCCCGATCCTGCCCGCCGTGCCGCCGAGCCCGTCGCCCGCGAGGAGAGCCGTCCCGAAGGCGGCCGGCGTCAGCCGCGCACGGGACGCAATGGCCAACAGGCCAGCAACTACCAGCACTGAGAGCACATGCCTCGACCTGTTGCGCTGATCACTGGGCCCACGTCCGGCATCGGTGCCGGATACGCGCGCCGCTACGCCCGCGACGGCTATGACCTGGTCCTGGTCGCCCGCGATGCGCAGCGCCTCGAACAATTGGCCGGCGAGCTGAAATCCGAGGCCGGCAGCATTGAGATTCTTCCCGCGGACCTGGCGGACGCCGCCGACCGCGACAAAGTGGCCGACCGGCTGGCCGCCGGGGTGCGGGTGCTCGTCAACAACGCAGGCTTCGGCATGTCCGGCGAGTTCTGGGCCACCGATCCCGCGGACCTGCAGCGGCAACTCGACGTCAACGTCGCCGCGGTGATGCAGCTGACCCGCGCCGCCCTGCCGGCCATGATGGAAGCGGGAACCGGCACCGTCATCAACATCGCCAGCGTCGCCGGCCTGCTGCCCGGCCGCGGATCGACCTACTCGGCGTCCAAGGCGTGGGTGATCTCCTTCAGCGAAGGACTCGCAAACAGCTTGCAGGGCACCGGAGTTGGCGTGCACGCGGTGTGCCCGGGCTACGTGCACACCGAATTCCACAGTCGCGCCGGTTTGGACATGGCGCAGGTCCCGTCGTTCATGTGGCTGGAGGTCGACGACGTCGTCCGCGAAAGCCTGGCCGACGTCGCGTGCGGCAAGGTCGTCATCGTCCCGGGCGCGCAGTACAAATTCCTGGTCAGCACCGGCCGGGCCATGCCGCGCAGGCTCGCGATGCTGTTCACCAAACGGTTCGGCGGTGGTCGTGGCCGGACCTGATCCGCAGGCAGGCGTCGGCATCAAGGCCGAACTTGCCGAGCTCGTGCGCCGATTGTCGGTGGTGCACGGGCGGGTCACCCTGTCCTCGGGCAAGGAGGCCGACTACTACGTCGATCTGCGCCGGGCCACCCTGCACCACCGGGCCTCCGCGCTGATCGGCCGGTTGATGCGAGAGCTCACGCAGGACTGGGATTACGCGCTCGTCGGTGGCCTGACGTTGGGCGCCGACCCGGTGGCAACCGCCATCATGCACGCGCCAGGTCGCCCGATCGATGCGTTCGTAGTCCGCAAGTCAGTGAAAACCCATGGGATGCAACGACTTATCGAAGGATCCGAGGTGTCCGGCCAGCGCGTGCTGGTGGTCGAGGACACCAGCACTACCGGCGGGTCCGCGCTGACGGCGGTGCGTGCCGTCCGTGACGCCGGCGGAGAGGTGATCGGTGTGGCGACGGTGGTGGACCGCGCCACCGGCGCCGCCGAGGCGATCGAAGCCGAGGGCGTGCCGTATCGCAGCGTGTTGGGCCTCGCCGATCTGGGGCTGGGCTAGGCCGCGTGCGCGTTCGGGTTGGCCTGGTCTTCGCGCTGGCCGTGTGCGCCCTGGCGGGTTGCTCGGGTTCGAATGAGTCCGGCCGGATCTTCGGGGCCCCGAATGCCCGGGTCGGCGAATCGCTGGCCGTGCTGGGCTGGAACATGTCGGTGTCGAATCTGCGGTGGGCGCAGGACTATGTGCTGGTCGACGTCGATGCGTCTCCTGCCGATCCGAAAGCGCCGCACGCCAAGGCAGAAGACGTTCGTTTCGGCCTCTACGGCGCGCTGTCGCATCCGATGGAAGCCAACGCGCTGGGTAGCTGCGACGACGCGGTGACCAAGGTGCCCGACATCAGTTCGCCCTTGAAGGCGCCCCCGGACCGGTTGACCGGCACGGTCTGCCTGGGCCCGCTGAAGGAACGCAGCGCGGTGCGCGGCGTCTACGCCTACTCGCCGCACGAACGGATCGCCGGTACCTCGGCCGCGTACGCCGCGGCATTCCCGGTGGGCCTGCCGCCCACCAACGTCAACGACACCGGACTGGTGGTCAAGTCCACCAACGCCTCCGGTTGGCGGGCCGACGGCCTGCCGATCAGCAAGGCGCAGTTGAGCGACCCGACGGCGTTCACCGGCAACGGCTACATGCTGCTGAATCTGGAGGCCGGCGCCATCGGGGCGCAGTACCGTGACGAATCCGCCCGCCGCGGTGGGCCTTTGATGCTGGTCGCCGCCCCGAGCTTGCCGGGCCGTGGGCTGAGCCCGGCCTGCGCGGCCTATGGCTCGTCGGTGCTGATCCTGCCGGACGCGTCGCGTGACTCGGTACAGGTCAACGCATCGCTGTGTACGCAGGGCGAGATCAGCCAGGCGCTGTTGTTCGCGACGGTGTCCATCGAAGGCACCCACGCCGCGGTGTGGACGGCCAAGTGAGCGAGCCCGAACCGGGGCCTACCGAGTGGGCTGTCCCGGCCACCGGCGTGGGGCCCTGGCCCGGTGAGTTGCCCGACGACCCGCGTTACGACCCAGATCTGTTGCGCGACGGCGATACTCGCAATGTCGTCGATGCCTACCGGTACTGGACCAGGGACGCGATCATCGCCGACATCGACCGCCGGCGGCACCCGCTGCACATTGCGATCGAGAACTTCGGGCACGACGCCAACATCGGTTCGGTGGTGCGTACCGCGAACGCCTTCGCCGTGGACACCGTGCACATCGTCGGCCGCCGCCGCTGGAACCGCCGCGGCGCCATGGTGACCGACCGCTATCAGCGGTTGTGCCACCACGACAGCACCGCCGAGTTGATGGAGTTCGCGGCCGGCGCCGGTCTGGCGGTGGTCGCCGTCGACAACGTCCCCGGAGCGGCGCGGCTGGAGGAGACCTCGCTGCCCCGGGACTGCCTGCTGGTGTTCGGCCAGGAAGGTCCCGGCATCACCGACGACACCCGTGCGGGCGCGGTCATCACCGTGTCGATCGCCCAATTCGGCTCGACGCGCAGCATCAATGCCGGTGTGGCAGCGGGCATCGCGATGCACGCCTGGATCAGGCAGCACGGCGACCTGACCCGCGCCTGGTAAGGCAGATTGTTCTACTGCGGCCTGGCCGGTCTCATCTTGAACGAGACCTCGAGCTTGATGCGGTAGGTGATCTTGCCAGTGGCATCCACGGACAGGTCCTGCTCGATGACCCGGGCCACCCGGATGTCATCTACGCTCTCCCGCGCCCGCTCCACCGCCTCGGTTGCCGCCTGCTCCCATGACGTGGGGCTGGTCCCGATGATGTCGATCACCTTGTACACGCTCATGGGGGTAAAGCGTATAGCTAACTCCACAGCGTGACATGTACCTTCGGCCGGAACCGCGTCACGCCGACCCCGCTGCCGCGGATCATCGCCTGGATGCAACGCGGCGTGGTGATGAAACGGACCAGCTCGGAGACCGCGGGCTGCCGCGCCGACGGCGCCAGCGTCATCGCGCTCCACTCGCCGGCCCGGTCCAGCCCCGGCCCGGTCACGTGCGTCAACCGTCCGGCGGCAAGGTCTTTGGCCACCGCGAACCCGACGGTGAGCGTCGCACCCCCGACCCGCAGCACCTCTTCCAGCGCGGCGGCGTCGCTCTGGAATATTCGTTGCTGGGACTCGGGAATTGCCAAGCTGCCCAACATGTTTGCTATCTCGCCGTCCACGCTGCCCGCCGACGGGCCGAGCATCCACTGCTGCTGGCGCAGCAGCGCAGGTGTCGGATTACCAGCGGCCAGAGGGCTTTTCGGCCCGACTACGGTGATTATCTGATACTTGAGAAACGGTCGCACGAACAGATCGGCACCGGCCGAACTCTCGCTGGCCGGTCCGATCGCGATGTCCACCGCCCGCGACCGGATCAGATCGCGGAACTGACTCGTCGGATGCACGCTCAATTCCACCGAGAGGTCGTCGGCCCGGGACGAGAACAGCTCGATCAGTCCGGGCGCGGCGTGCTCGGCGAAGGTGCTGGACGCGGCGATGCGCAGCAGGCGGCGGCCGTGGGCGGCCTCGGTGACCTCGATGGCCGTTTGTTGTTGCAGCCCCAGGATTTCCACCGCCCGGCTCGCCAGCCGCAATCCGCCCGGGGTGAACGCCAGCCCGGCCCCGGTGCGGGTGAACAACGGGTCGTCCAGCTCCCTGCGCAACGCAGTGACATGCATCGAGATTCCGGCGTCGGACATGCCGAGTTCGGCGGCCGCGGCGCGCACCGAGCCCAGCCGGACCACCGCCGAAAAGGCCCGAAGTTGAGCCGGGGTCATGCCGATGAGCCTACGTTGAGAGCATGCGTGACGTGCTTGCCGATCTGATGTCGATCTGGCGCGCGGGAGAAACGGCCGGCTTGGCGACCGTGGTGCGCACCATGCGTTCGGCCCCGAGACAGCCGGGTGCCGCGATGGTGGTGGCACCGGACGGGTCGGTCAGCGGATCGGTGTCGGGAGGGTGTGTCGAGGGGGCGGTATATGAACTGGCCGGCGAGGTCGCCGCCACCGGAGCACCGCGGCTGGAGCGCTACGGGATCAGCGACGACGACGCGTTCGCGGTCGGCCTCACCTGCGGTGGCATCATCGACATCTTCGTCGAGGCCGTGTCGCAGTCAACGTTTCCCGAACTCGGCGCGGTGGCCCACGACATCGACGCGCACCGCTCGGTGGCCGTCGCGACGGTCATTGCCCATGCCGACGCACGATGGGTGGGCCGACGAATCGTGATCGCACCCGACGGCACCGCGGGCTCGCTGGGCTCGGCGCGTGCCGACGCCGCCGTCACCGACGACGCCCGCGGCCTGCTCGCGCTGGGCCGCACCGGGATCCTGGAGTACGGCCCGGACGGCCAGCGCCGCGGCGAGGGCATGCAGGTCTTCGTCTCCTGCTTCGCGCCGCGCCCGCGGATGCTGGTCTTCGGCGCAATCGACTTCGCCGCGGCCGTGGCCCGGCAGGGCACGTTCCTCGGCTACCGCGTCACCGTGTGCGATGCGCGCCGGGTCTTCGCCACCCCGGCCCGCTTTCCGACCGCCGACGAGGTCGTCGTCGACTGGCCGCACCGATACCTGGCCGCGCAGGCGCAGGCCGGTGCGCTGGACCGGCGCACGGTGATCTGCGTCCTGACCCACGATCCGAAGTTCGACGTGCCGGTCCTCGAGATCGCGCTTCGCCTGGACGTCGGGTACGTGGGGGCGATGGGGTCGCGCCGGACACACGACGACCGGATGGAACGCTTGCGGGCGGTGGGGCTGACCGACGCCGAACTCGCACGGTTGTCCAGTCCGATCGGGCTTGACCTGGGCGCCCGCACCCCGGAGGAGACCGCGGTCTCGATCGCCGCCGACATCATCGCGCGCCGGTGGGGCGGGGGTGGGCGGCCGCTGGCCGAGGTCGCCGGCCGAATTCATCACGACACCGCGGACCCGCAGGTCGAGGGCGAGTTAACGGATCACTTAACTCGACATTGACGCCCCTGGGCAGCGGGCAGACACTTTCGGCATGCAAGTACCAGGGCCCTTCGAATACGAGCGTGCGACGAGCGTCGATCACGCCATCGGACTATTGGACCGGTTGGGGGAGGAGGCGCGCGTGGTGGCCGGCGGACACAGCCTGCTGCCGATGATGAAACTGCGGATCGCCAACCCCGAATACCTCATCGACATCAACGACCTGGCGCCCGAGTTGGGCTATGTGATCACCGACCCGACGCTGGTCCGGATCGGCGCGATGACCCGCCACCGGGAGATCCTGGAATCCGACACCCTGGCCGCGGTGTGCCCAATCTTCCGCGACGCCGAACGCGTGATCGCCGACCCGGTGGTACGCAACCGCGGCACTCTCGGTGGCTCGCTGTGCCAGGCGGACCCGGCCGAAGATCTGTCCACCGTCTGCGAAGTGCTGGACGCGGTGTGCCTGGTCCGTGGCCCCTCGGGGGAACGTCAGATCGCGATCGACGATTTCCTGCTCGGGCCCTACGAGACCGCGGTGGCCCCCAACGAGATCCTGATCGAGACGCGTATCCCGTTGCGGCACAATACCTCCAGCGCATATGCCAAGGTGGAGCGGCGGGTCGGGGACTGGGCCGTCACCGCTGCCGGGTCGGCCGTCACCTTGGACGGAGGCACCATCGCCGCCGTCCGGGTCGGGCTGACCGCGGTGAACCCGGACCGGGACGCGCTCGCGGAACTGTCGGCGGCGCTGGTGGGCCGGCCGGCCACCGAAGAGACGTTCGCCGAGGCCGGCCGGCTGGCCGGGCAGGCCTGCGAACCGGTAACCGATGTCCGCGGTACCGCCGACTACAAACGGCATCTCGCCGGCGAATTGACCATCCGGACCCTGCGCAGCGCGGTGCAGCGGGTGCGCAATCAGCCCGAACCAGAGGGGAACTGACGATGCAGGTGAACATGACCGTCAATGGCGAACCGGTCAGCGCCGACGTGGAACCCCGGATGCTGCTGGTGCATTTCCTGCGGGATCAGTTGCGCCTGACCGGAACCCACTGGGGATGCGACACCAGCAACTGCGGAACCTGCGTGGTCGACGTCGACGGCGTGCCGGTCAAGTCGTGCACCATGCTGGCTGTCATGGCCTCCGGCCACAGCGTGCGCACCGTGGAGGGGCTGGCAGGACCGGACGGCGCTCTGGACCCGGTGCAGGAAGGGTTCATGCGTTGTCACGGACTCCAATGTGGTTTCTGCACACCGGGCATGATGATCACCGCGCGCGCCCTGCTGGACCGCAACCCCGATCCCGACGAGGAGACCATTCGGGAAGCCATCTCCGGGCAGATCTGCCGCTGTACCGGTTACACCACGATCGTGCGGTCCATTCAATGGGCCGCACAGAACTCCACGACTGAGGCGACGACATCATGACCACTCTCGAGTCACGGCCACCCTCGCCCGAAGACACCGCCGACAACGACCAGAAGCCCTGCGGCTACGGCCGGATGCTGCGCAAGGAAGACCCTCGGTTCATCCGGGGCCGGGGCCGCTATGTGGACGACATCGCGCTGCCCGGCATGCTGCACCTGGCGATCCTGCGGTCGCCGTTTGCGCACGCGAACATTGTCAGTGTCGATGTGACTGCGGCGCAGGCGCATCCGAAGGTCAAGGCGGTGATCACCGGCGCCGACCTGGCGGCCAAGGGCCTGGCCTGGATGCCGACACTGTCCAACGACGTGCAGGCGGTGCTGGCCACCGACCGGGTGCGCTTCCAGGGCCAGGAGGTGGCGTTCGTCGTCGCCGAGGACCGGTATTCGGCGCGCGATGCGCTGGAACTGATCGACGTCGAGTACGACCCCGTGGACCCCGTCGTCGACGTCCGAAAGGCGCTCGATCCGTCGGCTCCGGTGATCCGCACCGACCTCGAGGTCAAGACCGACAACCACTGCTTCGACTGGGAGACCGGTGATGCTGCCGCCACCGAAGCCGCGTTCGCCAAGGCCGACGTGGTGGTCAAACAGGAGATCGTCTACCCGCGGGTGCACCCGGCGCCGATGGAAACCTGTGGCGCCGTAGCGGATCTGGATCCGGTGACCGGGAAGCTGACGCTGTGGACCACCAGCCAGGCGCCGCATGCGCACCGCACGCTGTATGCGTTGGTGGCGGGTCTGCCCGAACACAAGATCCAGGTGATCTCACCCGACATCGGTGGTGGGTTCGGCAACAAGGTGCCGATCTACCCGGGGTATGTGTGCGCGATCGTCGCCTCGCTGGTGCTGGGCAAGCCGGTGAAGTGGATGGAGGACCGTAGCGAGAACCTGACCTCGACCGGGTTCGCGCGCGACTACATCATGGTCGGCGAGATCGCGGCCACCAACGACGGCAAGATCCTGGCCATCCGCACCAATGTGCTGGCCGATCACGGCGCGTTCAACGGCACGGCGGCGCCGGTCAAATATCCGGCCGGCTTCTTCGGCGTCTTCACCGGCAGCTACGACCTCGAAGCCGCCTACTGCCACATGACCGCTGTGTACACCAACAAGGCGCCCGGCGGAGTGGCCTACGCCTGTTCGTTCCGCATCACCGAGGCGGTGTATCTGGTGGAGCGACTGGTGGATTGCCTGGCCTTCGACCTGAAGATGGATCCCGCGCAGCTGCGCCTGCGAAACCTCCTGCGGCCGAACCAGTTCCCGTACACCAGTAAGACCGGCTGGGTCTACGACTCCGGTGACTACGAGACCACCATGCGCAAGGCCATGGACATGATCGGCTACGACGCGCTCCGAGCGGAGCAGGCCGAGAAGCGGCAGCGCGGCGAGTTGATGGGCATCGGCATGTCCTTCTTCACCGAGGCGGTAGGGGCCGGGCCGCGCAAGGACATGGACATCCTCGGTCTGGGCATGGCCGACGGGTGTGAGTTGCGGGTGCACCCGACGGGCAAAGCGGTGGTGCGCCTTTCGGTGCAGACCCAGGGCCAGGGGCACGAGACGACGTTCGCCCAGATCGTGGCCGAGGAGTTGGGCATCCCGCCCGAGGACATCGACGTGGTGCACGGCGACACCGATCAGACGCCGTTCGGGTTGGGCACCTACGGCAGCCGGTCCACGCCCGTGTCGGGTGCGGCGGCGGCCCTGGTGGCGCGCAAGGTGCGGGACAAGGCGAAAATCATCGCCTCCGGCATGCTGGAAGTGTCGGTGGCCGACCTGGAATGGGAGAAGGGCACATTCCACGTCAAGGGTGATCCGGCCGCGGCGGTGACCATCCAGGACATCGCGATGCGCGCGCACGGCGCCGGTGATCTGCCCGAGGGCCTCGAGGGCGGTCTGGACGCGCAGATCTGCTACAACCCGTCGAACCTGACGTATCCCTACGGCGCGTATTTCTGTGTGGTGGACGTGGATCCGGGCACCGCGGTGGTGAAGGTGCGGCGCTTCCTGGCCGTCGACGATTGCGGCACCCGCATCAACCCGATGATCATCGAGGGGCAGGTGCACGGCGGCATCGTGGACGGCATCGGGATGGCGCTGATGGAGATGATCGCGTTCGACGAGGACGGCAACTGCCTGGGCGGTTCGTTGATGGACTACCTGATCCCCACCGCGCAGGAGGTGCCGCACCTGGAGACGGGCTTCACGGTGACCCCGTCGCCGCACCACCCGATCGGTGCCAAGGGCATCGGTGAATCGGCGACCGTGGGCTCGCCGCCGGCGGTCGTCAACGCGGTGGTGGATGCGTTGGCTCCGTACGGGGTTCGCCATGCCGATATGCCGCTGACGCCGTCGCGGGTGTGGGAGGCCATGCAGGGTCGGGCCAGGCCCCCAATCTGAGCGGCGCCATACCAGCGATGACAATCAGCGAACGAGCTCAGCAATTGCGGGACGCACGAACACCATTCGTGCATGCAACGGTGGTGCGCGCCGAGCAGCCCACCTCCGCACGTGCGGGGGACGAGGCAATCCTGTTGGCGGACGGCACCATCGAGGGTTTCGTCGGCGGTCAGTGCGCGCAGAACTCGGTCCGCAAGGCCGCGCTCGGTGTGCTGCAGGCCGGCGAGAGTGTGCTGCTGCGGGTGCTGCCCGACGGTGACCTGCACTTCCCGGAGGCGCCGGGCGCGTGCGTGGTGGTCAACCCGTGCCTGTCCGGCGGATCGCTGGAAATCTTCCTGACGCCGCAACTGCCGGCGCCGCTGATCCGGATTTACGGCGAGACGCCCATCGCCGACGCGCTGGTCCAGCTGTGCGGCGTGCTCGGTTACGACGCGCGCCGCGACACCGACCTGGCCGACACCAGTGCAGTGGTGATCGCCAGCCACGGCGGTCCGGAGGCCGAAACCATCCGCGCCGCACTCGATCACGGCGTCGGCTACATCGGGCTGGTGGCCAGCAAGGTGCGCGGCGCCTCGATCCTGAGCGGGCTTGAGTTGACGGACGAAGAGCGGACCCGAATCCACACCCCGGTCGGTGTGCCGATCGGTGCCAAGACTCCGCCGGAGATCGCCGTGGCCATCGCCGCGGAACTCATCGCGGCGCTGCGTGATGGCAGCCTGACCCGGGCCGTGCCATCCGAAGCCGCCCCGATTTCGGCCGTCGACCCGGTGTGCGGCATGACCGTGAGTATCGGACCGGACACCGAACACCTGCAACTCGCCGGCGCCGACTACTGGTTCTGCTGCTCCGGGTGTCGCACCGCGTTCACCGAGCGGCAGGGCCTATGACGGCGCCCTACGTCACCGGTGTGGTGCTGGCCGCGGGCGCATCCCGCCGGCTGGGCAGGCCGAAACAGGTTCTGCCCTATCGCGATACGACGGTGCTCGGGGCGACACTGGACGTCGCCCGGGCCGCCGGTTTCGATCAGTTGATCGTCACCCTGGGTGGTGCCGCGCAACTGGTGCGCGACCAGGTCTCGCTGGACGGGATCGACGTCGTCACCGTCGCCGACTTCGGCACGGGGTGTTCGGCGTCGCTGCGGGTGGCGTTGGACGTGGTGGACTCCCGATCGAAGGGCGTCGTGCTGATGCTCGGCGATCAACCGGGGATCGACCCGGCGGACGTGCGGCGCATCAGCACCGGTGCCGCCGACATCAGGGTCTGCCGCTACACTGACGGCGTCGGGCATCCATTCTGGTTCAGCCGCAACATGTTCGGTGAGCTCTCGCGCCTGCACGGCGACAAGGGCGTCTGGAAGCTCATCGAGTCGGGCCGCTACGAGGTGGGCGAACTGCGGCTCGACCGTCCGGTCCCGCTCGACGTGGACACCTGGGAGGACTACCAACGACTCCTGGCGACCGCGCCATGACATTCAGCAGCCCCGGCGAGGTGGCCCGCCTGTTCGACGACAAGGACTACCTGCTGGACACCGGCACCGCGTCGGCGATCTATCTCGCCGTGCAGCTCGGCCGGCCACTGCTACTGGAAGGCGAACCCGGCGTCGGCAAGACGACCGCTGCGAAAACCCTTGCCAGGGTGTTGAATACGCAGCTGATCCGGCTGCAGTGCTACGAGGGCCTGACCGCCGGCGAGGCCCTCTACGACTGGAACTACCAGCGCCAGCTGCTGTCCATCCGGCTGGCCGAGGCCACCGGTGCCGGGGTGACGGAGAGTGAGCTCTATACCGAGAATTACTTGGTCGACCGGCCGATCCTGCAGGCTGTGCGGCACGGGGGACCGGTTGCGCCGGTACTGCTGATCGACGAAATCGATCGCGCCGACGACGAATTCGAGGCGCTGCTGCTGGAGTTTCTGGGTGAGGCCGCGGTCACCGTCCCGGAACTGGGCACGTTCGTCGCGGTGCGGCCGCCGATCGTCGTGCTCACCTCCAACCGCAGCCGCGACCTGCACGACGCACTGCGACGGCGGTGCCTGTACCACTGGATCGACTACCCCGAACCGGCCCGGGCCGCCGCGATCGTGCGCCGTGCCGTGCCCGGCGCCACCGCGCCGCTGATCGAACATGCCACCCAATTCGTAGGCCTCGCAAGTGGACTCGATCTCGACAAACCGCCGGGGGTGGCCGAGACCATCGACTGGGTCGCCGCCCTGGTGACCCTGGGAGTCGCCGATCTGGTCGACGAGTCCGCGATGATCAGCCTGGGTGCGCTGGCCAAGACACCCGACGACCGCACTGCGATCCGCGATGCGTTGGTGGAATACAGCCGAACATGAGAGGACTCACCCGATGAAGATCGCCAACCAGTTCACCGTCAGCGCGCCCATCGACGAGGCTTGGGACGTGCTCTGCGATCTGGAGCGGGTGATCCCGCTGATGCCGGGCGCGCAACTGGTCGGTCACGAGGGCGAGGACTATCTGGGCAAGGTCAAAGTCAAGGTGGGGCCGGTCACCAGCGAATTCACCGGCAAGGTGCACTTCGTCGAGCAGGACCGCGGCCAGCACCGCGCGGTCTTCGACGCCAAGGGCAAAGAGGCGCGGGGAACAGGAAACGCGGCCGCCACCGTGACCGCCCAACTGCAGGCGGCGGGCGATCGCACCAACGTCACGGTCGACACCGACCTCAAGATCGTCGGCAAGCTGGCGCAGTTCGGCAGCGGGATGCTGCAACAGGTTTCGGAGAAGCTGCTGGGCCAGTTCGTCGAATCGCTGGAAGCCGAACTGGCCGCGAACGGCGCGGCGGAGGCTCCGGCGGCGACGGCGGCCACCAACGGTGAAGAGCCCATCCCGGCGTGGCCCGTCAATCCCGTTCCGGGCACCCGTCAGTCCGCCGAGCCCGAGCCCATCGATCTGCTCGAACTTGCCGGCGGAGATCAACTCAAGAAGTACGGCGCGGTGGCAGCCGCAGTGCTCGCCGTGTTGGCCCTGATCTGGCTGCTCCGCCGGCGTACCCGCTAGTGAGCACCCCGGCCCTGCTGCGCGGCGTCGACCTGGCGGCATTCGCCGCCGCCGTGGTCGCCCGGCTGCGCAGTGCGGGAGTGTTGGTATCGGCCAGCGGCCACACGACTTTCGTGCAGGCGCTGCAACACCTGGCGCCGCGCGACCGGTCGTCACTGTACTGGGCCGCGCGGCTGAGTCTGGTCAACCGGATGGACGATCTGGGCGCCTTCGATGCCGTGTTCGCGTCCGTATTCGGCACCGGCGCGCCCGACCGGGGCGACAGTCCGTCGCTGCCGCTGCCGGGTCCACGCACTCCGGCGGCCGGGGTCGTGCACCGCGGCGGCAGCCGCTCCGGCGCGCCGACCCAGACACTGCCCTGGGCCACCGGAACCGCCGGCGACTCCGACGGCGACGCCGGAGTCCGGTTGCCCGAGTTCGTGCCCAGCCGGCTAGCCGCCCTGACCGACGAGCCGTTCGACCAATTCGACCCTGAGGATCTGCGGATGCTCGGCGACTGGCTGCGGGAATCGTTGCCGCACTGGCCGACAAGACGCAGTCTGCGATCCGAACCCAGCCCTCACGGCCACCGCATCGACTTACGGGCGACCATCAATGCGTCGCGCACGACCGGTTGGGAGACGATCAATCTCGTCAAGACCCGGCCCCGTCGCCGGCCCAGACGCGTGGTGCTGGTCTGCGACGTGAGCCGGTCGATGCAGCCCTTCGCGACGGTCTACCTGCATCTGATGCGGGCGGTGATGATGCGACAGACGTCGATCCGGCCCGAGGTCTTCGCGTTCTCGACGTCGTTGACCCGGCTGACCGCGGTGCTGTCGCACCGTTCCGCCGAGGCGGCACTGGACCGCGCCAACGCGCGGGTGACCGACCGCTACGGCGGCACGTTCATCGGTCGCAGCCTCACTGCGCTCCTGACGCCCGCACACGGCAACGCCCTGCGCGGCGCCGTGGTGATCATCGCCTCCGACGGCTGGGACAGCGATCCGCCGGAGGTGCTCGAACACGCGCTGACCCGGCTGCGCCGTCGTGCCTACCGGCTGGTATGGCTCAATCCCCGTGCCGCACAACCGGATTACCAGCCGCTGACCGGTTCGATGGCCGCGGCGCTGCCGTTCTGCGATGCGTTCCTGCCGGGAAACACGCTGACTGCGCTGCAAGAGGTTCTGGCGATGCTCACCCGGCCAGTCGCTCGTCCGGCGCGCTGGTGATCACCCGGTGCCGGCTGTAAAACGCGAAGTACAACAGGAAGCCGCAGAAGACCGCCAGGCAACAGAGCGCCGCGACAGCGTCGACCAGAAATGTGGAGACCAGCGCCAGTGCCGCTATCAGCAGGGCGAAGGCGGTGGTGACACGACCACCCGGAGTTCGATACGGGCGGTCCAGTTCGGGTGCCCTGCTGCGTAACACGATGTGGCTCAACATGATCAGCACGTAGCTGAGGGTGGCGCCGAAGACGGCCATGTTGAGCAACAGGTCTCCCTTGCCGGTCATCGACAACGCGAAGCCGATCGCGCCCGGAACGATGAGCGCCAGGGTGGGTGCCTTTCGCGCATTGGTGACCGACAGTGCCGTGGGCAGGTAGCCGGCCCGGGACAGCGCGAAGAGTTGCCGCGAATACGCGTAGATGATCGAGAAGAAGCTGGCGATCAGGCCGGCCAGCCCGATGTAATTGACCGCCCGGGCCGCGCCGGCCGGCCCCAGCGCCGCCACCAGCGGGTTGCCGGACGTCGACATCGCCTGCGCGCCACCGGAACCCGTGGTCAGCAACAGCACCAGCACGCATGTCACCAGCAGCACGGCAAAGGCCGCGGTGATGCCGCGCGGGACATTGCGGGCCGGATGCGCGGTCTCCTCGGCGGCCAGCGGCACTCCCTCGATCGCCAGGAAGAACCAGATCGCGAACGGCAGCGCCGCCCACACGCCGAGGTAGCCGTGCGGCAGAAACGCAGACGCGCCAACCGCGTGCGACGGGGCGATCTCGGTCAGGTTCGCCAGTCTGAAGCGCCCGACGGCGGCGACCGCGAATATCGCGATACCCGCCATCGCCACCGCAGTGATGGCGAACATCACCTTCAGCGCTTCACCCACGCCGGCCAGGTGGATTCCGATGAACAGGGCGTAGATCGCCAGGTAGACGTACCAGCCGTCGCGGATGCCGAACAGTCCCAGCGACTCCACATAGGCGCCGATGAAGGTGGCGATGGCCGCGGGCGCGATCGAGTACTCGAGCAGCACGGCGGTACCCGTCGCGAACCCGCCCCACGGACCCAGTGCGCGCCGCGCGAACGTGTACCCACCGCCCGCCGTCGGCAGAGCCGAGGACAGCTCGGCCATCCCCAGCACCAGGGCCAGGTACATGGCGGCGACGACCGCGGTAGCGATGACCAGCCCGCCGAACCCGCCGCGCGCCAGCCCGAAGTTCCAGCCCGAATAGTCGCCGGAAACCACGTAACTGACGCCTAGTCCGGCAAGCAGGAGCCACCCGGCCGTACCGGTCCGCAGCTGTCTCTTCTCCAGGTAGTCCGGCGACTGTGCGTGCCCGTCCAAGGTGCCCTCCCGTCACCGCAAACCGTAGGGCAGGATCGGCAGGTATGGATCAGGTATGGGCGAACCGGGCCGCCACCTCCGAAACCGCCGTCACGCAACGCAACCTGCGGCGGCTCTGGGGATTGCCCGGCACCCAGTTGGGTGTGGTCGCCTGGCCGTCGGATCGCAAGGATCGGATGTTCGGCACCTGGCACTACTGGTGGCAGGCCCACCTGCTGGACTGCCTGATCGACGCCGAGTTGCGGGATCCGCAACCGGAGCGCCGCACCCGCATCAACCGGCAGATCCGCTCGCACCGGCTGCGCAACACCCTGCGCTGGACCAACAGCTACTACGACGACATGGCATGGCTGGCGTTGGCACTGGAACGCGCCGCACGCCTGGTCGGCGTCGAGCGCAGCCGCGCGCTGCACACACTGGCCAAGCAGTTCGTCGACGCCTGGGTGCCCGAGGACGGCGGCGGCATCCCCTGGCGCAAGCAGGACCAGTTCTTCAACGCGCCGGGCAACGGCCCGGCGGGCATCTTCCTGGCCCGTTACGAGGGGCACCTGCGGCGCGCCCAGCAGATGGCCGACTGGATCGACGAAACCCTGATCGACCCCGACACGCACCTGGTGCTGGATGGCATCAAGGGTGGGTCGCTGGTGCGGGCGCAGTACACCTACTGCCAGGGCGTGGTGCTCGGGCTGGAGGTCGAGCTGGCCAAGCGCACCCATGACGACCGGCACCGGCCCCGCGTGCGCCGACTGGTCGCGGCGGTCAAGGAACACATGGCGACCCGAGGCGTCCTCAAGAGCGCCGGCGGCGGCGACGGCGGCCTGTTCGGCGGCATCACCGCCCGCTACCTGGCACTGGTCGCCACCGACCTCCCGGGTGACTCCGCCGAGGACCAGGCCGCCCGCGAGACCGCCCGCGACATCGTGCTGACGTCGGCGAAGTCGGCGTGGGACTACCGCCAGACGGTGGACGGCCTACCCGTGTTCGGCGCCTTCTGGGACCGCGACGCCGAGATACCCACCGCCGGTGGTCAGCAGGCGCAGTTCGTCGAGGGCGCGGTGAACAGTTCGTCGATTCCCGAGCGCGACCTGTCGGTGCAACTGTCGGGCTGGATGCTGATGGAGGCCGCCCACAACGTCGCGATGGTCAAGTCAGTCGGATAGCGGCAGTTCCTCGGCAGGCTCGTCGGCGGGCTGCGCAGTGCGGCGGGACCGGTAGCCGCGCCAGGCGGCGATGAACGCCGGGATCATCGACACGAACAGGATGCCCAGGATGATCTTTTCCAGATTCTGGTTGACGAACGGCACGGTGCCCAGGAAGTAACCGGCCACCGTGACACCGCCGCCCCACAAGACGCCGCCGACGATGTCGAACGCGAGATAGACCGGATAGCGCATGTAGGAGACACCGGCGATCACCGGCGTGAACGTGCGCACGAACGGCATGAACCGGGCCAGGATGATCGCCCACGATCCGTACTTCTCGAAGAACGCGTGCGACTCGGTCACGTAGTGCTTCTTGAAGAACCGGGAGTCTTCCTTCTTGAACAGCGCCGGGCCGATGCGCCGCCCGATGAAGTAGCCGGTCTGGTCACCGAGGATGGCGACCACTGCGACCGCGGGCGCGAGAATCCAGATGTCCAGCGTCCCCTTGGCTGCCAGCAGTCCTCCGGTGAACAGCAGCGACTCGCCGGGCAGCAGCGGGAAGAGCAAACCGGTCTCGACGAAGACGATGACCAGGATCGTCGGCAGTACCGCGGAGGCGAACAGACCCTCGGGGCCGATCCAGAACATCGGGTCGAGGATGCTGCCTGCCGCCGTCACGGTGGTGCTCATGGTGCTTCAACATACCGGCGTTGCAATACTGGGCTGACCAAGTTCCGTACAAGGAGTCCTCCATGCCTATCGCAACGCCCGAGATCTATGCCGAGATGTTGGGACGTGCCAAGGAGAACGCGTACGCGTTCCCGGCCATCAACTGCACCTCCTCGGAGACCATCAACGCAGCCATCAAGGGCTTCGCCGACGCCGGCAGTGACGGGATCATCCAGTTCTCGACCGGCGGCGCGGAATTCGGCTCCGGCCTCGGGATCAAGGAGATGGTGACGGGGGCGGTGGCCCTGGCCGAGTTCACCCACATCATCGCCGCCAAGTACCCGATCAACGTGGCGCTGCACACCGACCACTGCCCCAAGGACAAGCTGGACACCTACGTCCGCCCCTTGCTGGCGATCTCTTCGGAACGAGTGTCGGCCGGCAAGAACCCGCTATTCCAGTCGCACATGTGGGACGGCTCGGCGGTCCCCATCGACGAGAACCTGGAGATCGCGCAGGAACTGCTCAAGCAGGCGGCGGCCGCAAAGATCGTCCTGGAGATCGAGATCGGCGTGGTGGGCGGCGAAGAGGACGGCGTCGCCAACGAGATCAACGACAAGCTCTACACCACCCCGGAGGACTTCGAGAAGACGATCGAGGCGCTGGGCCACGGCGAGCACGGCCACTACCTGCTGGCCGCCACGTTCGGCAACGTGCACGGCGTCTACAAGCCGGGCAACGTCAAGCTGCGTCCCGACATCCTGGACCAGGGCCAGAAGGTGGCGGCGGCGAAATTGGGCCTGGGCGATGACGCCAAGCCCTTCGACTTCGTCTTCCACGGCGGCTCGGGCTCGGCGAAGTCCGAGATCGAGGAGGCGCTGCGCTACGGCGTGGTGAAGATGAACGTCGACACCGACACCCAGTACGCGTTCACCCGCCCGATCGTCGCGCACATGTTCTCCAACTACGACGGTGTGCTCAAGGTCGACGGCGAAGTGGGCAACAAGAAGGTCTACGACCCGCGCAGCTACCTCAAGAAGGCCGAAGCCGGCATGACCGAGCGCGTCATCGAGGCCTGCAACGACCTGCACTGCGCCGGCAAGTCCCTCGCCAGCTGAGTTGCGTCGCCGAGCGTGCGCTCAGGGCGGAAAAATGGTGAAAAAGCCGCCCTCACAACACGTTCGGCGCGAAGCAGGATAAGGACCCTCAGCTGGACTGGCAGATCTTCCACTGCTCGTCGCGGAACTGCAGGTCGAGGCTGCGGGTGGAGCGGGTCTGCGGGTCGTAGGCCATGAACGTGGTGATGTTGGCCTCGGCGTGCTGACCGTTGACGACGACCTGGTCGATGCTGGCTATCACCGGATACTGCTTGGCCGCCGAAACCCGCTGATAGGTCTCTGACCAGGCTTTTTCGTCGTAGTCGACGTACCCGTCGCGGGTGGTGCCGCAGGTGATGGTGCGCAGGGCGGTCAGGTCGCCGCGCTGAACCGCGATGTCGAAATTCTGGATGGTCTGCTTCACCTGGTCCTCTTGTGAGGCCTTGGCGTGCTTGCTGCGCGTGAGCAGGACGGTGCCGAAGATGGCTATGGCCGCCAGCGCCAGGACGATCACCACGACCGCCAGCACCCAGCCCCAGTTGCGCTGCTTGGCGCCCGGCTTGCCTCCGGTACGTGGTGGAATCGCTTGGGGGACAGCAGTTTTCGGTGGCAGCGGGGGGGCCGGCGGGGTCGGTGGAGTGCCCGCGGCCGGGCGGGTGTGGAAGGCTTCGGTGGCCGCGTCCTGAGACGTGGCGATCACCTGGGTTTCTTTCGCGTCGAAACCGGGGGCCGTGAACCGCCGCTCGGGCTGGCCGTCCGGGAGGGTCGCCTCGGAACTCTCATCCGGAGTGCGGGTGACGATCGCCTGGGTCTCGGACTCCGAGTCGCCGGCATGCAGGGCGTGAGCCTCGGTCGGCTCGGCGTCGGGGTTGTGCTCGGCGTCCGGTCTGCCGCTGGATTTGGTGCCGTCGCGGTCTGGCTCGGGTGCGTTGGGCATGCGTGCAGCTTAACTGAGCCGGATTGGCAGAATGGGCCCATGACGCCCACCCGTGACCTCCTCGGACCCGATCCGATTCTGCTACCCGGCGACAGCGAGGCTGAAGCCGAGCTGCTCGCGGACGAGAAGCCGGGGATCGTCGCCGCCGCCCATCCGTCGGCGTCAGTGGCCTGGGCTGCTCTCGCTGAAGAAGCGCTGGCCGAGGACAAGGCGATCACGGCTTACGCCTACGCGCGGACCGGTTACCACCGGGGTCTGGACCAGCTGCGCCGCAACGGCTGGAAGGGCTTCGGCCCGGTGCCCTACGCGCACGAACCGAACCGAGGATTCCTGCGGTGCGTGGCAGCACTGGCCCGTGCCGCTGACGCCATCGGGGAGACCGACGAATACGGACGCTGCCTGGATCTGCTCGACGACTGCGATCCCTCGGCGCGCGCGGCGTTCGGGTTCTAGAACGTCTCCTCGCAGTGGCCGTCCGGGCAGTCGATCTGCACGGTGGCGTGGTTGAGCCCTCGGGCTGACAGCAGCGCCCGCGCCTCGCTGAGCACCTGCGCCGAGTCGCCGGTGCTGGTGAGGTGGGCGGTGACCATGTCCTTGCCGGGGGACAGGGTCCAGACGTGCAGGTCGTGCACATCGGTGACGCCGTTCAGATCGCCCAGCGCCGAACGCAGTTCGTCGACGTCGATGTGCGCCGGTGAGGACTCGGACAGGATGCGCAGGGCGGCGCGGGCCAGCGCGATCGCCCTGGGCAACACCCACAGCGCGACCAGCACTGCCACCACCACGTCCGCGTACGGCCAGTGCGTCGTGACGGTCACCACGCCGGCGATCAAGACGCCGATGCTGCCGACTGTGTCGGCGACGACCTCCATGTAGGCGCCCTTGACTGCCAGGCTCGCCTCGGAGTGCGAGCGGAGCAGCATCGCCACCAGAAAGTTGGCGGCGACGCCGGCCAGCGCCACCACGATCATCGGCACGCCGGGCACCGACGGCTTGCTGCCGAGTCGCTCGATCGCCTCGAAGAGGATGAACACGGCTACACCCACCAGCAGCACGGCGTTGGCCACCGCGGTGAACACCTCGGCGCGGTGCCAGCCATAGGTGCGGTCCGGCGACGAGCTGCCGCGCTTCGCCAGGATGACGGCGACCAGACCCATGAACACGGCGACCACGTCGGTAAGCATGTGGCCCGCGTCGGCGAGCAGCGCGATCGAGTTGATCATCAATGCGGTGGTCAGTTCGATGACGAAGAAGGTCGCCAGGATCCCCGCGGCACCGATCATCCGGGGGATCATGCGCGACGCGTCCGCCTCAGCGGGGGTGTGACTGTGTCCGGCGCCCATGGCTGACTAATATATGCACACACACGCATATGTGGCAAGGCTGTGGCCGCCGCGACATTGAGCCGACGCACACGACACGCCGGAAAAGGTGTGCCTGCTGTCAGTTTCGAGGAGGACAGCTCAGGTCAGGGCGCTCCAGAAGCGGGTCAGCGCGGCGCCGGCCATCGACAGCCGCGGCGGCACCCCGGACAACCCGAAAAGCCAGTAGACGACCTCGAAGAACCACCGGTTCAGGCCCGGCGCCAGCAGCACGACCAGCAGGATGAACAGCCCGAACTGTTTGGCCGGCGCCACCGCCCGCTGCGTCTGCGGACTCAGGTGCGGCTCCACCGCGTCGTAGCCGTCCAGGCCCGGGACCGGCAGCAGGTTCAGCACCACCGCGGTGACTTGCAGGAAGCCCAGGAAAGCCATCCCCGCGACCAGCACCAGGTGCGCGGGGTCGTAGAAAACCCGGGTTGCGGTCAGCAGCACCACCGCCAGGCCCAGGTTCATCGCCGGCCCGGCCAGACTCACCAGGGTGCGCCGCGCCGGCGTCATGAACGAGGTCTGCAGGTACACCGCCGCGCCGGGCAGGCCGATCCCGCCCAGCGCGATGAACACCATCGGCAGCACCAGCGACAGCCCCAGATGGCTGTAGCGTCGCGGATCCAGGTTCAGGTAGCCGCGCACCGCCGCGTCGTGGTCGCCGAACCGCCACGCGGTGTAGGCGTGCCCGAACTCGTGCAGGCACAGCGACACCAGCCAGCCGGCGATGACGAAGATGAACACCCCGGCGTAGGCCATCGGCCGTATGACCGATCCGGCCGCCCAGGCCAGCGCCGCACCGACGCCCGTCGCTCCGACCAGACCAAGGAAGATCGGGCTGGGTCGCACTTATCGAAACTAACTACTGCAACTACCGAACCAGCAGCCAGCCCTCGACATGGCGGTAGAACGCCGACCGGCGCACCGGTCGCGGCGCCGGTACCCCGTCGCGCCGCAGCGCGGCACCCGTCGTACCCAGCTGGGCGGCGCGCCCGCTGACCCACCGCGGCAACGGGCCGCGGATTGAAGCCCGCAGGCCGGGCAGCGCGGGCGTCGGCTCGATCCACACTCCTGCCGCGTCCCCGTCGAACAGCACGGTGTCGTCCACCACGGCCTCACCCCGGATCGCGACGGCGGCATCGGCAGGCAGCCATTCGGCTCGCCCGACCAGCGCCGTTCCGGTCTCGTCGCGGATCAACGGCACCCGGCTTGCGGTACCCCGCAGCGCCCGCCGGGCCGCGCGCCGTCCCGCCGGCAGCCGGTAGGTCCGGGTAGCGCGGGTGCGCCGGCGCGGCGCGTACGCCACCTCCACGTCGAGCCGTTCGGCGCGCAGCAACCGGGTCAGCACCGCGGCCAGATCGGCGTCGGAACCCACCACGACCAGCCGCCGGCAGGCGGCGATGTCGTCACCCTCGAGCATGGGCAGACCGCGCAACGGGCGGGGCAGTCCAGCACCGTCGAACACCGACACCGCGACACCCGGCGCGTTCTGACCCGCATTCATGACACTCCTCGGGAACCGCTCGGTAGGGTAGGTCACCGGCTGGACCACAATAAGCGGCCCAACCTGCCAGACGAGTTGGGAGCACGTCATGCCGGCAATCGTCCTCATCGGCGCCCAGTGGGGTGACGAGGGCAAAGGTAAAGCAACGGATCTGCTCGGTGGACGCGTGCAGTGGGTGGTGCGCTACCAAGGCGGCAACAACGCCGGGCACACCGTGGTGCTGCCTACCGGTGAGAACTTCGCCCTGCACCTGATCCCCTCGGGGGTGCTGACGCCCGGCGTCACCAACGTCATCGGCAACGGTGTCGTGATCGATCCCGGGGTGCTGCTCGACGAGCTCAAGGGTCTGGAAGATCGCGGTGTCGACACCTCCAAGCTGCTGATCTCCGCCGACGCGCATCTGTTGATGCCCTACCACGTGGCCATCGACAAGGTCACCGAGCGCTACATGGGCAGCAAGAAGATCGGCACCACCGGGCGCGGCATCGGGCCGTGCTACCAGGACAAGATCGCGCGGATGGGCATCCGGGCCGCCGACGTGCTCGACCACGCGCAGCTGCAGCACAAGATCGAGGCCGCCCTGGAACTGAAGAACCAGATCCTGGTCAAGATCTACAACCGCAAGGCCCTCGAGCCCGACCAGGTCCTCGAGGCGGTGCTGCAGCAGGCCGAGGGGTTCCGCCACCGCATCGCCGACACCCGGCTGCTGCTCAACAACGCCCTCGACGCCGGTGAGACGGTGTTGCTGGAGGGTTCGCAGGGCACCCTGCTCGACGTCGACCACGGCACCTACCCGTACGTGACGTCGTCGAACCCGACGGCGGGCGGTGCGGCCGTCGGCTCGGGCATCGGCCCGACCCGGATCGGCACCGTGCTGGGGATCCTCAAGGCGTACACCACCCGGGTGGGTTCCGGCCCGTTCCCGACCGAGCTGTTCGACGAGAACGGTGAGTACCTGTCCAAGACGGGCGGCGAATTCGGTGTCACCACCGGGCGGCGGCGCCGCTGCGGCTGGTTCGACGCCGTCATCGCCCGGTATGCCACCCGCGTCAACGGCATCACCGACTACTTCCTGACCAAGCTCGACGTGCTGTCCAGCCTGGAGACGGTGCCGGTCTGCGTCGGCTACGAGGTCGACGGTAAGCGCACGCCGGAGATGCCGATGACCCAGAGCGACCTGTGCCGCGCCACGCCGGTCTACGAGGAACTCCCCGGCTGGTGGGAGGACATCTCCGCCGCGCGCGAGTTCGACGACCTGCCCGCCAAGGCCCGTGATTACGTGTTGCGGCTGGAAGAGCTTGCCGGAGCCCATGTTTCGTGCATCGGGGTGGGTCCGGGGCGGGATCAGACCATCGTGCGCCGGGATATCCTGGCGGCTGGCGCGTGACGCATTACACGTCGCTCGGGCAACAGGGTGATCCCCGGGACGAAGATCCCGAGTACGAACACCATGGCGGCTTCCCCGAGTACGGCCCGGCCAGCCCGGGACCCGGCTTCGGCAAGTTCGTCGCGACCATGCGCCGGCTGCAGGACCTGGCGGTGTCCGCCGACCCGGGTGACGACGTCTGGGACGAGGCGGCCGAACGGGCCGCCGCGCTCATGGAGCTGCTGGAGCCGTTCGAGGCGGATGCGGGTCAGTCGCCGGCCGGCCGCACCCCAGGCCTGCCGGGCATGGGCAGCCTGCTGCTGCCGCCCTGGAAGCTGACCCGCTACGCGCCCGAGGGTGTCGAGATGACGGGGCACTTCACCCGGTTTCACGTCGGCGGCAACTGGGCGGTGCACGGCGGCGTGTTGCCGCTGTTGTTCGACCACACCTTCGGCATGGTCAGCCATGCCGCCGGACGTCCGATCAGCCGCACGGCTTTCCTGCATGTCGACTACCGCAAGATCACCCCGATCGACACGCCGCTGACCATCCGCGGGCGGGTCACCCGGATCGAAGGCCGCAAGGCGTTCGTGTCCGCGGAACTGGTCCAGACTTCGGACGGGGCCGAGGAGGCCCTTCTGGCCGAGGGCAACGGCCTGATGGTGCGCCTGCTGCCCGGCCAGCCCTAACTCTGGTTGGGGTTCGGCGGAACCACGATGATCGTCGCGCCCGGGATCGCCGCCAGCGTCGCCGCCAGGTTGGCCACCACTCCCGGCGGCAGACCCTGCGGCAATCCGGGGAAGTGCGCCGCGGCCGCCGCGGCGGGGATGGCGGGGGCATTGGCCGCCGGCCTGGTGGCCGCGGCGCCGGGGGACCCGCTGGCGGCCGGTGCGGCCTGCGCCGGTGACGGGGACGATCCGGCCCGCGCCGCCAGGCCCGCCACGCTGGTTCCTGCCAGACCTGCGGCCGCCATGCCCGTATAGCCGCCGCCGTCGTCGGCCGCGGCCACGTACATCGGAGTGCCGGTCGGAAACATTGCCGCGACCTGCCGCGCCGCCGGCGCCATGAACCAGCTCTGTGGCACCGACAGGCCGTTGAGGCTGGCGGAATTACCGGAAAGTGCGGCGGCCTCGGCCCCCAGCGGCGCCGCCGCGAACGGCTCCGGAGAAAAAGCAGGCGCTGCGGTGGCGATATCAGCCTCGTTCCCGAGGCCTTCTTCCGCCAACTCGTTGCCCTGTTCGAGCTCTTCCTCCTCGATCTGGTCGCTGCGAATCTCTTCGCTGTATTGCCCCAATGCGACGATCAGACTCGCGCCCGCGAGGCCCGCGGTGGTGAGGACCAGCAGGTCCAGATCTTCGAACGGGCTCGGTAGCGGGATCACGGGTGCTGCCGGCGCCGCAGCTGCGGCAACGCCTACCGGTTGCGCCAGCGCCGCGGCGGCGTCCACTTCCCCGGCCACCGCGCCCTCGTTGGTGGTCGCCGGCGGCAGGGTGAACGGCGCGAACTGGGAGGCGGCTTCCGAGTTGCCGGCGTAGCCGTTCATGGCGACGATGTCCTGCGCCCACATCTGGCCGTAGTCCGCTTCGGCGGTCGCAATGGCCGGCGTGTTCTGCCCGAAGATGTTGGTTCTCGCGAGCGAGATGGTGGTGTTGCGGTTTACCTCGATGGTTGACGGTGGCACCGTCGCCGCGTATGCCGCCTCGTACGCGTCGGCGGCGCTGAGGGCCTGTGCCGCCGCATGCTCGGCCTGAGCGGCGGTCCCCCGCATCCATGCGACGTAAGGCGAGGCCGCCGCCGCCATCGTCAGCGAGGAGGAGCCCAGCCATTCCTGGCTGGTGAGGCCGGAGAGCACCGAGGCATAGGACTCGGCCGTCGCGTTCAATTCCTCGGAAAGCCGTTCCCATGACATCGCCGCCCGCATCAACGGGGCCGACCCCGGGCCGGAATACATTCTGGCCGAATTGATTTCAGGAGGTAGCGCGCCGAACTCCATCCTCACCACGCGCTGAACCCCGCTCCTGAACATGGCGGCGAAGCCGTCCCGCCATTCAGCGCCTCCATCGTTGTGCCGATGTTCGCCAGGCTGTCGGCGGCAGCCCTCACTATCTCCGGCTGCGTCGTCACGACTGACAC
Source organism: Mycobacterium paragordonae (assembly GCF_003614435.1). Taxonomy (NCBI): domain Bacteria; kingdom Bacillati; phylum Actinomycetota; class Actinomycetes; order Mycobacteriales; family Mycobacteriaceae; genus Mycobacterium; species Mycobacterium paragordonae. The sequence goes on from NZ_CP025546.1 coordinate 846,884, forward strand.
GCACACTCCTCTCCCCCGAAACAGTTAATCTTCTCCGCGCAGTCCCGCACAAATTCGGCAAACGAGCCCCGGAGCGGCGTTCCGCGGCCGCACCTATTGTTGAGTGCGTGACTGACGGCTTGACCGAGGGACAAGAAGGCACGACGACGTGGGTCGTCGAGGAACCGGCCGAAGCCCGACCCGAATCCGAGGCCCATCCCGAGCCCGAGGCGCAACCCGAACCTGAACCTGACGTCGATGCCGGGCCGCGGGTGCTGTTGCTGGGTTCCGACGAGTCCGGCCGGGAGTTGGCGGTGGCACTGCAGCGGCTTGGCGCCGAGGTGATCACCGCGGAAGCCGTTGTGTTGACCGACGCTGAAGAACTGAAGGCCGTGGTGGCGGCGCTGCAGCCGGACTTCGTGGTCACGTTGCCCGGAGCCTTCGACGCTCCGGCGGCCGTCGCGGTGCTCGACGATCTCGAGGCCGGGGACACCGAACTGGTGCCCGGGGCCCGCGCCGTGCGGTTGACGGCCGACCGGGAGGGCCTGCGGCGGCTGGCCGCCGACGAATTGGGTCTGCCGACCGCGCCGTTCTGGTTCGTCGACTCGCTTGCCGAACTCGAGGCGGTCGCCGCCCATGCCGGCTATCCGCTGCTGGTCAAGGGTGTCGACGGGTCAGGCCGGTCGGTCGTCCGGGGCGCGGACGAAGTCGCGGGTGCCTGGGAATTGGCCGGCGCGGGTGGTCGGGTCTGGGCCGAGACCGTGGTGGACGTCGAGTTTTTGGTCACGCTGATCGTGGTGCGTACCGAGGGCCCGTTGGGGCCGGTCATCGAGTTCTGCGCGCCCATCGGTCACCACGCCGACGACTCCGGCGCGCTGGAGTCCTGGCAGCCGCAGCACCTGACCACCGCCGCCGTGGACGCGGCGAAGTCGATCGCCGCACGCATCGTCAAATCGCTGGGCGGGCGTGGCGTCTTCAGCGTCGGATTGATGATCAACGGGGACGAGGTGTACTTCGCTGAGGTGACCGCGGGTCCCACGGACAGCGCCTGGGTGACCCTGCGTAGCCAGCGACTTTCGGTTTTCGAGCTGCAAGCGCGGGCTGTCCTGGGAGTTGCCGTGGACACCATGATGGTGTCGCCGGGCGCCGCCCGACTGGTCGATCACGGGCCCGCCGCCCCTGGTGCGGCCCCCAGCGGTGACGTGCTCGCCGCCGCGCTTGCGGTGCCCGAAAGCGATCTGCGGGTGTTCGGTTCGACGAGCCCGGAGCGCCCTGCCTCAGGGGCGGACAAGTGGGGTGTTGCACTGGCCACCGCGCCGGAGGTGGGGGCTGCTCGCGACCGCGCCCGGGACGTGGCGGCGCGGCTGAATGTGCGAGACTCACGCGGGTGAGTTACGCAGGAGACATCACGCCCCTCGAGGCGTGGAAATTGCTCAGTGACAATCCTCAGGCTGTGCTGGTGGATGTGCGCACCGACGCCGAGTGGCGCTTCGTAGGGGTTCCCGACCTGTCGGGTCTGGGCCGCGACGTGGTCTACGTCGAGTGGAACAAATCCAACGGACAGCACAACAACAACTTCCTCGCCGAACTGCGGGACAAGGTCCCGTCCACCGGCGAGGGCGAACGTCCCGTCGTGTTCCTGTGTCGCTCCGGCAATCGCTCGATCGGGGCCGCCGAGGTCGCGACCGAGGCCGGGTACACCCCGTCGTACAACGTGCTGGACGGCTTCGAAGGTCAGCTCGACGCGCGCGGTCACCGCGGTGAGACAGGGTGGCGGGCGGTCGGACTTCCCTGGAAACAAGGCTAGTAATCGGGATGAAGGAACTGCCTGACGGCGTGAGCCAGGCGACCATCGGGGTGCGCGGCGGGCTGACGCGCTCCGGGTTCGAAGAGACTTCCGAGGCGATGTTCCTGTCGTCCGGCTACGTCTATCCCTCCGCCGAAGTCGCCGAGCAGTCGTTCACCGGCGAGGTGGAGCACTACGTGTACTCGCGCTACGGCAACCCGACCGTCAACATGTTTCAGGAGCGGCTGCGGCTGATCGAGGGCGCCCCGGCGGCGTTCGCGACGGCCAGTGGCATGGCCGCGGTATTCGTTTCCCTGGGCGCGCTGCTGGGTGCCGGCGACCGCCTGGTCGCGGCGCGCAGCCTGTTCGGATCCTGTTTCGTGGTGTGCAACGAAATCCTGCCGCGCTGGGGGGTGGAGACGGTATTCGTCGACGGCGACGACCTGGCGCAGTGGGAAAAGGCGCTGTCGGTACCGACCCAGGCGGTGTTCTTCGAGACGCCGTCCAATCCGATGCAGTCACTCGTCGACATTGCGGCGGTCACCGAGCTGGCGCACGCCGCAGGCGCAAAAGTGGTGCTGGACAACGTTTTCGCGACGCCCCTGCTGCAGCAGGGTTTCCCGCTCGGGGTCGACGTGGTGGTGTACTCGGGCACCAAGCACATCGACGGTCAGGGTCGGGTGCTCGGTGGCGCCATTCTGGGCGATAAGGAGTACATCGACGGTCCGGTGCAGAAGCTGATGCGCCACACCGGCCCCGCGATGAGCGCGTTCAATTCCTGGGTGATGCTCAAAGGGCTTGAGACGCTTGCCATTCGGGTTGATTACAGCAACGCGTCCGCGCAGCGCATCGCGGAGTTCCTGGAAGGCCACCCCGCGGTGAACTGGGTGCGTTACCCCTTCCTGCCGTCGCACCCGCAGTACGACCTGGCGAAGCGCCAGATGTCCGGTGGCGGAACGGTTGTCACGTTCGAATTGGCCGCCGCCGAGAATGCTTCAAAGCAGCGCGCCTTCGAGGTGCTGAACAAACTACGTCTGATCGACATCAGCAATAATCTGGGCGACACGAAATCGCTTGTCACACATCCGGCTACGACGACGCACCGCGCAATGGGACCGGAAGGCCGCGCCGCCATCGGGCTCGGTGACGGCGTGGTCCGGATCTCGGTCGGCCTGGAAGGCACCGACGATCTGATCGCCGATATCGACCAGGCCTTGAGCTAGCCCTGAGCTAGCCGGCCGCCCGCTGTTCGGCGGCCTCCGCGCGTTCGGCAGCGGCCAGCGTGCCTTCTTCCGCATACTCTTTCACCCAGTTGACCGCCACGCGGGCGTAGATCATCTGACTGGTGATGGCCATCTGGCCGCGGGTGCGGCCCAGGAAGGCCAGGCCCCAGGAGAACGCGGCGGAGATCCGGTTGCGATGGCCCACCAGGTACAACAGGTGCAGGAACAGCCACGCCAACCAGGCGATCAAGCCGGCGAACTCCAGCTTGCCGACCTTCGCGACGGCGCTGTAGTGGGAGATCAGCGCCATGCTGCCCTTGTTGAAATACTGGAACGGCTCGCGCGCGGCCGGGTCGTCCTTGCCCTTGACGACGTTCTTGATGATGCCGGTGGCGTACTTCGCGCCCTGGATCGCGCCTTGGGCCATCCCCGGTACGCCGGGCACTGCCATCAGATCGCCCACGACGAAGACGTTCGGGTGACCCCTGACGGTGAGGTCGGGCTCCACCACAACCCTTCCGGCACGGTCGGTTTCGGTTCCGTCGGCCTGATCGGCGATCATCTTGCCCAGCGAGCTGGCTTGCACCCCGGCGGCCCACACCTTGCAGGCGCATTCGATGCGGCGTTCGGTGCCGTCCTTCTCCTTGACGGTGATGCCCTTGTAGTCGACGGCGGTCACCATCGCGTTCAGTTGGACCTCGACGTCCATCTTCTCCAGCTTGTGCTGCGCCTTGAGACCCAGTTTCTCGCCCATCGGCGGCAATACCGCGCCGGCGGCGTCGAGCAGAATCACCCGGCACTCGCTGGGCGTGATGGTGCGGAACGCGCCGGCCAGGGTGCGTTCGGCGAGCTGGACGATCTCGCCGGCCAGTTCCACGCCGGTGGGTCCGGCGCCGACGACGACGAAGGTCAGCCGGCGTTCGCGCTCCGCGTGGTCGGTGGCGACTTCGGCGGCCTCGAATGCGCCGAGAATGCGGCCGCGCAGTTCCAGCGCGTCGTCGATGGTCTTCATGCCCGGCGCGAAGGTGGCGAAGTGGTCGTTGCCGAAGTAGGACTGCTGGGCGCCGGCGGCCACGATCAAGCTGTCGTAGTGCGTCACCGTCTCCATGTTGATCAGCTTCGACGTGACGGTCTGGGATGCGAGGTCGATCCCGCTGACCTCACCGAGGATCACCCGTACGTTCTTCTGCTTGCGCAGGATCAGCCGGGTGGTCGGCGCGATGTCGCCCTCGGACAGGATGCCGGTCGCCACCTGGTACAGCAGCGGCTGGAAAAGGTGGGTGGTCGTCTTCGAGATGAGGGTGATGTCGACGTTGGCCCGCCTGAGCGACTTCGCCGCATTCAGGCCGCCGAAGCCGCTTCCGATGATGACGACGTGATGGCGCTTTTCGGCAGTCGAGGCTTCGGCGGGTGGGGGCGTCATGGTCCTCCTTCAGTCTGGTCACTCCAGCGCATATACCGTACGACTCAACCAGCCGAAAGTCGCCTGACATCGAGACATCGTCGTAGCGTTTAGCCGGCGCCCCGCGGGTGAACACCCTCGTGGCGTGATCCCCCCAGAGAAAGAAGGAGAATCTTCATGGCACTTGACGATGACGACATCACCACATCTGGTGGCGGAGGCGAAGGAACGGCCGATGGCGGCTCCAACCCCGAAGGTCACGACGGCGGAGCCGACGGAACCGCGAGTGAGGGTTCGGGCGGCGAAGGTACCGCCGACGGCGGCTCGAACCCCGAAGGCCACGACGGAGGAGCCGACGGGACTGCGTGACCGCCGCTAGATGTTAAGACGCTGCATCGCCACCGATGCTGGGTTGTTCGCAACCCAGCATTGGGGCCGCAGTCCACTGCTCAGCCGCGCCGACGCGCTGCCCCGCGACTTCAGCGACCTGCTGTCCCCGGCCGCGGTCGACGAGTTGATCGGGCGGCGCGGTGTACGGACACCGTTCATCCGGATGGCCAAGGCCGGCGACGTGCTGGCCCGGGACTGCTACACCGGCCCGGCCGGCTTCGGCGCCGAGATGCCCGACCAGGTGGACTCGGCAAAGGTGCTGGCCGAGTTCGCTTCCGGCGCGACGATCGTCCTGCAGGGCTTGCATCGCTTGTGGCCGCCCATGATCGACTTCGTCCGATCCATGGTCGACGACCTGGGCCATCCTGTGCAGGCCAACGCCTATGTGACGCCGCCGGGCAGCCGCGGGTTCGACGCCCACTACGACGTCCACGACGTTTTCATCCTGCAGGTGTCGGGAGAGAAGCACTGGACGGTGCACCCGCCCGTCCATGAGCATCCGTTGCCGTCGCAACCGTGGACGCAGCACCGGGAGGCCATCGCCGCACGTGTCGCTGACGAGCCGGTCATCGATACCGTGTTGTCGGCCGGCGATGCGCTGTACCTGCCCCGCGGCTGGGTGCACTCCGCCCGTTCGCAGGAGGCAACGTCGATCCACCTGACCATCGGGGTATCCGCGCTGACGTCGCTGGACGTGGTTAGTGCCGTCATCGACACGCTCGCCGCGGATGCCGAGTTCAGGAAATCGCTGCCGATGGGCATCGACGCCACCAACCGCGACGAGATGGCAGCGACAGCGAGCAAGATCATGTCTCAGGTAGTCGACGCCGTTCGCGATCGGGCCGCCGACCTCGGCGGCGGGGCCGCCGCTCGGTTGTCCGACCGTCATGCCGCGAGCACCAGACCCGTTGCGGTGCAGGTACTTGCCAGCCTGGACGCGGCCGAACGGGCCGGCGAGGTATCGGTTCGGTGGCGCCACGGGCTCGTCGGCGCACCCCGGCTCGACGGTGGCCGAGTCGTACTGCGGCTCCCGGACCGGACCATGACGTTCCCCGAGTCGTGCGCCCCTGCGATCGAAGCGCTTCATCGCGGGCTCGTCGCGGATGCCGACACCCTGCCCGGCCTCGACCACGCCGACTCGACGGTCCTGATCCGCCGGCTGTTGCGCGAGGCAGTTGTGGTGCCGGTCGGGCCAGAGCAGGGATGAACGCGCCGCGGCGAATTCCGTGCAGTGACCAATCGCTGACGCGAAACGACCCGTTGTACGGCACCGCATCGGCCGGACACGCATGGGCGATGCTCGAATTGTCCGGCGGCTGGGGACAATCGGCGTTCCTGGACTCACCGGCGATCATCGATCGGGAACTCGGGCGCGCGATTTGTCGCCGCATCGAGGCGGCGCGCATGCGCGTCACCGCGATACGTCGTCCCGGGCGTCGTCCCGAGACGCCGCGCTGGCGGTGGTTTATTGCTTACTGCGACGAGGGTCAGGAGGCGCTGTACCACGGTGAGGTCGACGGACCCCGCGACTATCTGGACATCGCGCTGGACGGCTCTGACGGTGAGCGGGTTGCCGGCCCGCTGGTCACGGTGTGTGCGCACGGCAAGCACGATCAGTGCTGCGCGGTGCGGGGCCGCTCAGCGGCGGCCGACATCGCGGCGGAGTATCCCGAATTAGTCTGGGAATGCTCACATCTGGGTGGAGACCGTTTTGCGGCGACGATGCTGGTGCTGCCCGAGGGCCTGTGTTACGGACGGGTCGATTCGACCGACTCCGCCGGCCTCGTGCGCCTGTATCTGGACGGGCGGCTGGACCACCGGTACTTGCGCGGACGTACCAGCCTGCCGCACGCGGTCCAGGCCGCACAGCACTTCGCGCGTGACGCATTGGGGGACAATAGGATTGATGCCCTGTCGCCGCTGAGCGTTGAGCATCGGCCGGACGGCATTCACGTGGTGCTCGCGGCCGAGCCGGGACCTGTGGAAGTAGTCATGGTCGAGCAGATGTCCGAGCCGCTGCTGTCCATGTGTCGGGCTTCGGTCCCCGGGCCGGTTCGCACGTATGTGTTGGTGTCGGTGACGTCGTCCTGAGCCGTTGAGGGGAAACGGGCTTCGGCCGTGGCTGCCGGCCCAGTCGCCGCGGCCGTCTCCACAACGAGCGGCCCTGCTTCGGTGCCACCCGGTGTTGGCGCACAACTCCGACTCTTACCGCAACTGCCTTGCGCCCTGCCGACGTCAACCCCATCCACTTGGCGGACGCGCGCATTTCTGACGAGTCAACGTGTCGGCAAGTTGCCTCATGTCAAGATGCGCGCGAAGGTTTGTTGGTTGCCTCACGTGAACGTGCGCGCTTGGTGAGTGGAGTCGGGACGCCGGCTGGGGCTTTGCTGGTGGTCAGGGTGAAGAGTTGGTTGGTCAACGCCTGAATCTGGCGTTGGGTGGCGGCTGGGTTGATCAGTGAGTAGGTCCGCTTGAGCGCCACGATGCGGTCCACGGTCATACTCGGGTGGTCGGTCGCCCGGTGAAACGGGGTGGTGGCCGTGTCGTGTTTTCTGGATACCTTGGCGCCTTTGCGGACTTTGGATACCAATTTCTGCTGGGGGTGGAAGTAGTTGGTCAGCTGTGACTGCATTCGCCAGATCTCGTTGAGTAGCAAGAGTTCTGACGCTGTGTCGTAGCGGTAGTAGCCGACCACGGTGCGGACCACCACCCAGTTCTTCTGCTCGACGTGGCAGCCGTCGTTCTTGTTGCCCGGCCGTGACCGGGTGAAGGTGATTCGCCGGTCTTGGCACCATGCCAAGAGGTCGTCGTTGATGAATTCCGATCCGTTATCGCAGTCCACGCCGAGGATCGGGAACGGCATCGCGGCGGCGATCTGATTGAGGGCGGCCAGGATGTGTTTGGCCGTCCTGTCCGGTAGCGAGCGGCTTTCGGTCCAGCCGGTGGCGATATCGGTGACCGTCAACGTGAACGCATGGCCTCCACCCCGATTGCCGCCGTCATGGAAGACCGTGTCGATCTCGACGAAGCCGGGCACAGCGTCATCCCATTGGGCCCAGGTGCGCACCGGGATCTGACTTCGGATCAGCGACCCCGGCTTGGTGCCCACGCGTCCTTTGATCTTGTATCTGGCCCGTTCATCGGCCAGGCGGCGATCGATGGTGGCCGCCGACATCGATACCAGCAGTGCCGCCGTCTCGTCACTGATGACCAGCTCCCGGAAGTGGCGCAGCACGGCTACCAGCTCGGTGAGCATGGGTGCGAGCCGTTTGCCGGCGGGCATGCCCAGCACCGTCCAGCAGATCGTCAGCGCAGCAATCACATCCTCGCCGTATTTCACGGGCCGCGGACTTCGTGCAGACATGATCCTGGGGGCCAGCGCGGCTTTCAGTGCCTTGCGGGCATGGCTGCGATGCCAGCCCGTGTTGGCGCACAACTCGTCAAGAATCCGGGTCTTACCGCGCTTACCGGCCTGCTGATAACGAGTCGCCGCTGATTGGGTCACCGCCCTGCGCTCTGCCAATGTCAACCCCATCAACCGGGCCTACCGAACTCATTGCTGACCCGACCAGGCAGGCGCGCCGTCCACGCGCGCATTCTCGATGAGGCAACGAATCACCCTTTCGCGCGCATTTCTGACGAGTCAACGCGGTCGGGGGTAGCGGCTATAATCGAAAGTATGTTCGATAGGCTGCCGTTCCTCGCACCCGGGATGTGTCATCTCCCAGGACATCGGTGACAGTTCTGTGTCAGGACATCGGTGACAGTTCGGGCTGTGTTGGTGGTGACATTTCTGCCTCAGGGTTCGGGTGGTGGCTGTTAATGAACCGATCGATCCTCTGGTCCGGCTTGCTATCTCGCAGTGGCCCGATGACGCGCCCCGCGGGGCGGTTTCGACGTTCTGCGCCGAGTACGGCATCTCCCGCAAGTCGTTCTACGAGTTGCGTAAACGCGCCAGGGCCGACGGGCCGGCCGCAGTACTTGAACCCAGGACGAGACGACCTAAGTCGAGCCCATCGAAGTTGAGCGATGCGATCAAGGAGCAGGCTGTGGCCGTGCGTGCCGCACTGGAGGCCTCCGGCCTGGATCACGGGCCGATCAGTGTGCACGAAAAGATGCGCGCGATGGGCCTACAACCGGTGCCTTCCACGGCATCGCTGGCGCGCATCTTCCGTGAGGCTGGCGTGGCTCGTCTGGAGCCGAAGAAGAAGCCCCGCTCGGCATGGCGGCGGTTCGTCTATCCGGCGCCGAATGCGTGCTGGCAACTCGACGCGACCGAGTACGTGCTGAGCGGCGGACGAAAGTGCGTAATCTTCCAGCTCATCGACGACCACTCCCGCTACGCGGTCGCTTCCCACGTCGCATTCAGCGAGACCGCCACGGACGCGATCGCAGTGGTGGACAAGGCCATCGCCGCCCACGGAGTGCCCCAACGACTGCTGTCGGACAACGGGCTCGCGCTTAACCCCTCGCGGCGTGGATACCTGGGCCAGCTCGTAGAACACCTCGCAAGCCTGGGCGTGGCGGCGATGACCGGCAAGCCCTACAAACCGACCACCCAGGGCAAGAACGAACGCTTCCATCAGACCTTGTTCCGCTACTTGGACAAGCAGCCTCTCGCGCGCACGCTGGCCGAGTTGCAGACCCAAATCGACGCCTTCGACGACATCTACAACAACGAGCGCCCCCACCAAGGGCTGCCTGGCCGCATCACACCCCGCGCGGCCTGGGAGGCCACCGAGAAGGCGCAGGCTCCCCGCCCCAAACCCGACCAGCCCTTCTTCGTCCAAGCTGCACTTAAGCGGCACCGGCCTGCACCCGCACCCAAAGACCTGCCCGCCGGCACCAGCGTCAGGACACTGACCACCGCCGGAACATTCATGCTCGCGGGGGTCCAGTACAAGGTCGATGGACGACGCGGCTTTGACCAGGTCCTGGTCGTCACCAACGGCGACAAGATCATCGTCGCCGACCTGGACGGCGAAGTCCTCATCGAGCACACAAGACCCGCACCCGGGGTGACTTACGTCGGCAACGGACGACCCCGCGGCCCACACCCCAAAAACGACGACAAAACGTCACCGAAGTCCTGACACACCAACTGGCACCGATGTCCTGACACAGAACTGTCACCGATGTCCTGAGACATCACACTCGCACCCGGGATGGAAGGGTATGACGGCTACCTGGAGGTGGTGGCCCACCGCAGGGCACTTCTAGAAAAGACCGAGGAATCGGCCGGTTGGATGACGCGGATCGGTGCGGCGGCGCGGGTGGTCAATCAGGCCCAGGCCGCGGAGTTGGTGGCGATCGGGCAGTTGTTCTCCCACCGCTCGGTGGCGGGCTCTGAGACGGGGCAGTGGGCGATCGACACGTTCAAAGCGGTGGCCGGGGAGGTCGCCGCGGGGCTGAAGATCAGCCAGGGCCGCGCAGAGACCAAGCTGCATTATGCCCGGGCGATGCGCGAGCGCCTACCGCAGGTCGCGGCGGTGTTCTGTGCCGGGGACATTGACCTGGAGGCGTTCGCGACGATCGTGTTCCGCACCGAGCTGATCGAGGACCCCCAGGTGCTGGCGGCGGTGGATGAGCGGGTCGCCGCGCGGGTGACACGGTGGCCGTCGCTGAGCCGGGGGCGGTTGTCGCAGAAGATCGACCAGATCGTCGCCGACGCCGACGCCGATGCCGTCCGGCGGCGCACAGAGGCCCAGGCTGATCGGGAGGTGTGGATCAGCCAGGAGCTCAACGGGTTGTGCCAGGTGGAGGGACGCCTGCGCAGCACCGATGCCAAAGCCCTCGATGCGCGGATCTCGGCGTTGGCGGCCACGGTGTGCCCGAACGATCCGCGCACGGTGGCTCAGCGCCGCGCTGATGCCATGGGGGCGCTGGCCGCCGATGCCACCCGGCTGGGCTGTGAATGCGGCCGCGCCGATTGCACCGCCGCCGGGCGTAAGCCCGCCTCGCCGGTGGTGATCCATGTGGTCGCCGAACAGGCCACCCTCAATGGCCACAGCGACCAGCCGGGGTGCCTGTTGGGTGGCGAGGACCTGATCACCCCCGAACTGTTGGCCGAGTTGGCCCTGTCCGCCAAGCAGGTGCCGTTGATCCATCCCGGCTACGCCGCCCCCGAACCGCACTACCACCCCTCACCAGCGCTCGCCGATTTCGTGCGGGCCCGGGACCTGACCTGCCGCTGGCCGGGCTGTGATGTGCCGGCCACGCACTGCGATGTCGACCACACCATCCCCTACGCCTCCGGTGGGCCCACCCATGCGGGCAACCTCAAGTGCTACTGCCGTACGCATCATTTGATGAAAACGTTTTGGGGCTGGACCGAGAAACAACTCGCCGACGGCACCTTGATCCTGACCTCCCCGGGTGGGGACACCCACGTCACCACCCCCGGCTCCGCGTTGCTGTTTCCCAGCCTGTGCCATGCGGTGGGTGGGATGCCCGCCCCCGAAGCCCAAACCCCACCGGCGGATTACTGCGCCGAGCGCACCGCGATGATGCCCACCCGCCGGCGCACCCGCACCCAGGCCCGCGCCGCCCGCGTCACCGCCGAACGCCGCGCCAACCACCAAGCCCGCATCACCGCCACCGGCCCACCCGACGACGAACCCCCACCCTTCTAGGTGGGCCAGGAACTCGCATTGCTCCGGAAGTTCGCATTCGGAGGATTGCAGAAGTCCGAGTTCGTCCCGGCCAGCAGGACGAAATAGCCCTCACCCTTGTGGGTGAAACTGTATGGCGGGTAACTCCATCCGCTGTTGCACATCGATGTCGGCGTGCCCATCGTGGCCCGCCGCCAACTGGACTTGGCGCACGCGGTGAGGGCATCGACGTCGGAAACGCCGCTCTTCGGAATCACCAGCATGCCGCCGCCCCACTGTCCGTCAGCGCGACGATAGGCGCGCGCCCCGAAGCCGGCCCCGTTCGTCTGGCAGCCCAGTGCCCGCTGCAGAGGCTGGAAGACGGTGGCGAGGTCGCGGTTGGTGACGGCGGCTGCGGCAGTGATGAATTGGGCCGCATCGGACCCGTCGACCTCCTGCACGTTCGGATCGTGGAAGCTGAACAGCTGCTGCGAGATCGCACTCGCACTACCGCCTCCGCCGATGACGGGTCCGCTGCCGGTTGAGGTCATCGGCGGCAACCCACCGGCGGGGTCGGCCGCTGCCGCCGGCGCCAGAGCCAGCGACAGGACAACGATCGCACCAAGGCGTGCAAGGACTTTCACGGCTATCTCCCGGGTGGCATGGGTGGGGCGTCATTGGGCGCCAACTCGGCGCCGATCTTGCGAAACAGGATGTCCGCCTGATTGGTGTAGTTGCCCTGATCATCGAAGGCTTCAGGCGCATAGGTCACCGCGACGGCTATCGCCACCTTCTGCGACGGCAGGTACGCCTCCACGGCGGCCTCCCCGGAGAACATCGGGTTTTGCAACAGCCACTTTCCGGAGATCACGATCCCGAGACCATAGGTGTATTCGTCACTTTGATCGAAGCACGTCGGGCAACCCGGCTGGGGTCGCGTCTTGCCGCGCAAGTCTGTCGACACCATCTTCTTGTACGACTCGGCGGACAAGAACCTGCCCGACCCGATGCCGGCCGCGGTGGCTTCCATGTCGTAGATGTTGGTGGTCTGGATTGCGCCGTGGGTGATCGTCCAGGACGGGTTCCAGAACGTGGACTCCTCGTAGAACGGCACCCCAGCGGGTATCTTCAGAAACTCCCGGCGCTCCGAGCTGAACGCGTGCAGGGCCGGGTCTGGAATCACGGGGGTATCCGAGTTTGCGGTCTGCGTCAGGCCCAGCGGCGCAAGCACTTTGGACTGCAACAGCGACGGCATGTCGTGGCCGGTCGCCTTCTCCAGCGCCATCCCCAACAGTACGTAGTTGGTGTGCGAGTAATTCCAGTTCGTCCCCGGTTCGTACAGCAGTGGCCGCGAAGAGATCTGGGCCAGAATATCCGCAGTGGTCCACTGCCGGAACGGATTACCGTACAGCGCGTTGTTGAACGCATCATTGCCGATGACGTAGTCGGGGTAGCCCGAAGTCATCTGGGCGAGCTGGGCCAGTGTGACGCGGTCGGCGTGCGGGAAGTCGGGCAACCACTTGGACAACTTGTCTTCCAGGCTGACCTTCTTCTCGTCGACCAGCTTCAGCAGCAACGTCGCCACATACGAAATGGCCACCGCGCCATTGCGAAAGTGCATGTTCGCACCGGCCGGCACACCGGTCATCGACTCGCCGGCGGCCTGCGTCACAACCTCCCGGCCATCGACCGTCACCCGCACGATCGCCGCGCGCAGGTGGGCCTGCCCCATGAAGTCACGGACGATCCGCATCACCGCGTCGGCCTGCGCCGCGGCAACGCTCGGCGGTGCCGGAGGCACCACCCGCTGCACCGCGCAACCGGCCAGCAACACCAGGGCGGCCACGCCGGCGAGGCGCCGCCGCATCACCGGAACGCGGCTATGCCGGTGAATGCCTGGCCGAGGACCAGCTGATGCATTTCCGGGGTGCCTTCGTAGGTCAGTACCGACTCCAGGTTGACCATGTGCCGGATCACCGGGTACTCCAGCGATATCCCGTTGCCGCCCAATATGGTTCGTGCGGTCCGGCAGATCTCGATCGCCTCCCGGGTGTTGTTGAGCTTGCCGAAGCTCACCTGGTCCGGGCGCAGCCCCACGCTGTCCTTGAGGCGGCCCAGATGCAGCGACAGCAACTGTCCCTTGTGCAGTTCGACCGCCATGTCCACCAACTTGGCCTGGGTCAGCTGGAACGCCGCGATCGGGCGACCGAACTGGGTGCGCTGACTCGCGTACTCCAGGGCAGACTGCCAGGCCGAGCGCGCCGCACCCATGGAACCCCAGACAATGCCGTAGCGCGCCTCCGACAGACAGGCCAGCGGCCCTTTGAGACCCGTGGCGCCAGGCAACAACGCCTCGTCTGGCAACCGGACGTCGTCGAGCACCAACTCACTGGTTATCGACGCCCGCAACGACAGCTTGTGGTGAATGGTGTTGGCGGAGAACCCCGGTGTGTCGGTCGGGACGATGAAGCCGCGAACCCCTTCGTCGGTCGCGGCCCACACCACCGCGACGTCGGCGATCGACCCGTTGGTGATCCACATCTTGCGCCCGTTCAGCACCCAGTCCGACCCGTCGCGGCGTGCCCGCGTCTTCATCGCGGCCGGGTCGGACCCGGCATCGGGTTCGGTCAACCCGAAGCATCCGATCAGCTCACCGGCCGCCATCCCCGGCAACCACCGCTGCTTCTGTTCTTCCGAGCCGTTGTTCCAGATCGCGAACATCGCCAGCGACCCCTGCACCGACACCAGCGACCGGATGCCGGAGTCGGCGGCCTCCAACTCCAGACAGGCCAGGCCGTAATGGACCGCGGACGCGCCGCCGCACCCGTAGCCCTGCAGATGCATGCCCAGCAGACCCAGTTCGCCGAACTGCTTGGCCAATTCGCGTGCCACCGGCAGGTCGCCGTCCTCGAACCACTGGCTGACGTGCGGAAGCACCTGCTCGGCGCAGAACGCGCGCACCGTGTCACGCACGGCGATCTCGTCGCTGGACAGCGACGCGTCCAGCCCGAGCGGGTCGAAGGGGTCGAATGACGGTGCAGTCTGGTCGGTGCTCATGGGTCAATCCTGCCCCCGCCCGGTAGTCTCGCTGCATGCAACGCGGCGGGGGCTGGCGTGGCTCGGGATGGACGTGGTGGCCGTGCTGGTTTTCTGTGCCCTCGGGCGGCGCAGCCACGACGAAGGCATCAATGTCAGCGGGTTGGCGACCACCGCCTGGCCGTTCCTGAGCGGGACGGCTCTGGGCTGGCTACTGTCCCGCGGATGGCGGCGGCCGACGGCCGTGGCGCCCACCGGAGTGATCGTCTGGATATCGACCGTGGTGGTCGGCATGCTGCTGCGTAAAGCCAGTTCAGCCAGTGTGGCGGGGGCGTTCGTGGTGGTGGCCTCGACGGTGACCGCCGTATTCCTGCTCGGCTGGCGGGCCGCCATCACAGCCCTCTCAGCACGCGCGGGCCGGCACGGTTCGGACGGCTGACGGCCCGATCAGTGGTACGCACCGACGGCGACACCTGGGACCCGGCCACCGGTGTCGGCATGACGGCGACGTTCGGTGCGGTGGCCAGGGCGGTGGGGACCAACAAGGGTTTGATCAACGATCCGTTCGCCGAGCCTCTGGTGCGCGCCGCGGGGGTGGAGTACTTCATCCGGGTGATCGAGGACGAGCAGTATGCGGCCGACGGCGGCGGTGACCCCGTCATGTACGGGATGCTCAACATTCTTGCCGTGCACGGCCGGTTCCTGGACGAGTACCTGACCAGAGCCGCGCGAGCGGGCATCCGCCAAGCGGTCAATCTCGGCTGTGGGCTGGACACCAGGGCCTACCGATTGTGGTGGCCGCCTGGAACCACGGTGTACGAGTGCGACCAGCCGGGGGTGATGGATTTCAAGGCGCAGGTGCTGCGCGGCCTCGGGGGGAAGCTGACCACCCATCGCTGCGCCGTGGGAGTCGACCTTCGTGACGACTGGCTGACGGCGCTGCGGCGGGTCGGATTCGATCCAGCGCAACCGACGGTCTGGATAGCCGAGAACCTGTTGATCGGTTACCTGCCGCCGGATGCGCAGGATCGGCTGCTGCATCAGCTCAGCGCATCCAGCGCGGCCGGCAGCCGGTTTGCCGCCGACCACATGCCGTGGACCGAGGCGCAGCTCCAGGAGGGCCGGGCCTTCATCGATGGCTGGCGCCAGGAGGGCCTGGACATCGATCTGGCCAAGTTGACCTACTCCGCCGAATTCGGTTCGCTCCCTGAGAATCTCGAGGCTCACGGCTGGCGGACCAATGACAGGACGCTGGTCGAGTTGCTGTCCACCGTCGGTCTCGCGGGCCGCCGGCGGGTCAGCCGGCACGACTTGGCGATCACGCCCCGCTACGTGACGGCGATGATGGGTGACCGGTGACGGGGCAGCTGCGCTTCGTGCCGGCCGCCCTGGACGACCCGCTGGCCCAACCGCTGCTGACCGAACTGGCCGACGAGTACGCGCAACGCTACGACGCGGACCCGCAACGGATCGCCGAGTGGCTCGTCGACGGCCCGGCGGGTGAGTTCGCGCCTCCGGACGGCGGGATGCTGATCGGCGTGCTGGACGGCCAGCCGGTGACCGGCGGCGCGTTCTGCCGGTTCGACGCCGAGACCGCCGAACTCAAACGCGTCTGGACACACCACGACCACCGCCGCCGCGGCTATGCCAGGTCACTACTGGCCGCCTTGGAATCGGAGATCGCCCGCCGCGGTTACACCAGGGTGTACCTCATCACCGGTGACCGTCAGCCTGAGGCCGAAGAGCTTTACGAAGCGACCGGATACACCCGGCTGTCCGAACCTCTGCCGTCACAGGGGCCGGTGTTCCCGATCGCTTTCCTGAAGGCGCTCGCATGAATCTCGGGGTCGCACTGGACGGCTACGGCTGGCACACGCAGGCCTGGGCGCTGGCGCAGGAAAACCGCTCTGTACTCAGCGGAAAGTACTGGGCCGAGCTCGCGATGACGGCCGAGCGCGGCCTACTGGACTTCCTGACCATCGACGACTCGCTCATGCCGCAGCCCGGACGCCGCGAGCGCATCGATCCGCACCGCCTGGCCGGACGCGGCGACGCCGTGCTGGCTGCCGCTCGCGTCGCCCCGGCCACCCGGCATATCGGCCTGATCCCGGTGGCCACCGTCACCCACACCGAGCCGTTCCATATCTCCAAAGCCATTGCCACCCTTGACTATGTCTCGCACGGCCGGGCCGGCTGGCAGCCTCGGGTCAGCGTCACCACGCACGAGGCGGCGCTGTTCGGCAGGCGGACCGTGCGACCCGAGGATTTGTTTCCCGAAGCCCGCGACTATGTCGAGGTGGTGCGCAGGTTGTGGGACAGCTGGGAGGACGACGCGGTCATCCGTGATGTCGCCACCGGCCGCTACATCGACCGGAACAAGCTGCATTACATCGATTTCACCGGACCGTTCTTCTCCGTCAAAGGGCCGTCGATCACACCCCGGCCGCCGCAGGGTCAGCCGGTGATCGCGGTGCTGGCCCACGCCACACCGGTGTACGAGTTCGCGGCCGAGACCGCCGACGTCGTCTTCGTCACGCCTTCAGATACGTCCCTGGACACCCTGCTGAACGAGGTACGCGGGATCGGTGAACATCTGAAAGTCTTTGCTGACATTGTGGTTTCGTTCCACGGGGAAACCGACTTCCGGTCCGACACGTTGGTTTGGGGCGGTAGCCCGGACGAACTTGCAGACCTGCTGCTGGCGTGGCAACGCGCGGGCGCCGACGGTGTTCGGCTGCGTCCCGCGGTGCACGCCACCGACCTCCCGGTGATCGTCGACGCGGTGGTGCCACTGTTGCAGCGCGCCGGCGAGTTCCGCTCCGAGTACCGCGACGGCGAAACGCTGCGCGAGCGACTCGGCCTGCCGGTCGCGGTCAACCGGTACACGGCGGTGCAGCGATGATTCCGTTGTCGATCCTGGACCTGGCGCCGATCAGTGCCGGCGGCACCGCGACCACCGCGCTGCACAACACCATCGACCTGGCGCAGCACGCCGAACGCTGGGGCTACCGCCGCTACTGGATCGCCGAACATCACTTCGTCGGCGTCGCCAGCTCGTCGCCAGCCGTGCTTATCGGTCAGATCGCGGCCGCTACCAACACGATTCGCGTCGGTGCGGCAGCGGTCCAACTGGGGTACACGACGGCGGTCGCAGTCGTTGAGAACTTCGGCATGCTCGATGCGTTCTACCCCGGGCGCATCGACCTTGGTATCGGCCGGTCCGGGCAGCGGCGCTCCGAGGAGGGCAAACCGAAGAAGCCGCGCCCGCCCCGGCCGCCACGCGTATGGCACGAGGTCGACGGCGTGGTGGTTCCGACACCGTTCGACCTACGAGGGATGCTCGATCTGGAACGGCTGGCGGCCACCATGGAGATCCTGCAGCAACCGGAGGCCGTGTCGCCCGACTTCGCCGAGCAGGTAAACGACATCCTCGCCCTGCTGGACGGCAGCTATCACGCCGGCGGTTTCGACGTGCACGCGGTGCCCGGCGAGGGAAGTGGTTTGCGGCCGTGGATCTTTGGCAGCACCCGAGGCCAGAGTGCGCGGGTGGCCGGGACGTTGGGATTGCCGTTCGTCGCCAGCTATCACATCACGCCGGCCACCGCACTGGAGGCCATCGAGGCCTACCGCGACACGTTCGTGCCGTCCGCTGCCCTCAAGGAGCCGTACGTGGTGGTGTCGGCGGACATCGTGGTCGCCGACGACACCGAGACCGCGCAGCGGTTGGCCGCCGGCTACGGTCACTGGGTCTACTCGATCCGGACCGGCGTGGGCGCCATGCCCTATCCGGCGCCGGGCGAGTGCGGGCCGCTCACCGACGAACAGTACGAGCTGGTGAAGGACCGGCTCGCAACACAATTCGTCGGCAACCCGGACGAGGTCGCGGAACGATTGCGAGCGCTCCAGCGGGTGAGCGGAGCCGACGAACTGGTCGTCACGTCCGTCACCCACAGTCACTCCGACCGGTTGCGCTCGCACGAGTTGATCGCGCAGAATTGGGGCCTGACCCCATGAGCCGCAAGCCCGTTCATCTCGCGGTGCACTTTCCGGGCGTCAACAACACCACGGTGTGGACCGACCCGACCGCCGGCAGCCAGATCGAGTTCGAGTCGTTCGTTCATCTGGCGCGGACCGCCGAACGCGGATTGTTCGACTTCTTCTTCCTGGCCGAAGGATTGCGCCTGCGTGAGCACCGTGGCCACATTCACGACCTGGACGTGGTGGGCCGGCCGGATACCTTCACCGTGCTGGCGGCACTGGCCGGCGCCACCGACCGCATCGGCCTGACCGGCACCATCAACACCACCTTCAACGAACCCTTCGAAGTGGCAAGACAATTCGCGACGCTCGATCACCTTTCGGACGGTCGCGCCGGCTGGAACATCGTCACATCGTCGGATGCGTTCACCGGCGCCAACTTCCGCAGGGGCGGCTTTCTCGCCCATGCCGACCGCTACCGGCGCGCCGAGGAGTTCGTCACCGTGGCGCGGGAATTCTGGGACAGCTGGGCGCCGGATGCGGTGGTCCTCAAGGACGGCGTCTACGTTGATCCCGCGGGGATCCGCCGCGTCCAGTACACCGGTTCGCACTTCGACGTGACGGGCTTTGCGACGCTGCCGGCCGGCCCACAGGGCCATCCGATCTTGTTGCAGGCGGGCGATTCCGACGAGGGCCGGTCTTTCGGCGCCCGATATGCCGATGCGCTGTTCACCCTGCACGGTTCGCTCGAGGACGGCCAGCGCTATTACGCCGACGTCAAGGGCCGGGCGCAGTCCTATGGCCGGGATCCCAATCAGCTCAAGGTTTTTCCGGCGGCCACCTTCGTCATCGGGGACACCCCCGACGAAGCTGAGGACAAGGCGCGCCACGTCCGCCGCCAGCAGGTCAGCGGCGCCACCGCCATCGGAATGCTGGAACAGGTTTGGGGGCTTGAGCTTTCCGACTACGACCCGGACGGTCCGCTGCCCGAGATCGAACCGGTCGTCGACAGCGATATCACGCAGGGGCGGGTGCGTCATGGTGATCCGGTTGCGCTGGCACGGCGTTGGCGGGAGCGGGCTCAGGCGGAGAACCTGTCGATCCGCGATTTGGTGATCGAGGTGACCAGCCGGGAGCAGTTCGTCGGCACCGCCGCTCACATCGCCGACGAGATCGACCGCTACGTGCAGGCCGACGCGTGTGACGGGTTCATCCTGGTGCCGCACCTGACACCGCACGGTCTCGACGAGTTCGTCGACCGGGTGGTCCCGCTGCTGCAGGAGCGTGGTGCTTTTCGGTCCGAGTACCCGGGTGAGACGTTGCGGGAGAACCTCGGCTTAGCCTCCTGAGCGCGGCACGTACCTGATCACCGCGACATGACCGTCACAAAGCCCCCGCCTTGCGCAGAGCCGCGTCGGTGGCTTCGCGGATCGGGCCGCGCCACAGCGGGCCGTGCCCGGGGGCGAGGATCTCGGTTTCCACCTCAGCCAGGACCGACAGGGTCCGGATGCAGTCCTGCTGGCTGTAGCTGAAAATGGCTGGCAACAGCTGGGGCCCGTCATGGCGGATCAGCGGATGGCCGGTGATCAGCGCGTCGCCACTGGCCAGGACCCCGTCGACCAGATACGAGCAGTGGCCGTTGGTGTGGCCGGGGCTGAACACCGGCTGCGGCCGGCCGGGCAGCCCGGCAGCGACGTCCGGGGTCAGCGGCCGGGCGGTCGGGATCCCATCGCGGATCAGGCCGCCGCTGCGCACCACGTGCACGGTCCACACCGCCCAGCGCGGGCGCCAGAGGCGCAGTGCCAGATCGTGAATCGCCACTTGTTCCAGATATTCACGCTTGGCGTGGCCCACCTCGTCGGCGTGGCAGTACACCGGCGTGCCGTGCTCGGCGGCGAACCAGATCGCGGTGCCCAGATGGTCGATATGGGCATGGGTGAGCAGGATCGCGCGCACGTCGCCGGGGCCGTATCCCAGTTTGCGCAGCGAGCCCAGCACCTCTTCGCGGTCGCCGGGATAGCCGGCATCGATCAGCATGACGCCGGTGTCGTCGGTGACCAGGGTCCAATTGACCGCGGGGCCCTGGGCGAGGTGAACCGTGTCGGTGATCTGAATAAGTTGCGTCTGGCCGGACATGCGGGAAAGTCTAGGAGCGATCGCAAGCGCGGCGAAGCCGGGCGAAGCGGGTCGCGACCGTGAGGCCGGGAGCCGCTAGGAGTAGAAAAGACTAGTGGCTGAACTGAAGCTTGGATACAAAGCGTCCGCTGAACAATTCGCACCGCGTGAACTCGTCGAACTGGCCGTCCTCGCCGAAGGACACGGCATGGACAGCGCCACCGTGAGCGACCACTTCCAGCCCTGGCGGCACAAGGGCGGGCACGCCCCGTTCTCGCTGGCCTGGATGACCGCCGTGGGGGAGCGCACCGAACGGTTGCAATTGGGTACCTCAGTGCTCACCCCGACCTTCCGGTACAACCCCGCCGTCATCGCCCAGGCCTTCGCCACCATGTCCTGCCTGTACCCGGGCCGAATCTTCCTGGGCGTCGGCACCGGCGAGGCACTGAACGAGATCGCCACCGGATACGAAGGCGACTGGCCGGACTTCAAAGAACGCTTCGCCCGGCTGCGCGAGTCGGTGCGGCTGATGCGCGAACTGTGGCGCGGTGACCGCGTCGACTTCGACGGCGAGTACTACCGCACCAAGGGCGCCTCGATCTACGACGTCCCCGAGGGCGGTGTGCCGGTCTACATCGCCGCCGGCGGTCCCGCGGTGGCCAAGTACGCCGGCCGCGCCGGTGACGGCTTCATCTGCACCTCCGGCAAGGGCGAGGAGCTGTATACCGAGAAGCTGATCCCGGCCGTCAAAGAAGGCGCCGCCATCAACGAGCGCAACATCGATGACATCGACAAGATGATCGAGATCAAGATCTCCTACGACACCGACCCGGACCTGGCGCTGGAGAACACCCGGTTCTGGGCACCGCTGTCGCTGAGCGCCGAGCAGAAGCACAGCATCGACGACCCGATCGAGATGGAGAAGGCCGCCGACGCCCTGCCGATCGAGCAGATCGCCAAGCGCTGGATCGTCGCGTCCGACCCCGACGAAGCCGTGGAAAAGGTCGGCCAGTACGTGACCTGGGGCCTCAACCACCTGGTGTTCCACGCACCCGGGCACGACCAGCGACGGTTCCTGGAGTTGTTCGAGAAGGACTTGGCGCCGCGACTCCGCAGACTTGGCTGACACGCCAGCCGTGCCCGCCTCCAGCATCTACATCGCGGCGCCCGAATCGGAGACCGGCAAGTCGACGATCGCGCTGGGGCTGATGCACCGGCTGGCGGCCACGGCCGCGAAAGTCGGTGTCTTCCGGCCGATTACGCGTCATGAGAAGGGCCGCGACTACATCCTGGAATTGCTGCTCGAGCAGTCCACCGCGGGCCTGACGTATGAACAGTGCGTCGGGGTGACGTACCAACAACTGCACGACGACGGCGACGCCGCGATAGCCGGGATCGTCGACGCGTACCACGCGGTGGCCGAGCACTGCGACGCGGTGGTGATCGTCGGCAGCGACTACACCGACGTGACCAGTCCGGCCGAGCTTTCGGTGAACGCGCGGATCGCGGTGAACCTGGGCGCACCGGTCCTGCTCACGGTTCGCGGCAAGGACCGCACGCCCGACGAGGTCGCCAGTGTCGTGGAGGTGTGTCTGGCCGAGCTGTCCGCGCAGCGGGCACATACCGCGGCTGTCGTCGCCAACCGGTGTGAACCAGCCGAGATGCCTGCCGTCGCGGATGCGCTGCGCAAGTTCACCCCGCGCGCCTACGTGCTGCCCGAGGAGCCACTGCTGGCCGCGCCGACGGTGGCCGAACTGACCACCGCGGTCAACGGGACACCGATTCGCGGTGACGAACAACTGGCCCAGCGCGAGGTGATGGGCGTGATGGTCGCCGGCATGACCGCCGACCACTGCCTCGAGCGGCTGCGCGACGGCATGGCCGTGATCACCCCGGGCGACCGCTCAGACGTGGTACTCGCGGTTGCCAGTGCCCATGCGGCAGAAGGGTTTCCGTCGTTGTCGTGTCTGGTGCTCAACGGCGGCTTCGACCTGCACCCGTCGATCGCCGCCCTGGTTGCCGGGCTGCGGCTGCGGTTGCCGATCATCGCCACCACGCTGGGCACCTACGACACGGCCAGCGCGGCGGCCACGGCCCGCGGCCGCGTCACCGCTTCCTCGCAACGCAAGATCGACACGGCGTTGCAACTGATGGACCGGCACGTCGACATCGATGATCTGCTCGAGCAGCTCACCATCCCGATCCCGACGGTCACCACGCCGCAGATGTTCACCCACCAGCTGCAGGAGCGAGCCCGGGCGGACCGCCGGCACATCGTGTTGCCCGAGGGCGAGGACGACCGGATCCTGCGCTCGGCCGGCCGTCTGCTGCAGCGCTCCGTCGCCGACTTGACGATTCTGGGCGACGAAACCCAAGTGCGTTCCCGCGCAGCCGAACTCGGTGTGAGCCTGGACGATGCGACGGTGATCGACCCGCGCACCAGCGAACTGCACGAACACTTTGCGCAGCAATACGCCGAACTGCGCAAGGCTAAGGGCGTCACGCTCGAGCACGCCCGCGAGATCATGAACGACGCAACGTATTTCGGCACCATGCTGGTGTACAACGGCAAGGTCGACGGGATGGTGTCCGGTGCCGTGCACACCACCGCGCACACCGTGCGCCCGGCGCTGGAGATCATCCGCACGGTGCCGGACGTGTCCACGGTGTCCAGCATCTTCCTGATGTGTCTGCCGGACCGGGTGCTGGCCTACGGTGACTGCGCGATCATCCCCAACCCGACTACCGAACAGCTTGCCGACATCGCGATCTCTTCGGCGCGCACGGCCGCTCAGTTCGGTATCGAGCCGCGGGTGGCCATGCTGTCCTACTCGACGGGGGACTCCGGTTCGGGTGCCGATGTCGAAAAGGTCAGGAAGGCAACCGAACTGGTGCGTTCCCGGGATCCACAACTGCTGGTCGAGGGGCCGATCCAGTACGACGCCGCGGTCGACCCGTCGGTCGCGGCGACCAAGATGCGCGACTCCCCGGTGGCCGGCCGCGCCACCGTGCTGATCTTCCCCGACCTCAACACCGGCAACAACACCTATAAGGCGGTGCAGCGGTCCGCGGGCGCCATCGCGATCGGGCCGGTGCTGCAGGGTCTGCGCAAACCGGTCAACGACCTGTCTAGGGGCGCGCTGGTCGAAGACATCGTGAATACCGTTGCCATAACCGCGATTCAGGCGCAGGGCTGCGATGAGTGATCGTCTGGTGCTGGTGATCAACTCCGGATCGTCGTCGCTGAAATTCCAGCTCGTCGATCCGGATTCCGGAGCGTCACGGGCGGGTGGCACGGTCGAACAGATCGGGGAGCCGTCGTCGCCCATCGCTGACCACGACGCGGCGCTCCGTCGCGCGTTCGAGATGCTGAACGACGACGGCATCGACCTGCAGCGCTGCGGACTGGCCGCGGTGGGGCACCGGGTGGTCCACGGCGGCAACCACTTTCACCGTCCCACGCTGCTGGACGACGCGGTGGTCCGCGAACTCGAGAAGCTCGCGCCGCTGGCCCCGCTGCACAACCCGCCCGCTGTGCAGGGCATCGAGGTGGCGCGCAAGCTGCTGCCCGGAGTGCCGCACATCGCGGTGTTCGATACGGCGTTCTTCCACCACCTGCCGGCGGCCGCCGCCACCTACGCCATCGACCGGGAACTCGCCGAGAAATGGCAGATCCGCCGGTACGGATTCCACGGCACCTCACACGAGTACGTCAGCGGCCAGGCGGCGACATTCCTGGGCCGGCCGGCCGGCGAGCTGAATCAGATCGTGCTGCATCTGGGTAACGGGGCGTCGGCGTCCGCGGTCGCAGGCGGGCGTCCGGTCGAGACGTCTATGGGCCTGACACCGTTGGAAGGTCTGGTGATGGGCACCCGCAGCGGTGACATCGACGCGGGTGTCTTCAGCTACCTGTGGCGGACCGCGAACATGGATGTCGACGAGATCGAGTCAATGCTGAACAAGCGGTCCGGGGTGCTGGGCCTGGCGGGCGAGCGCGATTTCCGCCGGTTGCGCGCGATGATCGAATCCGGTGACACCGCAGCGAAATTGGCGTACGACGTGTTCATCCACCGGCTGCGCAAATACATCGGCGCGTACCTGGCGGTGCTGGGACACACCGACGTGATCAGTTTCACAGCCGGAATCGGCGAGCACGACGCGGCCGTGCGCCGAGATGCGTTGGCAGGACTGGGCGAGCTCGGGATCGAGCTCGACGAGGAACGCAATGCCGCGACGGGCTCCGGCGCCCGCCGGATCTCGAGCGACCGCTCGTCCGTCGCCGTGCTGGTGGTGCCGACGAACGAGGAACTGGCCATCGCCCGCGACTGCGTCAGCCTGCTATAGAAATCCCAGGTTGGTGCGGCCGGCACCGACCGACGGGGTGGGGTCGGTGCGCAGCGTCCCGACCAGCAGCTCGTGGTAGACGTCGCGAAAGTCAGTGGTGTACTTGAGGTCTCCGTGGTCGAGGTCGGTCAGGCTCGGCTCGTCGCCGTAGAACCCGCCCTTGACCGGCGCGCCCGCGACGAACACCGGTCCGGCGGTGCCGTGGTCGGTGCCCTGGGACGCATTCGCCGCAACGCGGCGACCGAACTCCGAGTAGGCCAGCACCACGACGTTGGCGCCGGCCACCTGCTGCAGGAACCCGGTGACGGCTTCGTCGAAGCTCTGCAGCAGTCGCTGCTGGGTGCCGCGTTCGTTGGCGTGGGTGTCGAAGCCGCCGAGGTGCGCCAGGTAGACCCGAGTCGGAACCCGGGCCTTGATGGCGGCGGCCACCAGACTGAGCCGGGCCGCCAGTGCGTTCTGCGACTCCGCCCCTTGGACGGATTCAAATCTCGCGTTGGTGGTGCGAGCGGCGCGGTAGGACTTGGCGACCGCAGCCATGGCAGGGGTGTCGCCGGGATCGTCGGCCGAGAGCGCCTGCATGGTCGCGTCGAACCTGTCGGACTTGCCACCGTCACCAGATGTCGAAAGCGCTGCCGCTGTTTGCTTTTCGCCGACCGCGAGCAGCGGCAGCACACTGCCGACGTTGACCGCGCGCAGCGGGTCGTCACCGGTAGCGTCGAGCCACCGGCCGATCCAACCGGTGGCAACGGGGGCGTCCGGCGACGCGGTCTGCCAGATGTCCATGGACCGGAAGTGGCTGTGGTCGGGTTTGGGATAGCCAGCGCCGCGCACGATGGCGAGACGCCGCTCGTTCCACAATTGCGCCAGGCCGCGCATCGCGGGGTTCAGGCCGAGCTGATCGTCGAGGTGCAGGACGTCTTCGGGAGCGTAGGCCAGTTCCGGGCGGGCGTCGTGATAAGCGTTGTCCGCGTAGGGAATCAGCGTGTTGATGCCGTCGTTGCCGCCGTACAGGGTGACGATCACCAGCACCCCGTCGCCCGCGGCCAGCGGACGGTCCTGCGCGGCCCGCAGCAGGTCGTCCCAGTCGACCGCCAACGCGCCGGACAAGAGGCCGGCCGCACCCACCCCGGCGCCGGCGATCAGGAACTTGCGGCGGTTCATGAGGTCAGGTACTCCGGTGTGTTGACGGCGGCGGTCACCAGGCGCTCGGGCTGGCGCACCAGGGGTTGCAGGGCTTCGACCGTGCGGTCTGTCCACGCGCCCACGCCGATCAGGTATCCGACCGCGTCGATCCGCTGGCCAGGCGCGGTGCTGTCGATCGTCGACAAGTCCGCTGACCGGGCGAACTTGGCGGCGGTGCGCAGCCTCGTGGTGGCCGACGCGGTGGACAACCAGACCTGGCCGCGCGGCCAGCCGTTGACGTCGGTGGGGAAGAACGGGCGCTGGCCCAGCACCTTGAGGGTGGTCTCGACCAGCTTGTCGTGCTGCTCGGCAGGCCGGAGCGCACGGATCACGCCGACCAGCCACTCGACGGGAGTGTTGACGACGGTCGCACGGCCGCCGGTGAACTCGTCGTCGGTGAGGACGGCCCGGGTCAGCGCCTTGAGGTCACGCCGGGGGCCGTACGCGGCGACGATGCGCTCGAGTGCCGGCCCGGACGGCGGTTCGTCGGACACCAACTGCTGCCACAGGTGCCCGGCGACGTGCGCGGCCGAACCGGGCCGGGCCAGGACCGCGTCGCAGAACCCGGCGGCATCGAAGTCCCGCGTGACGCCGAACAGGGTTTTGAGTCCGGGGTCGCGGCGGCGGGCCACCAACACCGGCTGGCCATCGCCGATCGTCCATCCGGTCAGGGCGCGGGCGCCGGCGCGCACGTCGTCCTCGGTGTACCCGTTGTTGTGGCCGAGGGTGAACAGCTCCATGAATTCGCGGGCCAGGTTCTCATTGGGAGCTTTGGCGGTGTTGAGCTGTCCGTCCAGCCAGCGCAGCATCGCGGCGTCGGTGAGCATCGTGTACGCCAGAGTCCGGAAGTCGCCCAGCTTCAAGGTGCGCAGCTTCTGGTTCTGCGCCGCCATGTACGCCGCGATCCGCACCTTCTGCGCGGAAGTGGCGAAGTGGTTGTGCCACAACAACGTCAGCTTCTCGTGCAGCGGCAGCTCGACGGCGAGCATGCGGCTCAGCCACCATCGGGTCAGTTCGTCGTTCTGTTCGGAGAGCTGACGCCGATACTGGGCGCGCGCCGCCTTCGTGGCGCCTCTGGCGGGCGGCTGTGGGGGCGGGAGTGATGGCATCGGGGTGGCGAGCGCCCCCCGGTCGGCGTCGGGATCGGCGGCCAGGGCGGCGTCGACGTAGGTCGGCCAGTTCTGGCCCACCACCGCGTCGACCTCGGCGCCCGTGGCCCCGAACCCGCACCGGCGCAGGACGCGGGCCGTCATGATCCACCGTGGGGACTGCCCGGCCATAGTGAACCACTGTCGCGCGCAAACCTATGTTTTCGCTGAGTGTGGCTCTGGATCGAGGTAAGTGGATGGGCTGGATCGTCGTCCGGGTGGTCGCGGAGAACCATCCCGCCGCAATTGTGCGGCGGGTCCGTGCCGCTCTGGAGGCGGCAGCGGCACGTTCGCGAGTTTGACTGTGCACCTGCTGCTTTGACAGTGCGGCTACCGTCGAAATCCTGGCGGATCTCGACGGTAGCCGCACACTCGATGGACAGGGAAAGCGGTAAAGCGCGGCCGGCGCCCGGCCCGGCCTTCAGTGCCTGAATAGGCTTTGGTGTGCTTGAGGGAAGAGCACGCTCACTCGTTTGGCCGGGGTGCGGGCCGCTCGGCTAGGTCATTTGTGATGTCATCACCTGCCTTTCACTGCTCAGTAGTGACCATGTGTGCGGGGAAGCCGGAGGGCTGCGCTGGACGGCCCGCACCGGGTGTGCCGGTCCGCTCCAGGCCCTGAGTGGGGCGTAGGTCGTCACCGGGCGCGCGGGCGGCCTGCGGGCGGCGGCAACCGCCGCGCACAGGATGGCGTCCACCTCGGCGAACAACTCGGCGACGTCAGCATCCAGGGCGTCCAGGTCCAGCTCAGCGGGAGTCAACAGGCTGGTCATCTCGCGGCCGATCAGGCGTTGATGACCTGGTGTCCGTTGCTCCGCCCGATCGTGATCTTGCGCGGTTTCGCCTTCTCGGCCACCGGGATTCGCAGCGTCAGCACTCCCGTGTCGTAGGACGCCTCGATCTTCTCGGTGTCGAGATTGTCGCCCAGCACCAACTGGCGGCTGAACACCCCACGGGGGCGTTCGCTGGCCAGCATCTCCCGGCCGGGATCGATTTCGGGGCGCTCCGCACGCACCGTGACCACGTTGCGCTCGATGTCCAGGTCCAACGAGTCCGCATCGATGCCGGGCAGATCGAATTCCACGACAAATGATGTGCCGTCTCGCCACGCGTCCATCGGCATCACCGACGGACGGGACGCCGTCCCCGACATCGGCCGGGTGAAGCGGTCGAAGTCACGGAACGGATCGGTTCGCATCAGCATCGTCGCCACCTCCAACTCTCAATGTGGTGTTACAGCCGAAGTAAATGTATGCCGTGAGGCATACATTTGATTTACCATCGAGGCCGCGCGAATGCAAGATCCGGAACCGAATTTTTTCTCAATAGCGTTGTGCCCGTGGGCTACCGGTCAGAATGTGCTGGTTGGCCGCACCTGGTTGGCCATGTCGACCAGGGTGTACCGGTGTCGCTGCGTGGGGGCCACCCGCGCGAGACTGCGCAGCGACGCCTCCACGCCCAGCCGCAGCCCGTGGTCGGTGAACGGGAACCCCAGGATGTGGTTGGTGCTGGCTTGATTGTTCGCTCCGTTGTCCTGCAGCCAGTCCATCGCGCCGCCGAGCACCAGCGCGCGGATTTGCAACACCCGGGGTTCGGTGGGCGGCAGGGCTTCCACCCGCCGGGCGGCGTCGCGGATCTGCTCCTCGGTGATCTCGCTCTGCGACCTTCCGGACAGCAGGGTCACCGCGCTGGTCAGTCGCGCGGTGGTGAAATGCCTTGAGGTGGGGGGTACTTCGTCCAATGTCTGCACCGCGCCCCGACGATCGCCCAAAGCCGAACGTGCCCTGGCCAATCCGAACGCGGCCGAGATCACGCCGTCGTTGGTACCCCACACCGTCTGGTAGTACTTGTGCTCGTCCGGCTCGCCGGCCAGTTCGTAGGTGGCGGCCAGTGCGAGCTTGGGCGCCAGCTCGCCGGGGAAGGTGTCGAGCACCTCGGTGAAATGCTTGATCGCCGACTCGTAGTCGCCGGTGAGCAGCCCGGCCACCCCGCGGTACCAGACCAGCCGCCACTGCCAGCCGACCCGTTCGGCGAGATCCTCGAGTTTGCGGGAAGCCTTGCTGACGTCCCCCAGATCCAGCAGGGCCCGCACCTCCATGAGCGGCAACTCCACCGACTCGCTGAGGTCCAGCCCCTCGGCGTCCAGCGAGCCGTGCCGCGCCGCGCGCAACGAGTCCAGCGTCTGCACCGGCTGCGAGAGCACCGTCGCCTGCAGCACCGGAGCGGCGACATCCGTGGGGTCCACCAGCGGCACCGACAGCGCGGTGACGATCTCCTTGGCCGTCAGCTTCTCCGAATGCACCTGACCGTCCAAGTACACGTCGGTGTGCGCGACCAACAGGTCCACCCCGAACGTCGACCGGCTGGGGCTGAAGATCGTCGACAACCCGGGGCGCGGCACCCCGGTGTCCTGGGCCACCACCTCGCGCAGCACGCCCATTAACTGCCCGGACATCTCCTCGGCGCTGGTGAAGCGTCGCCGCGGGTCGGGGTCGATGGCGCGGCGCAACAGGCGCGCGAACGACTCGTACTGGGCCAGCACCGGGTCATCGTCGGGCAGGCCGTCGACGTAGCGGCCGTTGCGGGTGCGCAGGCTCATGGTCAGCGCCGCCAGGGTGCGGCCCACGGTGTAGATGTCGGTGGCGATGGTCGGCCCGGTGCGCACGATCTCAGGGGCCTGGTAGCCGGGGGTTCCGTAGAGGTATCCGAAGGAGTTGATCCGCGACACCGCACCGAGGTCGATCAGCTTGAGCTGCTCCTCGGTGAGCATGATGTTCTCCGGCTTGAGGTCGTTGTAGACCAGGCCGATGGAGTGCAGATAGCTCAGTGCGGGAAGGATTTCCAGGATGTAGGCGATGGCCTCGGCGACCGGCAGGTTCTCGCCGCGGCCCCGCTTGAGCGACTGCCCGCCGATGTACTCCATGACGATGTAGCCGACCGGATCGCCGTGCTTGTCGCTGTGTTCGACGAAGTTGAAGATCTGCACGATCGACGGGTGCACCACTTCGGCCAGGAACTGGCGTTCGGCCATCGCGATCGCCTGGGCTTCGGCATCACCGGAATGCACCAGGCCCTTGAGCACCACCGGGCGGTCGTTGACGTTGTGGTCCAGCGCCAGGTAGACCCAGCCCAGGCCGCCGTGCGCGATGCAACCCTTGACCTCGTACTGGCCTGCGATGGTGTCGCCCGGATTCAGTTGCGGCAGAAAAGAATAGGGGCTGCCGCAATAGGGGCACCAGCCCTCCTTGGATCCTTCGGTGCCCTTGTCCGTGCTCTTGCTCAGGGCCGTCCGTCCGACCGGCCGTCCGCAGTTCCAGCAGAACCGCTTCGATTCCGGGACCACCGGGTTCTTCATCAACGCCTTGAGCGGATCGATGTCGGGGGTGCGCGGGATCTCCACCAGGCCGCCGCCGAGCTGACGGACCGGCGGCAGCGCCCGGGTCGCGACCGACATCCGGTCCTGCGGCTGGGTGTCGAGGCTGCCCAGCGAGATCTGGAAGTCGTCGTCATCGTCGTCGTCGAAATCCGGCCGGAACAGGGCCTGGGTGGCCTGCGGCCGGCCGGTCGTCGCGGTCGCACCCGTCTGGGCTTCCTCCGGCTGGGCCGCCGCCTGGGTGCCGGGGTCCCCGTCGACCTGGTCTTCCTGCTCCTCGTGCGTCGGCTTGCCCATCAGTCCACGTACCTCGGCTGCGGTGGCAGTGGAGCCGGACCCAGCACCGTCAACCACTTGCGGTACAGCGTGTTCCAGGTGCCGTCGGTGCGAATCCGCTCCAGGGTGCCGTTGACGAAGCGGACCAGTCCGGTGTTGTCCAGGTTGATGCCGATGCCGTAGGGCTGGGTGGCCATGTTCGGGCCGACGATGTGCAGGTAGGGGTCCTCCTCCACCAGCCCGGCCAGGATCGAGTCGTCGGTGCTGACGGCGTCGATCTGGCGCTGCTGCATCGCCACCAGGCAGTCGGCCCAGTTCACCACCGACACGATCACCGCCGGCGGCGTGATCTCGCGGATGCGGCGCAACGAGGTGGTGCCCCGGGCCACGCAGACCCGCTTGCCGGACAGATCGGACACCTTGGCGATCGGCGAGTCCCGCGGGGCCAGGATGCGCTGGTTCGCATCCAGGTACACGGTGGAGAAGTTGACCAGCTTGCGTCGCTCGCAGGTGATCGTCATGGTCTTGACGACCACGTCGACCTGCGAGCGCTGCAGCGCGGTGATGCGTTCATCGGCCGACAGGATGCGGTACTCGACGTGCGAGGGTCCGCCGAAGATGTCGCGCGCCACCTCGCCGGCGATATCGACGTCGAAGCCGGTGATCTCGCCGGTGATCGGGTCGCGGAAGCTGAACAGGTTGCTGCCGATGTCCAGGCCGACGATCAGCCGGCCCCGGGTGCGGATGTTGGCCACCGCGGCGTCGGCGTCGGCCTTATTGGGGAACGGGCGCAGGCTGGCGGTCGGATTGCAGTCCTGGCTGGTGTTGTCCGGCGGCAGCGCGGCTTCCATCGGCAGTTCCTGCATGCCGACGGGCGTCGGCAGCGGCAGCGTCGGCGTCACCTCCACCTTCAGTGTCTCGGGATGTCCGCAGCCGGCCAGCAGGATCGAGGCGGCTAGCAGCGCCGCGATCCGCCGCGCGATCACCGGTACTCCTTCAGCCGGGGCCACAGGCCCAGCGCGACGGCGATGGCCGCACCCAGGCTGAGCACCACCGCGCCGACCTGCGCCCCGGCCAGGCCGCGCTTGGCGTTCAGGACGTCGTTGCGCAGGTGGTTGCGGCTCTGCGCCATCGCCTTGGTCAGGGCCTCATCGAGCTTGTCGAAGGCGGGGGTGGAGTCGTCTTCGCCTTTGCCGAGCGCGACCTGGGTGGCGGCCCGGTAGTTTCCGACCGAGATGTAGGCGTTGATCCGGTCGTTGGCCTGCTGCCAGCGCACCAGCAGCTGGTCCGCGCCCTGCAGGTCGGGCTTGTCGACGGCGTCGCGGCGCGTCATGTACGCGTCGAGTTGGTGGTGCATGGCGTCGATGCGCTGGTAGAAGGCCTGCTTGCGGACCTCTTCGTCGCCACGCCGGATCAGCGACAAGGTCTCGTCGGCGCGGGCCTGCTGGGCGGTGATGGCCAGGTTGGTGACGGTCCGCAACGACTCGGCCGCGGTGTCCTTGGCGCTGCGGCTGGCCGTCGTCGAGATTGTCAGAGCCGTGCCCACCCAGACCACCATGATGAGAATACCGAGCCCGCCGACCACCAGACCCGGATTGACCCGTCGCCGCGTGCGCCGGGCCAGCCAGCGGTGGGCGAACGCACCGAATGCGACGGTGGTGGTCACGACCAGGATCACCGGAGCCGGGATCTGCGTGGAGGCCGTGGTCTCGCTGTCCACCCGCGCCGATGTCGCCTGGTACAGCTGCTGGGCATCCGGCAGGATCCGCGACTGCATCAGTCCGGAGGCCTCGGACAGGTACGACGAGCCGACCGGGTTGCCCGCCCGGTTGTTGGTGCGGGCGATCTCGACCAGCCCGGTATAGACCGCCAGTTCGGCGTTGATCCTGCCCAGCAGCTGTACCAGGGGTTCGTCCGTCAGCCCGCTGGATGCCCGGGTCACTGCCACCGCGGCGTCGGTGATGGCCTGCTCGTAGCGCAGCCGGACGGCGCGCGGCTCGGTCTGGGCGATGAACGCGGTCGCGGCGGCGGCGTCGGCCACCGACAGCGTGGTGTAGAGCCGTCCGGCGGCGAACGACAGCGGCTCGGTGTGGTCGAGGACGGTGGTCAGCACCTGCTGGCGGTGGTTGATGGTGGTCGAGGTGGCGAACGCACTCGACACACCCAGGGCCGCCAGCACGATACCGATGGTCAGGATGCGCCCCGGCGTGGTCGAGATGAACCACCAGCGGGGATGAGCCGGTTCTGCGGGCGAGCGCGACCCCATCGGCTCGGTCGACGGGTGCGCCAGCTCAACCGTCACGTCTGCTCGGACCTCATCTCGGCCATATTACGAACCCGTATAAGCGAATTCTAAGAGCATCTCGCTGCGGATGGGGGGAGGCGTGACCAATTACCTAACCGGGGTTGCGTGCATATCCTGAATCCGTGCAGGGCGACGGTGACGGGTGGGTGATCTCCGAGCGCGGCGCCCATTACTGGGGGAGGTACGGCGCGGCCGGCCTGTTGCTGCGTGCTCCGCGACCGGACGGGACCCCCGCGGTCCTGTTGCAGCACCGGGCGGTGTGGAGCCATCAGGGTGGTACCTGGGGCCTGCCGGGTGGCGCCCGCGACAGTCACGAGACTCCGGAGGAGACCGCGGTGCGCGAGGCCCAGGAGGAGGCGGGTCTGGTCGCCGAGTGGCTGACGGTGCGGGCGGCGGTGGTGACGGCGGAAGTCCCGGGCATGGGCGGGACGCTGTGGAGCTACACGACCGTGGTCGCCGACGCCGGTGAGCTGCTGCAGACCGTGCCCAACCGGGAGAGCGCCGAGTTGCGCTGGGTCGGCGAGGACGAGGTGGCCGGGCTGCCGCTGCATCCGGGCTTCGCCGCCAGCTGGGACCGACTTCGCAGTGTGCTGGCAACTCTGCCTCCGGCGCGCTGAGCCGCTCGCTCCACCGCGTCGAGAGTGCCCCTGGCGACACGACACGCCGCTGGTGCGTCGTGCGATTCACACTCGGGGGGTGGTCAGTGCCCTCTTCAGCTGTTCGGCCGCTGCCCGCGGATCGGCGGCGGCGGTGATGGCCCGCACCACGACGACGCGGCGAGCGCCGGCCGCAAGCACGTCAGGCAGCCGTTGCAGGTCGATACCGCCGATGGCGAACCAGGGCATCTCGGTGTCCAGGGTGGCGGCGGTGCGGACCAGGTCCAGACCCGGTGCCGGACGGCCCGGTTTGGTGGGCGTGGGCCAACACGGCCCCACGCAGAAATAGTCGACAGCGGAAGCGGCCGCCGCCGCTGCCTCGCCGGCGTCGTGGCTGGACCGGCCGATCAGGGTGCCGGGTCCGACGATGTCTCGGGCGATGTCCAGGGGCAGGTCGCGCTGGCCGAGGTGCAGCACGTCGGCTCCGGCCGCGCGGGCGACGTCGGCGCGGTCGTTGACCGCGAACAGCGCACCGTGCCGGCGGGCCGCATCGGCCAGGATCTCGCAGGCCGCCAGCTCGTCGAGCGCCTCCAGCGGGCCGAACTGCCGCTCACCGGGGGAACCCTTGTCGCGCAGCTGGATGATGTCGACCCCGCCGGCCAGCGCGGCGTCGGCGAACTCGGCCAGGTCGCCGCGCTCGCGGCGCGCGTCGGTGCACAGGTACAGACGGGATTCGCTCAGCCGGGTACGGGGGTCCTGCACACCGCGACGTTAGCGCGCTAGCGTGGAGCCTGAAGAACACACGGGAGTCCCGGGCACCAGCGGGGCTGAGAGTGGGCACTGCCAGCTACCTGGACCTGTCCTTACCGTCACACCTGATCCGGGTCATGCCGGCGAAGGGAGCACAGGATGTCAGGTTCGGTCGCCGTGATCGGCGGCGGCGTCATCGGGCTGTCGGTGGCGCGCCGCGCGGCGCAGGCCGGGTTGGCGGTGACGGTGCACCGCACTCAGGAACGCGGCGCCTCCTGGGTCGCCGGCGGCATGCTCGCCCCGCACAGCGAAGGCTGGCCTGGTGAGGAACGACTGCTGCGGCTGGGTCTGGAGTCGCTGCGGTTGTGGCACGAGGGGTTCCTGGACGGACTGGATCCGGCGGTGGTCACCGCGCGCGAGTCCCTGGTGGTCGCCGTCGACCGGGCCGATGTCGCCGACCTGCGCACCGTCGCGGACTGGCTGTCCCGGCAGGGCCACCCGGTGGTCTGGGAGTCGAGTGCGCGCGACGTCGAACCGCTGCTGGCACAGGGCATTCGGCACGGTTTTCGGGCGCCCACCGAGTTGGCGGTGGACAACCGCGGCGTCGTGGACGCGCTGGCCCGGGACTGCGAGCGGCTCGGCGTGCGCTGGGCGGCGCCGGTGGCCGAGCGCAGCGCCGCCGACGGCGACACGGTGGTGATCGCCAACGGGATCGACGCGCCGACGTTGTGGCCCGGCCTGCCGGTGCGGCCGGTGAAGGGCGAGGTACTGCGGCTGCGCTGGCGCAAGGGCTGTATGCCGTTGCTGCGCAGGGTGGTTCGGGCCCGCGTGCACGGACGCCAGGTGTATCTGGTGCCGCGGGCGGACGGCGTGGTGGTGGGTGCGACCCAGTACGAACACGGCAGGGACACCGCGCCGGTGGTGTCGGGCATCCGTGACCTGCTCGAGGACGCCTGCGCGGTGATGCCGGCGCTCGGGGAGTACGAATTCGCCGAATGCGCGGCTGGCCTGCGCCCGATGACGCCCGATAACCTGCCCATTGTGCGACGACTCGACGAGCGGACCGTGGTGGCCGCCGGCCACGGCCGGTCGGGTTTTCTGCTGGCGCCGTGGACCGCCGAAAGGGTTGTCTGCGAACTCGTTCCGGTGGGAGTCCAGTGATGATCGTGGTGGTCAACGAGCAACGGCTCGAGGTCGACGAACGCACCACGGTGGGCGCGCTGCTGGCCTCGCTGGGCTTCCCCGACCGCGGCGTGGCGGTCGCGATGGGCGACGCGGTGCTGCCCCGGTCCGATTGGGCCACCAGGCTTTTCGACGGTGCGCGACTCGAGGTGGTGACGGCGGTGCAAGGTGGCTGACCATAAGCTGACGATCGCGGATCGCAGCTTCTCATCCCGGCTGATCATGGGCACCGGCGGTGCGACGAGCCTTTCGGTATTGGAGGAGGCGCTGGTCGCTTCCGGAACCGAACTGACCACGGTGGCCATTCGCCGGGTCGACGCTGAAGGCGGCACGGGGCTGCTCGATCTACTCAACCGGCTCGGCATCACACCGCTGCCCAACACCGCCGGCTGCCGCGGCGCCGCCGAGGCCGTGCTGACCGCCCAGCTTGCGCGTGAGGCGCTGGACACCAACTGGGTCAAGCTCGAGGTGATCGCCGACGAGCGCACGCTACTGCCCGACGCGGTCGAGTTGGTCAGGGCCGCAGAGCAATTGGTAGACGATGGCTTCGTGGTGCTGCCGTACACCAATGACGACCCGGCGCTGGCCCGACGGCTGGAGGACACCGGTTGCGCGGCGGTGATGCCGCTGGGTTCACCGATCGGGACCGGACTCGGCATCACCAATCCGCACAACATCGAGATGATCGTCGCGCGCGCGGGTGTTCCCGTCGTGCTTGATGCGGGCATCGGAACCGCCAGCGACGCCGCACTGGCGATGGAGTTGGGTTGCGACGCCGTGCTGTTGGCCACCGCGGTGACCCGCGCCGCCGACCCGGCGGCCATGGCCGCGGCGATGGCCGCCGGGGTCACCGCCGGGTTCCTGGCGCGCCGCGCCGGCCGGATCCCGAAGCGCTTCTGGGCTCAGGCATCGAGCCCGGATAAATGAAACGGTATGTCGCACTGGGCAGTTCGATGGCGTCCGGCCCGGGGATCAGCCCGCGCGCCGAGGGCGCGCCGTGGCGGTCGGGCCGGTCGGCCCGCAACTACCCGCATCTGGTCGCCGAGCGCGCCGGCCTGGATTTGGTCGACGTCACCTACTCCGGGGCCACCACCGCACATGTGCTGGCCGAACGGCAGAACGGCGCACCGCCGCAACTCACGGCACTGAACGGGTCGGAGACGCTGGTGACGGTCACCATCGGCGGCAACGACGTCGGCTATGTCCCGCTGCTGATGGCGGCCTCGTTGCCGTCCATCACCCGACGGCTGCCGCTGGTCGGTGGCCGCATCGCCGAACTGCTGGACCGCGAGGCGCGCGAGCTGGCACTGAGCCGGGTGTTCGATTCGCTGTGCGAGGTGGGCAGGTCCATCCGCCGGCGTGCGCCGCAGGCCCGGGTGCTGTTCGTCGACTACCTGACGCTGCTGCCGCCGTCGGGTCAGAAGGCGCCGCCGCTGTCCGGCGAGCACGCGGACCTGGGCCGGCACGTGGCTATCACGCTCGAGCAACTAACGGCGAAGGCCGCCGCGGCGACCGACTGTGAAGTCGTGTCCGCCGCGGCGGCCAGCCGCGATCATCATGCGTGGTCGCGGCACCCCTGGACGGTGAAAGTCGTTGTGCCGCTACCTGGTCGTCCGGCTCCGTTGCATCCCAACGAAGCGGGGATGCGGGCGGTCGCTGACCTGATTGTGAGCCGGTTGTAATTCAGCTCAGCCGTTGGTGCGCCACCACTGGTAGAGCGAGGAGGTGTCGCCACCCGATGCCCGGACGAAAGCCAGCACGTTCTTGGCGTCGACGGTCCAGATGACCTCGGCCTTGCCGTCATCGGTCCCGCAGGCCACCTGTCCGGCCGAGTCGGTGGAGCTGCCCTGGTGCCAGACGGTCGGCGACTTGGCGTCCCCACAGTTTGTAAGCTGGTCGCTGCCAATGAGTTTGGTGAACGCACTGGCCAGGTCCGCGCTGTTGGGGAACTGGAAGTACTTCGCCGAGGCGGGTCCGCTGCTGTCGGCGTTCTGGCCACAGGCGAGCACGGCCTGCACCGACGGGAATGCGGACTGTACCTCCGAAACCGCCTGTGAGCCGCAGTTGCTCGAGGAGTAACCCTTCGACAGCGAGCCGGCGAACGCGTCGGTGGGGTCCGCGGATGCGGTGGCGACGCCCGTGCAGGCGAAGCCCCCGACGAGCGCAGCGGTCGTGATGCCCCGCAGCGCGTTCTTCAGGTAGGTCATTTCATCTCCTTGGTTGTTGTGGGAAGTGCTCCGCAGGCACAAAGTCCCTGCGGCCGAACGAAATATCAGCCGTTGGTGCGCCACCACTGGTAGAGCGCCTGGACGTCGGTGGTGGATCCGCGGATGTAGCTCAGCACATTCTTGGCCTCAGTGGTCCAGATGACCTCCGCGGCGCCCTGGTAGGTACCGCAGGCGACCTGTCCCGCGGTGGCGCCGGCACTGCCGGTGTGCCACGTGGTCGGTGACTGGCCGCTGTCACCGCATGCGGTGAGGCTCTCATCCTTGATACTGGCGGTAAATCCGCCGTTGAGGTCGCCGGTGTTGTTGTAGAGCAGGTACGTCGCTTTGACAGGGCCGGCGGCGTCGGCGTTCTGTCCGCAGTTGATCGCGGCCGCCACCCCCGCCGGAGGCTCTTTGGGTGTGCAGTTGCTCAACGAATAGCCCTTCGACAGCGAAGCCGCCAGCGTGTCATTCGGGTCGGCGTTCGCCGTAGCGGTGCCCAGGCAGGCAAAGCCACTCATGAGGCCACCCGTGAGCGCCGCCGCCGTCGCGGCTCGCAGCACCGTGTTGAGGTGAAACAACTCCTGGCTCCTTAAAAGTCG
Organism: Mycobacterium paragordonae; assembly: GCF_003614435.1. Classification (NCBI taxonomy): domain Bacteria; kingdom Bacillati; phylum Actinomycetota; class Actinomycetes; order Mycobacteriales; family Mycobacteriaceae; genus Mycobacterium; species Mycobacterium paragordonae. The sequence continues at coordinate 885,345 of NZ_CP025546.1, forward strand.
GCCGACCGACATATGCGGCTGCGTTGATATCGGTGAGTGTATTTCTCAAACTCGCCGTAGAACAGGGCTTACATGGCAATTGGCATCGTAGAGCTACGCCGGAGCGGTCCAACACATTCCGTCGGCAATTGTCTGTCTGGGCATCGATCGCGGCACTGGAACGCACCGAAATCCATTCGGTGTCAATGGATCTGGTGCCTGGCCGGGGCGCCGGCCGGGTGCGGACGCCAAGACCGCCACGAAAGCGGTGGAGGTGTCCAACAAGCAATTTCAGATTGGTGATGCCGTCGAGACTGCTCTCCGGTATGGTAAGCCTCGCTTCACGCCAGCTAACTCTTTCGACTGGAGAATCCATGACACAACCACCCCCTCCCGGTTACCCGCCGCAGCAGCCGCCGGCAGGTCAGCAGCCCGACAATTACCTGGTCTGGTCGATCCTGGCGACGCTGTTCTGCTGTCTTCCTCTGGGGATCGTGGCGATCGTCAAGTCCACGCAGGTCAGTGGTTTGTGGGCGCAGGGTCAGTACGCCGAGGCACAAGCGGCGGCGGACAGCGCCAAGAAGTTCGTGAAGTACTCCGTGATCGCCGGCGTGGTCGGGGCGATCATCTACGGCGTCATCATCGCGCTGGGCGCGATGAACACCGACACCAGCTCGGCGGCCATGATGATGGTCGACGCACTGAGCCTGGGCTGATCCGATGGTGACCCGCCAAGGGTCGGTGTCCGCGAAGCTGGGTGCGCGATTGAGCGCCCCAGTGTTCGTGGCCGCAGCCTCGGCTGTGGCATGCGCCGGCATTTGGCTGGGTGACCCGACGACCCCGAACGGCCCGTTGCCGACCTGCCCCACCAAAGCGTTACTGGGCATCGATTGTCCCGGCTGCGGCAGCATGCGGATGCTGTACAGCCTGATGCACGGTGATCTGTTGGCCGCCGCCAGATTTAACGCGCTCGGTCTGGTCGCTGTCGGGCTCCTGGTCTGGGCCTACCTGGCCTGGACGTACGGCCGGGTGACCGGTCGGCGGATCCGGGGTTGGCAGCACAACCGCTGGGCCGCCATGGTGACTCTGTCGCTGGTGGTGGTCTGGTTCGTGGTGCGAAATCTGCCCTTTGCCCCATTCAGCGGGCTGTACGTCTGATGCTGTACGTCTGAAAGTGCCGCTCTCGCATCTGGTCTAACGTGGGCGCAATGGTGCACAAATCGAAGATGATTCCGGCGGTGCTGGCCGTTATCGCGATCGTCGCTTTCCTGGGGGTGGGCTGCGGGCGCGGGTCCAACCAGACCGGGTCCAGCGGCAGCGGCCAAGCGGCGGGCGAGTTCGCGAACACGATCCGCAACAAGGTCACCACCGACGCGATGATGTCGCACCTGACCAAGCTGCAGGACATCGCCAACGCCAACAACGGCACTCGCGCGGTCGGCACTCCGGGCTATGAAGCCAGCGTCGACTACGTCGTCGAGACGTTGCGCAAAAGCGGTTTTGACGTTCAGACACCCGAGTTCTCGGCCCGGGTCTTCCACTCGGAAAAGGGTTCGGTCGAGGCCGGCGGCCTGACCGCAGACGCGCGTGCGCTGGAATACAGCCTCGGCACACCCGAAGGCGGCGTGACGGGGCCGCTGCTGTTCGCGCCCACCGGAGACAGCCCCGGGTGTGCGCCGGCCGACTACGACAAGCTGCCGGCGCAGGGCGCGGTGGTGGTCGTCGACCGCGGCGGTTGCCAATTCGCGCAGAAGGAGGACGCGGCCGCCCAGCGCGGTGCGGCGGCGCTGATCGTCGTCGACAACGTGGACGAGCAATCGATGGGCGGCACGCTCGGAGCAAACACCGAAGTGAAGATTCCGGTGGTCAGTATCACCAAATCCGTTGGCTTCCAGCTGCGCTCCAAGTCGGGTCCGGCGACCATCAAACTGGCCGCGAACACCCAGAGTTTCAAGGCCCGTAACGTCATCGCGCAGACCAAGACCGGATCGCCGACCGACGTGGTGATGGCCGGTGCCCATCTGGACAGCGTGCCGGAGGGCCCGGGCATCAACGACAACGGCTCCGGGGTGGCAGCGATCCTGGAAACCGCTGTGCAGCTGGGTAATTCGCCGCAGGTACGCAACGCGGTGCGGTTCGCCTTCTGGGGCGCCGAGGAACTCGGCCTGATCGGTTCCCGCAACTACGTCGAGTCGCTGGACGCCGAGGGCCTGAAGAACATCGCGCTGTACCTGAACTTCGACATGCTGGCATCGCCGAATCCCGGTTACTTCACCTACGACGGCGACCAGTCGCTGCCGATGGACGCGCGTGGCCAGCCGGTGGTGCCCGAGGGGTCGGCCGGCATCGAGCGGACCCTGGTCGCCTACCTGAAGCAGGCCGGAAAGACGGCCCAGGACACCTCTTTCGATGGTCGCTCCGACTACGACGGATTCACGCTGGCGGGTATCCCGTCGGGCGGGCTGTTCTCCGGCGCCGAGGTCAAGATGTCCCAGGACCAGGCCAAGCTGTGGGGCGGCAAGGCAGACGAGCCGTTCGACCCCAACTACCACCAGAAGGGCGACAATCTCGAGCACATCGACCGGACGTCGCTGGGCATCCAGGGCGGCGGTGTCGCCTACGCGGTAGCGCTCTACGCCCAGGATCTCGGCGGGCACAACGGTGTTCCGGTGATGGAGGACCGCGTCCGGCACGTGCTCGCCAAGCCATGACGCGGCCGCTCGCCGTCCTCCTGCTGACGCTGCTGATCGCGGCCTGCGCGACGACCCACCCGCCGGCCCGGCAACCGGCCGCCGCACCCGACCCGGGCCGTTCGCTGGCCGCGAAGGTGACCGCGGACGGCATGTTCGTCCACCTGCGCGCGCTGCAGGAGATCGCCAACGCCAACAAGGGCAACCGGACGACCGGCACCCCGGGTTATGACGCCAGTGTCGACTACGTGGTGAAAGCCCTGCGCGGCAAGGGGTTCGACGTTTCGACACCGCAGTTCGAGCGGATGCGGAACGTGTCCGAGGGCAAGCCCACCCTGACGGTCGGCGGCCGCAGCTTCCCGGTGGACCAGGCTTCGCTTCTGGTGCGGACGCCGCCGGGTGGCTTGACCGGTCAGGTGGTGCGGCCGACCCAAGCCGCCGGCTGCGGTGCGGGGGACTATGCGGCCGCGCTGCCCAAGGGGGCGATCGCCGTGGTCGACGACAGCCGCTGCTCGGTGGTCGACAAACAGAACGCCGCGGTGGGCAGGGGCGCCGCGGCGGTGATCGTGATCAGCCAGCCCAGCGGTCAGGGGGCGCCCCCGACGCTGTTCAACCCGGGCTACTACAACCAGCTGACGGTGCCGGTCGCGGTGGTGGGGGCCAATGGAGCGGCCGCGCTGAAGGGGTCCACCGCTTCGGTGCGGCTGGTACTGGACGCCGAGAACGTGCGGGTGGTGTCGCGAAATGTGCTGGCGCAGACCAAGACCGGGTCGGCCAATGAGGTGGTGATGGTCGGCACCCATCTGGACAGCCCGGCTGAAAGTCCGGGCATCAACAATGCCGGTTCCGGGGTGGCGGCGGTGCTGGAGACCGCTCTGCAGCTGGGCCCGCTGCCGCCGGTGGCCAACGCGGTGCGGTTCGCCTTCTGGGGTGCTGCGGAGAACGGGCTCAACGGGTCCATGGATTACGTGTTCAGCCTGGACAACAACGCGCTCAACGACATCGCTCTCTACCTCAACTTCGACATGCTCGGATCCCCCAACCCCGGCTTCTTCACCGACGACGGAGATCAGTCCGGCCCGGCCGGGCCCGGTGTGGCGGCATCGGACATTCCGGAGGGGTCGGCCGGGATCGAGCGCACCCTGGCCGGCTACCTGAACCTGGCCGGCAAACGCCCGGCCGACATGCCGGTGAACACCAGGACCGACTACCACCCGTTCCTGGTCGCCGGTGTGCCGGTGGGTGGCATGAACACCGGTGCCTCACAGACGAAAACGACTGTGCAGGCGCGACTCTGGGGTGGGCAACCCGGCGCCGCCTTCGACCCGAATTATCAGGGTCCCCGCGACACCGTCGACGAGATCAATCGCGACGCGCTGGCGGTGATGGGGTCCGGGGTGGCCTTTGCGGTCGGCACCTATGCGGATTCGATCGGCGGCGTCAACGGGGTCACACCGCACGACAAACGCCATCGGACGCGGGTTTCCTGAGTAAAGTGTGCTGCGAGCTAGGGCCGGCTCACCGCCGACGAGATCGTCGTTTCCCATAGGAGGTTCCCTGTGACGGATCAACCGCCGGGCTACCCGCCGCCGCCGGGTGACTACCCACCGCCCGCGGGTGGATACGGTTACCAGCCTTCCCAGCCGCCGCCCGGCTACGGGTATCCGCCGCCGGCTCCGGGCTACGGGTATCCGCCACCGCCGTGGAGCAGCACCAACCCGATGGCCATCGCCTCTCTGGTGTCGGCGCTGGTGGGCTGGATCTGCGGCATCGGGCCGATCCTCGGCGTGGTGTTCGGCATCATCGCGCTGAATCAGATCAAGCAGAACGGTCAAGGGGGCCGGGGCCTGGCGCTGGCCGGCATCATCATCGGCGGGATCGGGATCGCCTTCATGGTGCTGTACCTGATTCTCGTGATGATCGGCGCGGCCGCCGAGATGGGCAGCTCACACGCGGACGCCGGCCTGATCCTTTTTGGGCAGCAGGCGTTTTCGCACGGTGCCGCGGCCTGAGGGTCCCGCAGCACTAAGTGCTGAGTATTGGGTTGCGGCCCCCTTAGAATGATGTTCCTTCGGTGCAGGCGGTGGACGGGGTTGATCAGATGAAGTTGCGCTCGCGCAGGGTGGTCGCGTCGTCACGCGCCGTGACGGCTTGTCTGGCTGCGGTGCTCGTGGTGGCGGGCTGTACCACCATGGTCACCGGACGCGCGGTGTCGGTTCTCAACGATCCGTTCCGGGTGGGCGGGCTGCCGGCCACCGACGGGCCCAGCGGCGCGAAACCGAATGGGCCGGCACCGACCGGCACCGTGCTCAACACCAACAACGGGCCCATCGACAAGTTGTCGCTGCTGTCGGTCAACGACATCGAGGAATTCTGGAAGAACAACTACACCGCACCCTTGCAGGGGTCCTTCAAACCCGTCGACAAGCTGGTGTCGTATGACTCCAACGACCCGAACAGTCCGATCGTCTGCCACAACGAGACCTACGATCTGGTCAACGCCTTCTTCACCTCACGGTGCAACATGATCGCCTGGGACCGTGGCGTATTCATGGCGGTCGCGCAGAAGTACTTCGGCGACATGTCGGTAAACGGCGTGCTGGCGCACGAATTCGGTCACGCGCTGCAGACCATGGCCAAGCTGGTCACCAGAAAAGACCCGACCATCGTCCGCGAGCAGCAGGCCGACTGCTTCGCCGGGGTTTACATGTACCACGTGGCCTCCGGTAAGTCGCCGCGCTTCGACATCAGCACCGCCGACGGGCTTGACCACGTGCTGGCAGGGATCATCACGACGCGCGACCCGGTGATGGACGCGGACTCCCAGAACGACGACGAGCACGGCTCGGCTCTGGACCGGGTCAGCGCTTTCCAGATGGGTTTCATCACCGGCACCTCCGCGTGCGCGGGGATCAACAAGGCAGAGGTGGAGCAGCGTCGTGGCGATCTGCCGACCGCGCTGCGGGTCGACACCGGCGGGGACCCGGAGACGGGCGAAGTGCAGATCACCGAAGACACTCTGAAGACGCTGATGGAGTTGATGGGCAAGATCTTCTCGCCGAAGAGCCCGCCCACGCTGGTCCTGAAGGCCGGCGGCTGCTCGGATGCCAAGCCCAGCCCGCCCGCGTCCTACTGCCCGGCCACCAACACGATCAACGTCGACCTGCCCGCACTGGCGACCATGGGCAAGGTCGCCGGCGAGAAGGAACACAGCCTGCCGCAGGGCGACGACACCGCGCTGTCGATCGTGATGTCGCGGTACGCGCTGGCGGTGCAGCACGAGCGGGGGCTGGCGATGCAGAGCCCGTGGACCGCGTTGCGCACCGCGTGCCTCACCGGCGTCGCACACCGCAAGATGGCCGAGAACATCGAATTGCCGTCCGGCAACTCCCTGGTGCTGACGGCCGGTGACCTCGACGAAGCTGTCGCGGGACTACTCACCAACCACATGGTCGCCAGTGACGCCGACGGCATCAGCGTCCCGGCCGGGTTCACCCGGATCGCGGCATTCCGATCCGGGGTGGGCGGCGAGATGGACGGGTGCTACTCCCGCTACCCCGGCTGATCACGCGGGTCAGGCGGGCTCCCGCTCAGTCTGGGCCCACTTCATCACGAACCAGGTGACCATCACGCCGCCGATCGCAACGGTCGGGATCGCCCAAACCCGCCGGACCAGCATGGCGGTGCCGCACTGTGCCGCGGCGCTGTCAGCGTGGGCCATAGCCAGGTGGAAGCCGAGGCCGTCGCCGCAACTGATCTGCATGCCGTAGTGGTCGAACTGGTCGAGATAAACCGGAAACCACAGCGCCGCCAACCCGATGACTCCGAGTATCAGGCCCGCCGCTCCGATGAACAGCTGACGGTGGCTCACATTTTCCCCCCAGCATGTTAATGAGGGGTTCGCCACGATGGCTGGATCGTTATTTGTAAGCCCGATGGCCAGCAGCTGTACCAACCATCGGACCACCCCTCAATGGCTACATATGTTAATGGAGATTCCCCCTCCTCGGTAGCTTTCGCGGGTTCGGGGCGGTGTTATTCCGGCTACAGTGGGGCAGTGTCCAGCGCGTCCGGTCCGAGCGCCCTACCGGTGGTGCCGCCACCGCCTCGAAGGCGCCCCAAAGACCGCAAGGCGCAGATCGCCCGCGCCTCGGCCGAGGCTTTCAGCGCGCAGGGTTATCACGCAGTGAGCATGGAAACCATCGCGGCCAAGGTCGGGGTGTCGGCTCCCGCGCTGTATCGGCACTACGCGGGCAAGTACGACCTGTTCCGTGACGCGGTGCTGACGCTGAGCCGCCAGCTCGTCGAAGCCACGGATCTCGAAGACGTCGGTACCGACCCCGGACAGGTCCGGGACGGGATCATTGCCGGGCTCATTGACGCGGCCCTGGAAAACCGTGCCTCCGGCGGCCTGTATCGCTGGCAGGCGCGTTATCTGCGGGCCGGGGACCAGGCCGAGCTGGCTGACCAGCTGAAGTTGATCAATCGCCGAATTCAGAAGCCGCTGAACGAGATTCGGCCGGGACTGCGGTCCGAACAGCGGTGGCTGCTGTCGGCGGGCGTGTTGAGCGTGATCGGCAGCATCGTCGACCATTCCGGGCGGCTGCCGGCCGATCAGATCCGGGCGCTGTTCGGTGCGGCGGCGTCCGGGATTCTCGCCGCGGAACTCCCACAGCCGGAAGATGTCTTCCCGCGGCCGGCATCGTGGCGACTGTTCACCGAGGACGCCGGCGTCTACGAGGCGCTGCTGCACGCCTCGATGATGTTGTTCAAAGAACGTGGCTACGCCGAGACGAGCATGGCTCAGATCGCGAAGGCCGCCGGGGTGCCGGTGTCGGGGATCTATCGCTACTTCTCCGGCAAGTGCGAGATCCTGGCGACCGGTTTGCGCCGGGCCGCCGACCGGGTCTCCGGGCAACTGTCGCCGGTGGTCGGGGCCCTGACCGAACCGCGGCAGGCGCTGGCGCTGCTGATCGAGGCCTATGTGGCAACGTCGTTCGCCAACCCCGAACTCGGCGCCGTCTACTACACCGAGCGGACCAACCTGACGCCCGCCGACCAGATGCTGCTGCACAACGTGCAGCTGTCGACCATTGATTCCTGGGTTCGGCTGCTGACCGCGGCGCGGCCGTCGCTCACGCCTGTCCCGGCTCGGTTCCTGGTGCACGCAGCGATGGCCCTGGTGGTCGACTTGGGCCGGATGGGGGAGTCGGCCTACCTGCAGGCGTGCGTGCGAAAGCTGATGGATGTCACGCTGTTTGGCCCGGAGACCGAAACAGGCGAAGCGCCGCATCGACCGCCAGGGCGGGCACGTCGAGGGTCTTCGATCCCAGATCGTGCCGCGCGCCGGTGATTTCGACGATCTCGGTTCGCGCGGGAATCAGCGCCGCGGCCTCCCGCAATTCGACGATGGTCCCGAACGGGTCGGAGGTGCCGTGGGTGAAGACCGTCGGCACGCTGATGCGGGGCAGATGTTCGGTGCGGCGGCGCTCCGGCTTGCCCGGCGGATGGACCGGGTAGGAGAACAGCGTCAACTCGTCCACGGGCACCTCCAGGGCGGCCACCACCATCGAGGTCTGCCGGCCGCCGTAGGAATGCCCGCCGACGATCAGTGGTCCGTCGGCCAGGGTGCGGCACAGTTCGATCGCCTCGACGACGCCCGCCTGGTCGGCGATGGCGGAGTTGGACGGCGGACCCTTAGGGCGCCGTCGCCGGTAGGGCAGGTTGTAGCGCACCGCGAGCCAGCCCTGGCGCGCCCACTCGTCGCAAATCCGTTGCAGCAGAGGGGAATCGCGATTTCCTCCGGCGCCGTGGGTCAGTACCGCCACGCCCTGCGGTGTGTCGGCGGGTTCGTGGGCGATGCCGGCGATGTCGTCGAGATTCATGAGCCGAGATTCATGAGCCGAGCCGGAACAACGGGGACACCGGGCCGTGCCCGCCGCCCAGTGGATATGCGGCGCGCAGACATTCGGTGACCCATCGCTTTCCGAATGCGACCGCGTCGGGCATCTGATATCCGTGCGCCAGCGCGCACGCCGTCGCCGCCGCCAGTGTGTCGCCGCCGCCATGGTCGTTGCCGGTGGGCAGTCGCTCGGCGTCGAACTCGTAGAATTCCTCGCCGTCATAGAGCAGGTCGCTGCTGCGCTGCGACGAGCGCAGGTGTCCGCCCTTGACCAGCGCCCAGCGCGGACCCAGACCGTGCAGCGCTTCGGCAGCGGCGCGTTGGGACTCCGGGTCGACGACGTCGATATCGACCAGCAGCTTCACTTCGTCCAGGTTGGGTGTCACCAGGGTGGCGATCGGAAACAGTTGGCTGCGAAGTGAATCCAGTGCTGAGGCGGCCAGCAGCGGGTCGCCGTGCATGGACGCGCACACCGGGTCGACCACCAGGGGCACGGTCAGGTCGAGTTCACGCCACGTGCGTGCCACCGCCTCGATGATGGACGACGACGCCAGCATCCCGGTCTTGGCGGCCTGGACGCCGATGTCGGTGACCACCGCTTCGATCTGCCCGGCCACCACGTCGTCGGGCACTTCGTGAAAGCTCTTGACGCCCAGCGTGTTCTGCACCGTGACCGCGGTGACGGCGACGCAGGCATGCACGCCGAGCAGCGCGATGGTGCGCATGTCGGCCTGGATGCCGGCGCCGCCGCCGGAGTCCGATCCGGCGATGGTCAGCACCCGCAGCGGCGTTGATCCCGGCTGGGCCAGGGGGAGGAAACTCACTGGGTGAGAGGGAGATACACCCGGTTGCCGTGCTCGGCGAACTCCCGCGACTTCTCGGCCATGCCACTGGCCAGCATCGCCTCGACGTCCTCCTCGGTCTCCAGCCCGTGCTTGGCGGCGAAGTCCCGCACATCCTGGGTGATGCGCATCGAGCAGAACTTCGGTCCGCACATCGAGCAGAAGTGTGCGGTCTTGGCCGGCTCGGCGGGCAGCGTCTCGTCGTGGTACGCCCGCGCCGTGTCGGGGTCCAGCGACAGCGCGAACTGGTCGTTCCAGCGGAACTCGAAACGCGCCTGCGACAACGCATTGTCGCGGTCCTGTGCGTGCGGGTGACCCTTGGCGAGGTCGCCCGCGTGGGCGGCGATCTTGTAGGCGATCACGCCGTCCTTGACGTCCTTGCGGTCCGGCAGGCCGAGGTGCTCCTTGGGGGTGACGTAGCACAGCATCGCGGTGCCCGCCTGGGCGATGATGGCCGCGCCGATCGCCGAGGTGATGTGGTCGTAGGCCGGCGCGATGTCGGTGGCCAGCGGTCCGAGGGTGTAGAAGGGGGCCTCCTCGCAGAGTTCCTCCTCCAGCCGCACGTTCTCGACGATCTTGTGCATCGGAACGTGCCCGGGTCCCTCGATCATCACCTGTACGCCATGGGCTTTCGCGATCTTGGTCAGCTCGCCCAGGGTGCGCAGCTCGGCGAACTGCGCGGCGTCATTGGCGTCGGCGATCGAGCCCGGCCGCAGCCCGTCGCCCAGGGAGAAGGTGACGTCGTACTGAGCCAGGATGTCGCAGAGTTCCTCGAAGTTGGTGTACAGGAACGACTCTCGGTGATGCGCCAGGCACCAGGCGGCCATGATGGAGCCGCCGCGGGACACGATGCCGGTGACCCGCTTGGCGGTCAGCGGGACATAGCGCAGCAGCACGCCGGCGTGCACGGTCATGTAGTCCACGCCCTGCTCGCACTGCTCGATCACGGTGTCCCGGTACAACTCCCAGGTCAGCTCGGTGGGGTCACCGTTGACCTTCTCCAGCGCCTGGTAGATGGGCACGGTGCCGACCGGCACGGGGGAGTTGCGCAGGATCCACTCGCGGGTCTCGTGAATGTTCTTGCCGGTGGACAGGTCCATGATGGTGTCGGCGCCCCATCGGGTGGCCCACACCATCTTGTCGACCTCCTCGGCGATCGAGGACGTGACGGCCGAGTTGCCGATGTTGGCGTTGACTTTGACCGCGAACGCCTTGCCGATGATCATCGGCTCGATCTCGGGGTGGTTGTGGTTGGCCGGGATGATCGCACGGCCCAGCGCGACCTCGTCGCGCACCAGTTCGGCGGGCATGCCTTCGCGGGCGGCGATGAACGCCATCTCCGCGGTGATCTCTCCGGCCCGCGCGCGCTGCAGCTGGGTGCCGCGGTCCCGGACCACGCCGGGGCGCGGCGGCAGGCCGGCGGCCAGGTCGATGACGGCGTCCGAGTCGGTGTAGGGCCCGGACGTGTCGTACAGGTCGAAATGGTCACCGGTGGACAGGTGCACGCGCCGGAACGGGACGCGCATGCCGTCCAGCTCGCGGTAGACCTTGCTGCTTCCCGCAATCGGGCCGGTGGTCACGGACGGTGCTGATGGTTTGACAGTCACGGTCATCGCTATCTCCCTACGCCGGCATTACCCGGTCAGGTTCGTACGGTCGACGGCCCCAGCCGTCCTCTCAGCGCATGAGGGTTGCGCTCCCGCGTGATTTATTGGGCTCGCCCAGCTCGCCGGGCTCCTCCCACGCTAGCGCAGCGCGGAGCGGATGGGCAGGGGCTCAGCCGGGTGGGCCTGTCGCGCCGGACATGCCGAACGGTTTTGGCCGGCCGCCAGAACTCAGCCGTGCGCGCCGGGGGTGCCGAAAAGTACCCCTTTGATGCCGCCGTTGCCGCCAGTGCCGTCGGGACCGTCGTTACCGACCGGGCTGAAGCTCACACCCCCGGCGCCGGCCGCGCCGCCGTTGCCGCCGTCCCCGATCAGGCCGACGGAGTCGCCGCCGTCGCCGCCGTTGCCACCGACGCCGCCGAACAGGCCCCTGCGACCCGGCCTGCCGATTCCGCCGGCGCCGCCGCTGCCCAACAGTGCACTGTGCCCGCCATTGCCGCCACCACCGCCGGTGCCGCCGACGCCTATCGAGCCGCCGTCCCCGGCGAACCCGCCGGCGCCGCCTAGGCCGCCGTTGCCCAGCAGTGAGGAGTCGCCGCCGAAGCCCCCGGTGCCGCCGGACCCGCCATTGCGCGCGCCGAGTGTGGCGCTCGTGCCGTTGCCGCCGGCGCCGCCCGCCCCGCCGTTACCGATCTGTCCACTCAACCCGCCGTTGCCGCCCTGCCCGCCGGTGCCGCCCCCGCCCGCGGTTCCGGCTCCGCCGTCTCCGCCTGCCCCACCGGCCCCGCCGTCGCCGAGGAGCCATCCACCGCGGCCGGCTTCGCCGCCGGTTCCGCCGGTGCCGCCGGTGGTGGGCCCGCCGCCACCGGTTCCGCCGGCGCCGCCGGCGCCGCCGCTGCCGAAGATCTGGGCCGAACCCCCGTGGCCGCCGCCCCCGCCCACTCCGGCCAGTTGTGTCGCGCCGCCATCCCCGCCCGCTCCGCCGGCGCCGCCGGCGCCACCGTTGCCGTACAGCAGGCCGCCGGGCCCGCCGGGCCCGCCGGAGCCGCCGAAGCCGCCGCCACCGCCGACGCCGGCCGACCCGGCGCCGCCGACCCCGCCGGTCCCGCCGACGCCACCTTGCCCGAACAACATGCCGCCCGCACCGCCGCTGCCACCGGTGCCGCCGAACCCAGCCGGGCTGGTCGCCGTACCCGTGGTCCCGACCCCGCCGGCCCCGCCCGCGCCCCCGTTGCCGATCAATCCGGCAGCGCCCCCGTTGCCGCCGCTCTCGCCGGGCGCACCCGCCGCACCGTTGCCGCCGTTGCCGAACAGGATGCCGCCCGCTTCGCCGCTGCCGCCCGGGGTCGTCGCGCTGGCGCCGTCGCCGATCAGCGGCCGGCCCACCAGCATCCGGCTGGGAGCATTGATCGCATCAAGCACGACCTGGCCGACGTTGGCGGATTCCGCGCTCGCGTAGGCGCCGGCACCGGCATTGAGGGCCTGCACGAACTGGGCGTGGAACGCGGCGGCCTGAATGCTGACCGCCTGGTAGGCCTGCGCATGGGTGTCGAACAGGGCGGCGATGGCCACCGATATCTCGTCGGCTCCGGCGGCCAGGACGGTCCTGGTCCCGGCCGAAGCTGCGGTGTTGGCACTGCTGACGGCGGCGGCAACGTTCGCCAGGTCCGTTGCCGCCGCCGCCACCAGGTCGGGGGCTGCGATCACATACGACATGAAGAGACTGTCTCCAACAGGTGTTGCGCACTTCCTGCATAATCGTTGAACGCGCTGGTCAGGCCGCCGCGAGAAGAGAAAAGTCAGAAGGCGAAGTGGCCCTCGCCGGAGCGTGATGGGAGGATGGGTGCGTGCAGAACGATGGTCGTGAGCAGTCGGCCAGTCCTGTGCTGCCGGCCGGAGCCCGGCCCTACCTGAACGTCGGCAGCTTCCGATTCTGGTTCGTCGGACAGCGCTGGGAATGGTCGGACGAGGTGGCCCGGATGCACGGTTACGAGCCCGGTTCCGTGGAACCCACGACAAAGCTGCTGATGTCGCACAAGCATCCGGAAGACCGCGCCCACGTCCAGGATCTGCTGGACTATGCGTTGCAGTCGGGGGAGCCGTTCTCGAGTCGGCACCGGTTCATCGACACCGCGGGCACCGAGCACGACGCGATCGTGGTGGCCGACCGCATGCTGGACGAGAACGGCGCCGTGCTGGGCACCGCCGGCCACTACATCGACCTCACCAACAGCTTCGACGAGGCGCGCCAGGAGGTGCTCGATGACGCCCTGCCGGACCTGTTCGAGAACCGGGCCGCGATCGAGCAGGCCAAGGGTGTGTTGATGTACGTGTACCGGGTGAGCTCCGAGCAGGCGTTCCGCGTGCTGCAGTGGCGGTCGCAGGAGACGAACACCAAACTGCGCGGTCTGGCAAAGCAGCTACTGGACGAGGTCAGCTCGCTGGATCACCCGTCCACCGTCGCTCAGAGCCAGTTCGATCACCTGTTGCTGACGGTGCACGAGCGCATCCCTGCGGAATCAGGACGCTGAGCTGGGGTTAAGCTCCACATATCTGGGACGGGAAAGGTAGCGGATTCGGGCATCCGCACCCTAGCCACCGGCCGAAATTTGACACATTTAGGCGGGTACGTAATGGATTTGCTGGAGGTCGCGTGTGAGTCGGGCGAGGAGGCGGTAATCGTGCTCGTCAAGGGCGACGTCGACTCCAGCACCGCGGACTATCTGAGCGATCAGTTGGCCGCCGCACTCGACGTCGCCACCACCCACCCGAGGCGTCTGGTGGTCGTTGACCTGCAGGCGGTGAACTTCTTCGGCAGCGCCGGGTTGAACGCGGTGCTCGACTGCCACGAGGCAGGGGGGTCCGCCGGGACGGTAGTGCGTCTGGTGGCCGACCACCCGCAGGTGCTGCAGCCGATCAGGGTGACCGAGCTCGACCGGATCTTCGAGATCTATCCGACAGTGTCTGACGCGTTGCAACGATGAACTTCCCTCCGCTACCGGCTGACCTCACGACTGCGGTCAAGCTCGGTGGCGAGATGGGCCGGAAGTTCGCCGACTTCGACTGGGCGGCTCATCCGCTCGGCCCGCCGCGGGACTGGGCGGCCGAGATCCGGACGACGGTAGCCAACACCCTCACGTCGCGGTCTCCCACGATCGTATTTCTGCGGGCACCGGAGCTGTTCGTCTGGCACAACGACGCTTACCTGTCCCTGCTGGAGGAGAAGAACCCGGGCGCTCTCGGCCGGACGGCCCGGGAGCTGTGGTGGGAGGACTGGGATCAGATCGGCCCACTGCTCACCGGGGTCATGTCGACCGGGGTCGCGACCTGGTCGCACGGGCTGATGCTGCCGGTCGTGCGGGAGTCGGCTCCGCGGAACTTCACCTTCGCGGTGAACCCGGTGCTGGGCAGTGACGGAGCGGTCAGTGCGGTCACGGCCGCCGTCACCGGTCTCGCCGATTCAGCAGGCCCGGCAGCGCGGCAGCGTGCTGAGCAATCCGCGGGCCTGCTGCAGCTGGACGCGGCCGTCCAGGCGGCGGACTCGATCGCCGGTCTCCTCGATGCGGTACTGCGTTCCCCGTTCGCCAGCGGCGATGCCCCCGCCGCGGCGATCGGCGTCGTCGTCGACGGTGAGGATCACGTCCAGTTCGAATTCGCCGGGACCTTGCCGGCCGAATTGCGCGACCGCTACCACGTCGCCAGGCTGGACAGCCCGCTGGTGGGCGTCGACGTCATCGCGAGCGGTCAGGGGATGGTCATCCCCGATACCTTGGACCTGCCCGAGCGGTACAGCCACGCCGTGAACGACACCGCAAGCAGCGTCCGGGCCTGCGTGGCACACCCGCTGCGCGCCGGCAGCGGCCGCGTCGTCGGCGTCCTGACGCTGCTGTGGCCGCACACGCGCCGCTTCACCGACTCCGAACTCGAGTTGTTCGCCCGGACCGCCGACATCACCGCGTCGGCTCTGGACCGAATCCGGTTGGCCGCGCGGGAGCACCGCATCGCCGTTGACTTCCAGGAACACCTGCTGGACCTCGATCGCGGGTCGACCGCCGCGGTGGTCGCGGCCGTCTACCAGCCGGCGGGTGATGCGATCAGGGTGGGCGGGGACTGGTTCTCGGCCACCGGACTCGATCACCCCGACCGGATAGGCGTATCGGTGGGCGACGTGGTGGGCCACGGTCTGCCGGCGGCGATCGTGATGAGCAGGTTGCGCGCCGCGGTCACCGTGTCGGCGCTGACCGCGCATGATCCGGCCAGCGTGCTGGGCGCCCTGGACCGGTATGCGCTGACGGTGGCCGGCGCCCGGTGCGCGACCGTCGCCTACGCCGCCATCGACACCAGCACGGAACCGGCACGCATCAGCTATCTCTGTGCCGGGCATCCGTATCCGCTGCTGGTGTCACCGGAACAGGATCCGGTCTACCTGGAAGAGGGTCGCCGGCCGCCGGTGGCGACCAACGCATCCCCGGACGCGTCGGTGACCGCGACGGCTGATCTGCCGCCGGGCAGCCTGGTCCTGCTGTACACCGACGGACTGATCGAACGGGCCGGCGAGACGCTCGACAACGGATTCGACCGGCTCAGGGCCGTGGCCGCCGAATGCGCCGGCCTGCCCGTCGAATCCGTGTGTGCCGAGGTGCTGCACCGGATGACGCCGCCGGGCGGCTACCGCGACGACGTGGTGGTACTCGCTGCGCGTCCCCGCCACGCGGGGAGCCGCAGTTTCGCCATGGTGGTGCCGGCCACCTCCGCGCACGTCCCCGCCGCACGCACCCGACTGCGGGAGTGGCTGGTCGCCAACGACGTAGTTAGAGAAGAGGAAATCCTGCTGGCGGTGAGCGAAGCCGTCACCAACGCCATCGAGCACGGGAGCGGCTGCGAGGCCCGCAAGACGGTGTCGATCGAGGCTTTTCTACGGCGCGACGCGGTGTCGATCAGCGTCAGTGACTCCGGTCGGTGGGTGGGCGATTCATCGGCCAGCCGGCGCAGTCGCCGGCGGGGCCGCGGGCTGACCCTGATCAGCGGCCTGGCGGACCAGGTCGAGACCGTTCGCACGTCCGGCGGGACCCGGGTGACGCTGAGCTTCAACAGCGCAGGTTAATCGGCTTCTTCCAGGGCCTCGCCGATCTCTTCCAGGATCTGGTTGTGGTGATTGCTGGCCAGTAGATGTCCGGTGCCGATCACCAGGGCTACCGGCCAGTCGATGAGTTCGAAGGCGGTCAGGGCGATCAGCCCGCCGAAATAGGCCAGCTGCTCGGGTGGGGGAACGGTCACCTTCCCCACGATCGGCAGGTTCACCGCGAAGGTGTGTCCTGCACGTATCCGGTCCACGGCCTCCCGCTGGGGGGTGTGCCGGCGTTCTTTCTTTTCCGCCATCATTTGCCTTTCGGTAACGTCGGATTTGCCGTCCTGCCGGTTGATGCGGTCACCGTCGGAGATATGACGACGACAGAACACCCGACCGACCCGTTAGCGGCGTCGTTCGCCGTGTTGCTGAGGGGGCCTCTAACCGAACTTTATGCGCTGCTGTGGCGTGTTGGCGTGCTGGAGGTTGTGACCACCGAGCGGTGCCATCGGCGGTCGGTCGCCACCCGGTCCGCTGCGGTGGAGTACCGCCGAGCAACTGGTTGATTTTCTGAATCGACGCCTCGTCAGTTCGTGCTGCGCAGGTCGCCGGTGCCGGCCCGGCGGCCCGTAGTTTTCTTGGCCGCCGTCTTCGCGGGAGCTTTCTTGGCCGGCGGCTCGTCGGGTACCGGCGCGAGTTTGGCCTTGGCCGGCTGCACGGCCTGCGCCGGCGGCTCGGGTGAATGGCTCAGCCTGCGCAGCAACAGCGCGCCCCCGCCGACGGCCAACAGGATCGGCCACTCCACCAAACCCGCCGCGCCGATCGCGCCGATGGCCAGGGCCGCGGCCGGTGTCGACTTGCTGCCGGTGCTGAGCCCCTGCTGGATCCCCTCTGCGGCGCCCTTGACACCGCCGACGATGCCGTTGACGGCCGCGCCTCCGACGGCGCCCGCGGCGGACGTCGTCGCCGTCGCGGCACGACTCACCGTTCGTCCCACGCCCCGCACCGCTTGATCGACGACACCCATGATGCCTCCCTGGCCTCGGTTTCTCCTGTTTGTATACCCCCCTACCGCCGACATGACCAGAGATTCTCAGGTGCTACGCAGGTCCACCAGGACCGGTGCGTGGTCGCTGGGCGCTTTGCCTTTGCGCTCCTCCCGGACGATCTGCGCGTCCACCACCCGGGCAGCCAGCGCCGGCGAGCCCAGGATGAAGTCGATCCGCATTCCCTGCCTCTTCGGGAAGCGCAACTGGGTGTAGTCCCAGTACGTGTACACCCCCGGTCCCGGTGTGAAAGGCCTTACCACGTCTCTGAATTGGGCGTCGACGATCGCGTTGAAAGCCTGTCGCTCCGGTTCGGAGACGTGCGTGCAGCCCTGGTAGAACTCGGTGCTCCAGACGTCCTCGTCGGTGGGCGCGATGTTCCAGTCCCCGACCAGCGCGATGGGTGCGGAAGGATCGGCGCGCAACCAGCCTTCGGCCGTATTACGAAGCGCTGCCAGCCAATCCAGCTTGTAGCTGTAGTGCGGGTCGTCGAGCGAGCGGCCGTTGGGCACGTACAGGCTCCACACCCGCACGCCGCCGCACGTCGCGCCCACGGCACGGGCTTCGGACGCGGCGGCCACATCGGGCTTGCCGCTCCAGGTGGGCTGACCCTCGAATCCGACCTGCACGTCCTCCAGGCCGACGCGGGACGCGATCGCCACGCCGTTCCACTGATTGAACCCGACATGTGCCACCTCGTAGCCGCGCTCGATCAGTGGCAGCGCGGGGAATTGGGTGTCCGAGCACTTGGTCTCCTGCATGGCCAGCACGTCGACCTCGGCGCGGTCGAGCCAGTCCACGACCCGATCCAGCCGGGTGCGGATCGAGTTGACATTCCAGGTGGCCAGCCGCAACAGCTCGGGCATGGGTGGTCTCCTATCGGTGGCGAGAGTCAGGGGCGGTAGAGGTAGCGGCGGCGATGGTGCAGCCGGAAGCCCTGCTGCTCCGCCGCAGTGGTCGAGGCGGTGTCCGGGAGGACCACGTATTCCGGTTCCGCTGCGGCTGTTTCGCGCACCAGCAGCTGTTCGACGAGCTCGCATTCCAGGTCGGCCGGCGGCGACAGCAGGCGGTCCGGGATCGCCAGTCGCGGTTTGAGGCCGCGCTCGGTGTACCAATCGAAAATCGTCGGGATGCGCGCGGCGTTGGCCGAAATATCAAGGGGCACAGCTGAATTAGCTGCCAAGGTGGGCCCGTGGGCGCGGAGCAGCCAGCCGTCCAGCCAAAGTTGTTCGGTGCCTGGTGAGTCCGCGGCGGCCGCGTATTCGAGCCTGCGGATGTCGGCGGTGCGCACCGGTGCGTGGGTCAGGATGCGCAGCGCCGTCACATCCGCCGGCGCCACCTCGACCACCACTCCGGACTTCGTCTGCACCCGCACCGTCGGGTCGATGGCCAGCAGGTGGCCCACCGCGTCCGTCAGCGGCGGGACTGACCCGGGGGGCCGGCGGTAGCGCAGCGTCACCCGCGTGCCGAGGGCCGGCCACGAGATCATCAGTGACCGAACGGGTCGGGTCCCTCGCCCGGCAACCAGGACAGTCCGGGAACGCCCCAGCCGTGCGATTTGATGGCCCGCTTCGCGGCCCGGGCGTGCCGGCCGATCAGACAGTCGACGTAGAGGAATCCGTCCAGGTGCCCGGTCTCGTGCTGCAGCATGCGGGCGAACAGGCCGGTGCCCTCGATGGAGACCGGCTTCCCCTCGCCGTCCAGTCCGGTGACCCGCGCCCAGTCGGCACGTCCGGTGGGGAAGGACTCGCCCGGAACCGACAGGCATCCTTCGTCGTCGTCGTGTCCGGCCGACGGCATGGTCTCGGGGATCTCGGAGGTCTCCAGCACGGGGTTGACGACGACTCCGCGGCGGCGGTTGGTCAGTCCGCGGTCGTCGGAGCAGTCGTAGACGAAGACCCGCAACCCGAAGCCGATCTGGTTGGCGGCCAGGCCGACGCCGTGGGCGGCGTCCATCGTGTCGTACATGTCCTTGATCAGCGCGGGCAGGTCGGCCGGGAGCGATCCGTCGGCGCCGACCGGGATCGGCGTCGTCGGAGTGTGCAGGACGGGATCGCCCACGATGCGGATGGGTACGACGGCCATGGTCGGCTAGCTTAGGGCCCACCGACGGTGCGGCCCGTAACGGGCCGAGGTGGGGCACCTCCCCGCTTGCGGGGGAGAGGCGGGCGATTGGGTGGGGCGTGGCGGCCGACGAGTTTGTGCACGGCCCTGCGCGGGCGGGCGGCAAGTGTGATCAAACCGACGGGGGGCCGGGGCGGCAAGCCGTCTGCCAGGCATCCTGCCGGGCGCGGACGCGGCGTATTCCACAGCAACTCGGCCGACTCGCGGGTCCGGTTTCCGGCTCAGCAGATGGCGGCGTGTTTCAATAATCGCCGGAGAATGCCCCCGATCTAGGTCAGGTCATTCGAGTCAATCGAGTTTTCGCCGGAAGGGTCCAGGGGAAGCGATATGGACAGCGCCATGGCGCGGGCAAATCGATCGGGGGACAACGCTGAGATCGCCGATGGGCTGACCCGTCGCGAACACGACATCCTGGCCTTCGAACGTCAGTGGTGGAAATTTGCCGGGGTGAAGGAAGACGCGATCAAGGAGCTGTTTTCGATGTCGGCGACGCGTTATTACCAAGTGCTCAATGCGCTCGTCGACCGGCCGGAGGCGTTGGCGGCCGATCCGATGCTGGTGAAGCGCCTGCGGCGGCTGCGTGCCAGCCGTCAGAAGGCCCGCGCCGCACGCCGGCTCGGCTTCGAGGTGACCTGAGGCGCCCCCGGGCTACAGTGGGCTCGATGAACGAGCGCGTACCCGACTCTTCCGGGCTTCCCCTGCGGGCCATGGTGATGGTGCTGTTGTTCCTGGGCGTCATATTCCTGCTGCTCGGCTGGCAGGCCCTGGACTCCTCGGGCAAGTCCGACGACGATGCGTCGCCGGTGACCACGGTCTCGGCCCCCGCGACGCCGTCCTCGTCGACCAGCGCCAAGCCGGCCGCGGCGAACGAGGCCGAGGTGCGGGTGTACAACATATCGTCGAAGGAAGGCATCGCCAAGACCACCGCCGACGAGCTCAAAGCGGCCGGATTCAAGGTGACCGAGGTGACCAACCTGTCGGTAGCCGACGTCACCGCCACCACCGTCTATTACGGCGAAGAGGGCGAAAAGGCCACCGCGGACGCGGTGGGCAAGAAGCTGGGAGCGCCGGTGGAAAAGCGGATCTCAGCACTTTCCGACCAACCGCCCGGCGTCATCGTTTTGGTCATGGGTTGACGCTGTTTCCGCATCGTCGTCACGCTGGGGCCCGAATTGCGCGACTCCTCAGCGGGTTGTTTCAACCCGCATCGTCGTCACGCTAGGCTCTCGGCTATGCCTAAGCCTGCCGGTCTGAAAGTCGCAGCCGTAACGTTTGTCGCTCTGGTGAGCGCATGCTCGTCGCCCCAGCACGCCACGTCGACTCCGGGCACCACCCCGTCGGTGTGGACGGGATCTCCGGCGCCGTCGACCTCGGGTCACCAGGAGGCGACGCCGAGTCCGCAGGCGGGGGCGGCGGCGCAGATGCTGATGACCGTCATCAAGGGTCCCGACGGCAAAGAGATCGCCACCGCGAAGTTCGAGTTCGCCAACGGCTACGCCACCGTGACGGTCGCGACGACCGGCACCGGCGCGCTCTCGCCCGGTTTCCACGGCATGCACCTGCACAAGGTGGGCAAGTGTGAGCCCAACTCCGTCGCGCCCAATGGCGGCGCGCCCGGCGACTTCCTGTCCGCCGGAGGGCATCTCATGCTGCCCGGCGCCAGCGGCCACGCCAGCGGCGACCTGCCGCCGTTGCAGGTGCGCAAGGACGGCTCTGGGACGCTGGTGACCACCACGGACGCCTTCACGATGGACGACCTGACCTCGGGCGCCAAGACCGCGATCATCATCCACGCGGGCGCGGACAACTTCGCCAACATTCCGGCGGACCGCTACAAGCAGAACGACGGGACACCGGGTCCCGACGAGACGACGATGACAACCGGTGACGCCGGCAAGCGGGTGGCGTGCGGTGTCATTGGATCTGGGTAAGGGTCCGGGCAGCCTGCCGTCCAGCCGGGCGCGTAGCCACATCGACTTCGCTCGTTCGCCGCGACCAACCGTCGGCGTGGAGTGGGAGTTCGCCCTCGTCGATGCCGAGACCCGCGACCTGAGCAACGAGGCCACCGCGGTGATCGCCGAAATCGGCGAAAACCCGCGTGTGCACAAGGAATTGCTGCGCAACACCGTCGAAGTCGTCAGCGGCATCTGCGAGAACGCCGCCGAGGCGATGGCCGACCTGCGCGACACCCTGGGCCCCGCCCGCCGGATCGTGCGCGACCGCGGCATGGAGTTGTTCTGCGCCGGCACCCATCCCTTTGCGCAGTGGTCCAACCAGAAGCTCACCGACGCGCCGCGGTACGCCGAACTGATCAAGCGCACCCAGTGGTGGGGCCGGCAGATGCTGATCTGGGGCGTGCATGTGCATGTCGGGATCTCGTCGGCCAACAAGGTCATGCCCATCATGTCGTCGCTGCTCAACCAGTACCCGCACCTGCTGGCGCTGTCGGCGTCGTCGCCGTGGTGGGGCGGCGAGGACACCGGGTATGCGAGCAACCGGTCGATGATGTTTCAGCAGCTGCCCACCGCCGGGCTGCCGTTCCAGTTCCAGAAGTGGTCGGAGTTCGAGGGCTTCGTCTACGACCAGAAGAAGACCGGCATCATCGACCACGTCGACGAAGTCCGTTGGGACGTAAGGCCTTCCCCCCATCTGGGCACGCTCGAGGTGCGGATCTGCGACGGGGTGTCCAATCTGCGGGAGCTGGGTGCGCTGGTCGCGTTGACGCACTGTCTGATCGTCGACCTGGACCGCCGGCTGGAGGCCGACCAGCCGCTGCCGACCATGCCGCCGTGGCACGTGCAGGAGAACAAGTGGCGCGCGGCCCGCTATGGGCTGGACGCCGTGATCATCCTGGATGCCGACAGCAACGAGCGGCTGGTCACCGAGGACCTCGACGACGTGCTGAACCGCTTGGAGCCGATTGCCAAGTCGCTCAAGTGTTCTGACGAACTGGCGGCGGTGGCGGACATCCCGCGCCGGGGCGGGTCCTACCAACGGCAGCGGCGGGTGGCCGAGGAGCACGACGGCGACCTGCGCTCGGTCGTCGACGCGCTGGTGGCCGAGCTGGATATCTGAGGCGCGCGGGTTCGAGTGTGCTCACACCGTCGAGATTCCTTGAACCCAGGGCGAGTATCCCGCTGTGGCTGCACCGTCGAAACGCTAGACGCACACTCGACTGCCGTCGGCGCGGGCGGCGACGCGCCGAAGCAGGTGGCGCACCACGATTCGGTGTCCTCCACTGCCGATGACCAGCGCCCGATACAGCTTTCCGTGCAACCCGGGAAATGCCGCGAATGTCAAGGCGCGCAACCGAACCCCGTCGCCGTCGGGATCCAGCTCGTAGACCAGGCGGTAGGCCGCGAATGGGTGACGGCCCTTGAGTGCCAGTCGGCGCGGCGGCGTGGCTTCCTCGAGGGTGAAGCCCAGCGGAACCGTACTCGGGTCGGCGGGGTCGCGACACGTCTTGGCCAGCAGTGCCGCCCAGACTTGCTCCGGTGTGGCGTGGATCGCGATAGCATGCCCATCGATATAGGGTAATCGTTCCATATAGAAGGACCATACTAGATCGTGGCACCTCCGCGGAAGCATGAAACCGATGTGATTCTGGATGCAACCCGGGCGCTGGTGCTCACGGCCGGCCCGCGGGCGGCCAGCGTCGCGGCGATAGCCAAGGCCAGCGGCGCCCCGGCCGGCACGCTGTATCACCGCTTCGGGAACCGGGACGGCGTGGTGATCGCCGCCTGGCTGCGCGCCTTGGACCGGTTCCAGCAGCGCGCGCTGGCGGCCACCGGCAGTACCCCGGTCGCCCATGCCGCGGCAATGGCCGTCGCGGCCGTCGGCTTTGCCCGCGAGCTTCCCGACGACGCCCGGCTGTTGCTGACCATTCGGCCTGCGGACCTGGTCGACAGCCAATCCGACACCGACTTCACGGAGACGCTGGCCGCGATGAACGCGCCGCTGACGCAGCGGATGCGCGAGTTGACGCTGCAGCTCTACGGCACCGCCGAACCGCGGGCACTCGACGCCGTGTACCGCGCCGTTACGGATCTGCCGTACGCCGTCGTGCGGCGCCACGCCCACGACGATCCGTTACCGGGCTGGCTGGAGGCCGATGTCTCGGCTGCCGTGCGGGCGCTGCTGCATAGTTATGGGGAGAAAGGGGACGAGGCGGATGGAATCAATTGACGTGGCGATGTTTCCACTCGAATCGGCGCTGCTGCCGGATGAGGATCTGCCGCTGCGCATCTTCGAACCGCGCTACACCGCGCTCGTGCGGGATTGCCTGGACAGCCCCGACCCCCGCTTCGGCGTGGTGCTCATCTCCCGTGGCCGCGAGGTCGGCGGCGGTGACGCGCGCTCTGACGTCGGGACCCTGGCGACGATCGAAGACTACGTGGACGCCGGCGGGGGGCGGTACGTGTTGCAGTGCCGGATGGGCGATCGCATCAAGGTGCTGCAGTGGCTGCCCGACGACCCCTACCCGCGGGCCCGGGTGCAGGTGTGGCCCGACGAGCCGGGACCGCCGGTGACTGCCGCTGCGTTCCTCGACGCCGAGGACCGGGTCTGGGCGCTGTTCGAGCGGATCGCCGAGGTGCAGGACGCCGAACTGCCCAGTCGCGACCTGGTGTTCGACTACGAAGAAGGCGCCGACCTGTCAAAGCTGTTGTACGCGTTGGCATCTCGGGTCCCGATGGGGCCGGCCGACCGTTACGCCGTGCTGTCGGCGCCGTCCGCCGCGGATCGGTTGGCCGCGTTGCTCGATGCGGTGGACTCGGTTGCCGCGGTGGTGGAGTTTCAGTTGTCGGAGTGACCTGGCGGGCCTGGCCGTCACGGCTTCCAGAAGTCGTTCATGGGGATGGCGTACTTGTCGTTGAAGGTCAGCGTGGTCAGCGGAGTTCCCGCGGTGGGACTCAAGGCGTACTCGAGTGTCGACATCAGGCTGTAGTGGTCGTAGCGGGTGTTGGTCACAAAGTGACCGGCCTGCATGCCGCCGAACGTCACCGCGCCATCGTTCGGGATGACGATGGTGTTGATCAGGTTGCCTTGGTTGCCGATGCCCAGAGACAGGTTGTTGTAGTCCTCGTCGAACGTGATGATGATCGCGTCTTTCTGGCCCGCGGTGTTCCATGACGGCGAGTTCTGGATCGTCGAGATGGTCTGCTGCAGGAACTGGTCTCCGGCGGCGACGTTGTACTGGTGGTTGGTGAGCTGGCTGGCCAACCAATTCGCCGCACCGCCCGGGAAATCGACCGGACCTTCCATGTTGTAGGAGCCATCGGCGGCGATCCAGGAGAATCTCGGAGTGGTCCCGGTGGTCTGCAGGTCGATGCTCAGCTGGGTGAGGGGTTGCAGATGCGTCTGCAGGTAGGTGGGGGTGTTGTTGTAGACGGAGGTGAACTGGGCGAAGGGTAGAGCGTCGACGGCGTAATCCCCGGAGGACACGATGGCACCCGGATACGGCATTCCCTGCGCATAGCCCACCCAGCTGATGCCGGCGGTGTCCATGGCCTGCATGAGGTTCGGCGCATTGATGGAGGGCGAGGCGGGGTTGTAGATCAGGCCGAAGTCCGATCCGCCCATAATCCGGAAGTAGTTCGGGTCGCTTGGGTGGCCCAGCGCGTAGTAGTTGTTCGCGTAGCCGTAGGTATTGATCAGGCTGTTGAGGTACGGGGCGTTCACGCTGCCCAGGATGTCGGCCGCGCCCTTGTTCTCCATATAGATCAAGAAGACGTGGTCGAGCTGTTTCACATTTGACGCCGGGACAGTGAGTGCCGGCGCGGTCAGGGTGGGGTCGCCGACGGTGAACGACAGGTTGTCGGCGAAGGAGCCGTTGTAATTGCCCAGGATCGGGTTGCGGTCGGTAAAGGTTGCCGTGACGACCGCGGAGGTGGTGCCGACGGGGATGGTGCCGGAGATGTCGCGGGCTTGGAATCCCGTCATTCCCAGGCGGTCGATCGTCGACACCGGCCCGATCGAGCCGGTACCCAGAGTGGCGCCACTGGCGTTGAGGAAGGTGACCTGGACAGCGGTCGAGGACGGGTCGAGTAGGTAGCCGCCAAGTAGTCCGCTCAGCGTGTAAGGGACGGTGCCGGTGTTGATGTTGGCGGTTGCGGCGGCCAGATTGACGGTCTGGCTGATCGACGACGTGGCCACTGGACCGCCGCCGGCGAAGTTGTTTCCCGCGCCTGGGGCAGGGTTGCCGGGGAAGCCCAAGCCGAGGAAGTTCGGCACCGTCGGGAACGGAGTCGAGGTCGGCGAGGGATACGTGAGCGGCGTGCCGTAGGGGACGATGGTCGGGGTACCGGTGACCGTCCAGCCCGGGATGGTCACCGAGCTGAAGCCCGTCGTGGAGGGGCTGGCGAACTCGAAGCTGCCGTTGACCAGCAGGTTGGGGCTCATGGGCAGGCCTGGGATGCCGTTGTGTCCGGCCAGCCAGCCGCCGGTGCCGACGGTGCCGGGCAAGCCGAGCAGGTTGACCGAGGTGGAGTAGCCGCCGTTGCCGCCGTTGCCGCCGTTGCCGATCAGCACCGAGCTGCCGCCGATACCGCCGTGGCCGCCGGCTTTGCCGGCGGCGGCTTCTGCACCGGAGCCGCCGGAGCCACCGTTGCCCAGGAATGAACCGCCGACCCCGCCGTGGCCGCCGGCCCCACCCGGGCCTGCGGCGGCGTATCCGCCGGTTCCCCCGGCCCCGCCGCCTCCGATCAGGCCCGCAGCGCCGCCGAGCCCGCCCGCACCGCCGGACCCGCCGGCGGACCCGCCGACGCCACCCGCGCCGCCGGAACCCAACGCGCCGGCCAGGCCGCCGGTGCCGCCGACGCCGCCGGCGCCGGTCTGGCTGGATCCGCCGGCGCCGCCGGAGCCGCCGGTGCCGGCGAACTGGCCGCCCGTCCCGCCTTGTCCGCCGACCCCACCGGCGCCGGTGAGGCCCACACCGCCGTCACCGCCGACGCCCCCGGCACCGATCAGCGAGCCGCCGATGGTGCCGGCTCCGCCGCCGAATATCGAACCGCTGATGCCGGATGCCCCGCCGAGGCCGCCGACACCGCCGATATCCCCGGCTCCGCCGACCCCGCCGCCCCCGCCGACGGCGCCGACCAGTCCGCTCAGGGCTCCACTGGCGCCGCCGGCGCCGCCGCCTCCGCCGCGCAGACCAGCGGTGGTCGCACCGGCCATGCCGCCGGTGCCGCCGCCCCCACCCGCGCCGAAGATCCCGCCGGTTCCGCCGGCCCCGCCGCCGCCGCCGTTGGCGTTGACCCCTGCGGGCGCACCGACCCCGCCGGCGCCGCCGCCGCCGCCGTTGCCGAAGAACAGACCGCCGTTGCCGCCCTGGCCGCCGGCGCGCCCGACACCGGCCGCGCCGAACCCGCCGGCACCCCCAGTGCCGCCGCTGCCCAACAATCCCGCGGCCCCGCCAGGCCCACCAGGTATGCCGTTGGCACCGGACCCACCGGCCCCGCCGTCGCCGAGCAGCCACCCGCCCGGACCGCCCGCGGCGCCACTGCCGGCCGCGCCCGGAGCGCCGTTACCGATCAGCGGGCGCCCGGTCAGCAACACGCTGGGCGCGTTGATCACGTTCAGCGCCGCTGCCGGCAGCAACACCCCATTGGCGCCGGTCACGCCGTTGGCACCCGCCGGGGCGCCGAGTCCGCCGACCCCACCGGTTCCGCCCAACCCCAGCAATGCGGCCTTGCCGCCGGCCCCGCCGGCTCCGCCGGCAGCCAGAGGAGAGCCCTGGGCGCCGGCCCCGCCGGCCCCGCCGCTGCCCACCAGCAGCGCCCCGGCGCCGCCGTTGCCGCCGGCCCCGCCGGCCCCGCCGACCGCGAACCCGCCGACGCCGCCGGTCCCGCCGAACCCGAACAGACCCGCGTCCCCACCGGCCCCGCCGTGGCCACCGTCGCCGCCGCCGAAGGTGTTGCCGCCGGCCCCGCCGGCACCGGCCGAGCCCAGCCAGCCGGCGTGCCCGCCCGCCCCGCCGGCCCCACCGTCGCCGAGCAAGCTGGTGCCGCCGGTCCCGCCGACGCCGCCGTTACCGAACAAGGGGCCCGCGGCCCCGCCGCTACCGCCGGCACCGCCGGCGCCGGCCAAACCCAATCCGCCGGTGCCACCGGCCCCGCCCGCCCCGGCCAACAGACCACCGACGCCGCCGGTCCCGCCCGCGCCGCCCACGGTTCCCGCACCGCCCACGCCACCGACTCCGCCGCCGGCGCCGACCAGCCCACCGAGCAGACCACCGGTCCCGCCAGCGCCGCCGACTCCGCCGGTGCCGGTCGACGCCAACCCGCCTGTTCCGCCGGCGCCGCCGGCGCCGAACAAGCCACCGGCCCCGCCGGCACCCCCGGTGCCGCCGACCCCGTTCAACACGAACCCGCCGGTGCCACCGGCCCCGCCGCTGCCCAGCAGCCAACCGCCGGGCCCACCGGCCCCGCCGGTGCCGCCCCCGGTGCCACCGGCCCCGCCGGCACCCCCGAGGCCGATCAAACCGGCCGCCCCACCGGTTCCACCGGTAGAACTCGCCGCGCCCGAACCGCCGGCCCCACCATTGCCGAGCAACCAGCCCCCGGCGGCGCCGGCCGCGCCAGTGCCCGGCGCGCCGTTGGCGCCGTTGCCGATCAGCGGGCGCCCCGTCAACGCCAATACCGGCCCATTGATCGGACCCAGAAGCTGCTCGCCCAGCGCATGCAGATCGACGTTCTGCAATGCCGACAGGTTCACGGCCTCCGCGCCGGCATACGCACCAGCGCTCGCGCTCAATGTCTGCGCCAGTTGCTGCTCGAAGGCCGCCACCTGCGCGTCCAGCGCCACAAAGCCCTGTGCGTAGTTGCCGAACAGTCGCGCGATCGCCGCGGAGACTTCGTCAGCGGCGGCGGCCGCAACCGTCGTGGTGGCCGGCGCCCACGACGCCGTCGCCCTCCTGATCGCCTCTCCGATTCCGCTTACATCGGCCGATGCGGCGGCCAAAGCTTCCGGCGCAGCGATCAGAAACGTCGACATCAGCGGCTCCCATCATTGGGGCGAATCGAACGGCTAAATATATGGCAGAAAATCCCGAAAGCGAAGCCCCGGCGCTCTACGGCGGGTCCGGGGCAAACGCCGTTCAGGCCTTGGCGAATTGGCGCAGCGACTCGATCTGCAGCGGGTCCAGGGACGGACGCACTTTTTCCCGGGCGGCGGCCAGGTCCGCCGCAGTCACGTCGGCGGCGTCGATGGAGCGTCGCATCGCCGTCAGTGCGGCCTCGCGCAGCAGCGCCACGCAGTCTGCCGCGCTGTACCCGTCCAGACCGGCGGCCACCGCGTCCAGGTCGACGTCGGAGCTGAGTGGGATGGATTTGCCTGCGGTGCGCAGGATTTCGCGACGGGCATCGGCGTCGGGCGGTTCGACGAACACCAGCCGTTCCAGCCGGCCGGGGCGCAGCAGGGCCGGGTCGATCAGATCCGGTCGGTTGGTGGCGCCGAGCACGACGACGTCCCGGAGCGGGTCGATGCCGTCGAGTTCGGTCAGCAGCGCGGCCACCACCCGGTCGGTCACACCCGAGTCGAAGCTCTGTCCGCGTCGGGGAGCCAGCGCGTCCACCTCGTCGAGGAACACCAGCGATGGAGCCGAATCCCTTGCGCGCCTAAATAATTCACGCACAGCCTTCTCCGAGGACCCGACCCACTTGTCCATCAGTTCGGAGCCTTTGACGGCGTGCA
The DNA here is from genome assembly GCF_003614435.1 of Mycobacterium paragordonae. Lineage (NCBI taxonomy): Bacteria > Bacillati > Actinomycetota > Actinomycetes > Mycobacteriales > Mycobacteriaceae > Mycobacterium > Mycobacterium paragordonae. The sequence goes on from NZ_CP025546.1 coordinate 914,290, forward strand.
CGCTCAACTGCCCGGTACTGGCCAGCGCGCGGACCACAAAGGTCTTGCCGCAGCCCGGCGGGCCGTAGAGCAGTACCCCGCGCGGCGGGTCCACCCCGAGACGGGAGAAAGTGTCCGGGTGCTGCAGCGGCCACAGCACCGCCTCGGTCAGCGCCTGCTTGGCCTCGACCATGTCGCCGACGTCGGCCAGGGTGACGCTGCCGACGGCGACCTCTTCGCTGGCCGACCGCGACAGCGGCCTGATCACCGACAGCGCGCCGATCAGGTCGTCCTGGTTGAGCTTGGGTGGCTGGCCGTCGGTGCTGGCCCGCGATGCCGCGCGCAACGCGGCCTCGCGCATCAGCGCCGCCAGGTCGGCGACGACGAAACCCGGTGTTCTGGCGGCGATTGCGTCGAGGTCCAGGTCGGTGGTGGGCACCTTCTTCAGCAGCGCCTCCAACAGCGCTTTGCGGGTTCCGGCATCGGGCAGCGGCACCCCGAGCTCGCGGTCGCACAACTCAGGCGAGCGTAGCCGGGCATCGATCTGGTCCGGCCGCGCCGACGTGGCGATCAACGCGACGCCGTCGGTGGCCACGGCCTTGCGCAACTCGGTGAGGATGAGCGCGGCCACGGGTTCGGGTGTTTCCGGTAGCAGGGCATCGACGTCGGTGATCAGCAGCACCCCACCGCCGTCACTGACCTTGGTGACCGACGTCGACACCGCGCGCAGCCGGTCTTCGGCGGCCAGCGCGCCGACCGCCGGACCGTCCAGCTGCACCAGCCTGCGTCCGGCGCACACCGCCCGCACCAGGGTCACCTTCCCGACACCGGCCGGCCCGGACACCAGGACACCGAGGTTGGTGCCGGCGCCCAACGTCTTCAGCAGATGCGGTTCGTCGAGGGCAAGCTTGAGCCACTCGGTGAGCTTGGCCGCCTGGGGCTGCGCCCCCTTTAGTTCTTCGACCTGCATCTCCGGTGTCGAGACGTCGACGGCGGGAATGACGCGCGACGAGTCGGGCACCGCGGTGCCCCAGCTGACCAGGGTGTTCGGCTGGACGCTGACCGGTCCCTGGGGGTCCACGCCGGTGACCGCCAACAGCTCGGAGGTCCAGCTGATCCCGACCGAGGCCGTCAGCGCGCGGGTGGCGGCGGACGTCGACGTGCCCGGTCCCAGATCGCGCGGCAGCAGCGATACCGCGTCCCCGACCGTCATCACCTTGCCGAGCAGCGCCTGGCGCAGGGTGGCCGGCGACAGCGACTGGGTGGCCAGCGTCGAACCGCTCAGCGTCACCGTGCGGGCCCCGTAGACGGTGACCGCGCTGACGATCACCTCGGTGCCTTCCCGCAGTCCCGCGTTGGACAGCGTGACGTCGTCGAGCAGCACGATGCCGATCGGGATGTCACCGGTGGCCATGCCCGCCACCGCCGCGGTGGTGCGGGATCCGGTGAGCGACACGGCATCCCACTCCCGGATGCCCAGCGCGACGATGGTGCTCGGATGCAGCCGTACCACGCCGCGGCGCGAATCGACGGCAGAGGTGTTCAGCCGGGCGGTGAGGGCGAGCTGATTGGTCCGGGCCACGTCACCTGCCCGGCTTGCGCAACCCGAGCCGCGCCATCGACCGTCGGTGCGGCTGGGCCCGTCGGGTCGCGCGCCGGGCGGCGCGTCGTTGCTTGTTGTCGTCTTCCCACGCCTCGGGGTGCTTGGCCAGCCAGCGCTTGCTGCGCACCGCGAACGGGATGTGGCAGACGTAGGAGATGATGATGACCCAGATCAGGATGAAGGGCTCCAGCACCGCGGCCGCCGCGGCGATCGCCAGCACCGCCAGCAGCGGGGCGGCCCAGTTCGGCGGCACGGCCAGGGTGTGGAATTTCTTCATCGGAATGGCGCTGACCATCAGCAGCGATGTGCCGGTGATCCAGAGGCTCAGGGCCCAGACCGAGGTCCACCAGCCCTCACCGAACTGCAGTTTGAGACCGATGGTCCCGATCATCGACACGGCACCCGCCGGCGCCGGCATGCCGACGAAGTACTCCTTGGCATAGGGCGGCAGCGTCCCGTCGTCCTGTTGGGCGTTGTAGCGGGCCAGTCGCAGGACGACGCACACCGCGTACAGCAACACGACGGCCCAGCCGACCGGCCACTTGGACAGCAGCGTCACGTACACCACCAGCGCCGGAGTCACGCCGAAGTTCACCGAGTCGGCCAGCGAGTCGATTTCGGCGCCCATCCGGGACTGCGCGTCCAGGATGCGGGCCACCCGGCCGTCCAGGGCGTCGAGGATGGCGGCCACCGCGATCAGTGCCATCGCGGGGATCGGCTTGTGGTCGAGCGCGAACTTGATCGAAGTGAGGCCGGCGCAGATGGACAGCACCGTCATGGCGCTGGGCAGCAGATGCAGCGCTTCGGTGCGCCCGACCCGTGGTTTGTTGATCATGAGAGCTCTGCCAGGACCGTCTCGCCGCCCAGGGTGCGCTGGCCGAGGTTGACGATCGGTTGCGCGCCCGGCGGCAGGTAGATGTCCAGTCGCGAGCCGAACCGGATCAGTCCGTAGGTTTCCCCGATCGTCAGCCGGTCGCCGACGTGGGCGTCACACACGATGCGCCGCGCCACCAGTCCCGCGATCTGAACGGCTACGACCTCGGGGCCTTCATCTCCGAGATCCATCCGGATCCGCACGCTGGTGCGCTCGTTGGCTTCGCTGGCCTCGGGCAGGTCGGCGGACAGGAAGCTGCCCGGACGGTGTTGCACGGCGACCACCTCACCACTCACCGGCGCCCGCTGCACGTGGACGTCCAGGATCGACAGGAAGATGCTGATCCGGGGCCTCGGCGTGTCGCCCATGCTCAGTTCCGCGGGAGGGACGGCGGTGTCGATCACGCAGACCGTGCCGTCGGCGGGAGCGACGACGGCACCGGGCCGGGTGGGAGGTACCCGCTTCGGGTGCCGGAAGAAGCCCGCGCAGGCGCCCGCCGCGAGCAGACCGGTCCGGCGCAGCCACCGGTGCCGGTGTCCGACGGCGGCCAGGGCCAGGCCCGCACCGATGAACGGCCGCCCGCCGGGGTGGATCGGGGGAACGGTGTCGCGCACCAACTCGATCAGGTGCGCAGGACCTTGGGAAGAGCCAGGGCGTCGGGCCACGCGGGTCATCTTACGTATGCGTGCATCGGCGGCGTGGTTCGTTGGGCCCCGGGCAGGGAAAGTAGACAGCGAGCCCGCTTGTTTCAAGGAGCCCGATATTCCGACCCCATGCCTCAACGCCGCGGCACTGCGCCGCGCAAAGATCGGCGTGACCGCCGCATTCGTCGCTCACGCGGTGGTGTTTTCGTCCTGGGCCGCCCATATCCCGCAGGTCAAGGCGGCACTCGGGTTGTCGGACGGGGCGTTGGGGACGGCACTGTTCGGCGCGCCGCTCGGCTCGGTCGCGGCGACCTTGTTCAGCCACTGGGCCCTGCCACGCTGGGGCAGTCGCCGGTTGGTGCCGGTCATGGTCGCCGGCTA